>JBAXOP010000075.1:0-19111 GCA_037133195.1 Verrucomicrobiota bacterium | reverse complement strand
TTCTGTGGCGGTGTAGGGCAAGTTGCCCACGTAGATGTCCATTTGCTTCAATATTAAACGCCATTTCAAATAACACTTCCTGAGACCATGGCGCACAAGACCAGACGAAGTGCGTTCTCCCGCGTGCTTGCGAAAAGAACGCGGGGACGGTGTAGGGAAAGCGGCAGTTTGGCAAGCATTGTTTTTTGGGATTGTTTTTTAGAGGGTGACTCGGGAGGATTATGTGTGTTGACAGAGGGAATACGTTGTTGACTGAAAATCCGGGCTTGGCAGGTGGAGCGTGGGAGATGAGGCTGTGGCGGGATGGAATTGAGTTTATCGAAGCTGCAATGCGCGCTGCCTGAGGGCGGGTTGTTTGGCGGGGGTGGCTGGCGCTTCTCGCCGCAACCGCTGCGGCTGAGTCGCGCCGAGGCGCGCCAAATGATGGCGCTGGGCCACCCATTGGCGAAGTTTCAACAAGCCTGCGACCAACTCTACCGCCGCAGCGCAGCCGACAAAGGGCCGCGCTGGTTGGCACCACTGCTCGACGCTGGCAAGCCGGAGTGGTTGGTGGATTGGCAGCGCGACGGGCGTACGGCAGGCCAGTATCCGCGGGTGATCCGGCCAGACCTGATATTGACGCCGCAGGGGTTTGCCATGACCGAACTGGACAGCGTGCCGGGCGGCATCGGGGTGACCGCCTGGCTGTCGCGCGTGTATGCCGACGCGGGCTTTGACGTGCTAGGCGGCGCGGACGGCATGCTCGATGGGTTTCGCTCGCTGCTGCCAAATGGCGGGGCTGTCCTGCTCTCAGAAGAATCCGCTGATTACCGCCCGGAAATGCAGTGGCTCACCCGCCAACTCGGTGCACCCTGGGAGGTGGTGTCAGCCGAAGCCTACGCGCCGGACGGCCGCGACGTGTACCGGTTTTTTGAGTTGTTTGACTGGCGCTCAGTCCCGGCGGTTGAGGTCATGGCGGCGGCGGCAACTGCTGGCGGCCCCTGCGTGACGCCGCCATTCAAGCCGCATTTGGAGGATAAATTGTGGCTGGCTCTGCTGTGGTCACCGTCGCTCAAGCGCGAGTGGGAGCAAGTATTACGGGGCGGCCATTTGCAGCGCTTGCGCGAGTTGGTTCCCTTTGGCTGGGTGCTAGACGCTACCCCCTTGCCGCCCCACGCCGCGTTGCCACGTTTGGACGCGCACGCTTGGAATGAGGTGGCTGGCTTCAGTCAGAAAGACCGCCACTTGGTGCTCAAAATCAGCGGTTTTCACGCCAGTGCCTGGGGTTCGCGCGGTGTGTTCATCGGCCACGATCTATCGACCTCCGAGTGGTCTGAACGTTTGCTCCACGCGTTGGACCAAGCGCAAACCCAGCCGTGGATGATGCAACAATTCCATGACGGCCGCCCCATCGAGCATCCGGTTTTCCGCGACGACGGCTCGGTGGAAATATTGCAAGGACGGGTGCGCCTGTGCCCATACTTTTTCACCAACCTAGCCGGCCAAACAACCTTTGGTGGCTGCCTAGCCACCATCGTGCCTATGGATAAGAAAAAAATCCACGGCATGCGCGACGGTGTCCTGGTGCCCTGTGTAATCGGTTAGATCCAGCGCCACACCAGGAAGTCTGAACATCACGTTATTTTTGCCTTTTCCCCAACCTCCCAGACGGCTTTACTCCCGAGGCCACGGGCACCGCTCCGGTATTTCCCTCCCACCCCATCCATCCCCCATGCAGCAAGACGATTCTATCCTGGTCACCGGTGCCGCCGGCCTGATTGGCAGCGCTCTGGTGTGGGCGCTCAACCGCCGGGGCTGCCACAATATCATTCTAACCGACCGCCTCGGCAGCGACGAGCGCTGGCGCAACCTGGTGCCGTTGCGCTACGCCGACTATCTGGATGCCGACCAACTCTGGGACCACCTCGATACCCCGGCACTCGCGGCGGTGCGCTGGGTGTTCCACCTCGGTGCCTGCTCGGCTACCACCGAAAAAGACGCCGGCTTTCTGATGGAAAACAATTTCCGCTACACCCGGCGCCTCGCCGAGTGGGCGCTGGCCGGCAAACGGCGCTTTGTGTATGCCTCCTCGGCCGCCACCTACGGCAACGGGGACGCCGGCATGGACGACGGCGTAGATAGCCTCCACGCCTATCGCCCGCTTAACATGTATGGCTACTCAAAGCATTTATTCGATTTGCACGCACAACAACGCGGCTGGTTAGAAAATATCGTCGGGCTGAAGTACTTCAATATTTTCGGGCCTAACGAGGACCACAAGGGCGACATGCGCAGTGTCGTGCACAAGGCGTGCGGGCAGATTCGCCGGACCGGCAAGGTGAGCTTGTTCCGCAGTTATCATCCGGACTTTCGTGATGGCGAGCAGCAGCGGGATTTCCTCTACGTGAAGGATGCGGTGGCGATGACCTTGCATCTGGCAACAACTCCCCACGCTGCCGGTATCTATAACATCGGCTCCGGCAACGCCGCCACCTGGATCGAGCTGGTCTCTCCTATCTTTGCCGCACTTAACTTGCCGCCTAACATCGAGTTCATCGATATGCCAGATACACTGCGCGGCAAATACCAATACCATACCTGCGCCAATACCCGCCGTTTGATAGACTCCGGCTGGTGTGGCCCCTCCCACTCGCTCCCCGCAGCCGTGCTGGATTATGTGTCCCACTATCTGCTGCCAGACCGCCGCCTCGGTGACATCCAAGAATCCTAACATTATGACTCCTCCCTCATTTGAAACTTCTCTAACTGAATTGCGGGAAGTGCTCGACGCCTGCCGCGCTTTGGAACCGGCCGTCGAGGCCGCCGGGCGGGCAATCATCACCAGCATTCAAAGCGGCGGCAAGCTGCTCACCTGCGGCAATGGCGGCAGTGCGGCCGACGCCTTGCACCTCGCCGAAGAACTCGTCGGACGCTATTCAATCGAGCGCCGTGCGCTGCCTGGCTTGTGCCTCAACGCCGATCCCACGGCCATCACCTGCATCTGCAATGATTACGGCTACGAGCAAGTATTCGCACGCGGCGTGCAAGCACTCGCACGCCCCGGCGACGTGCTCGTCGGCTTCACCACCAGCGGCAACAGCGCCAACGTCATCGCCGCTTTCCATGCCGCCGCTAATATCGGCGTGTCCACCATCTTGCTCGCCGGTCGCCACGGCGGCCTGGCCCGCGGCCTCTGCCAGCACGAAATCATTGTCCCGTCTAACAATACGGCCCGCATCCAGGAAGTCCACACGCTCGTCCTCCACCAATGGCTCGAAGCCATCGACGCCACCTCCTGGCCCGAGCGGTTGCCATGAACGCCCTTTCCACTGACATTCACCTCTTATCATTCTCCCATGAACACCACCGCCATTCTCGGCGCTATCCGCAACGTCCGCATCCTGGTGATTGGCGACTTGATGCTGGACCATTACATCTGGGGCGACGTCAACCGAATCTCACCGGAGGCACCGGTGCCAGTGCTCCATGTGATGCGCGAAAGCCACAGTGCCGGGGGCGCGGCCAACGTCGCCCTCAACGTCGCCGCTCTGGGTGGCCAAGCCTCGCTGATGGGCATGCTCGGCGAGGATGAGGCGGGCAGGCACCTCACCCGCATGCTGGGTGAGGCGGGCATTGACTTCAGCCGTTGCGTCGTGGATCCATCGGTGGCCACCATCGTCAAGACCCGCGTGGTAGCTCGCACCCAACAACTCTGCCGGATCGACCGCGAGGCCGCACGCCTCGCCTACGCGCTGGATAGCGCCGCGGATCTCACTGGCTTATTAGAAGCGGCGCTGGCTGCAACCGATGCTGTCATTGTTTCCGATTACGCCAAAGGGGTGATCACACAACCCCTGATAGATAAACTCCTCGTCCTGGCGGCGGCTCGCGGCACGCTCGTCGCCGTGGATCCCAAACCTGCACGCCACCTCAATCTGCGCGGTGCCGGCTTGCTCACGCCCAACCGCCACGAAGCTCTCGAACTCGCCGGCCTGCCGGAACCGGGCCCTGGCGAGATATACCCGTTAGCCGAGGTTTGCCGGCGGATTCATGCCGCGTGTGCGCCCAAATGGCTGGTCATCACGCTGGGAGCCGACGGCATGGCGGTGAGCCGAGACGGCGAAGTTGCCAAGCAATTGGCCACCGAGGCACGGGAGATATTTGACGTATGCGGTGCGGGCGACACGGTGATAGCCACGCTGACAGCGGCGCTTGCGAGTGGGGCCAGCGCGGTGGAAGCGGCTGGTCTCGCCAACCTTGCAGCGGGCGTGGTGGTCGCCAAAATGGGTACGGCCACCGCCACTGCGCTGGAAATTATCAGCTCAAAGAGTTCCTGAGATCGGTGGGATTGTTAGGTAGATCACATTGCGCTCATCCTCCCGAGTCACTTGATGACTTACCGCAGAGTCGCAAGGGCCGCGAAGGGGCCCAAAGGAGAACGGGTTATCCAGTAAAATCCCGTATGACTCCGCCTTCCTTTGCAAGCTTCGCACCTCTGCGCTAAGCAGTTGGCAGGGACTCAGAAGTCTCATACGAGCAGTCACTATGGCTCCTACACTGCGAAGTTCACTGCGGCGCATTCTTGTCCGGGCCGCCTCGCTCACCGCGTGGGGGGCGCCCATCCGCGTTGCCACCATTACCACTCCCACCGCCTTGGCCACCGCCTTGGCCGCGGCGGCCGCCCTGGCCTTCGCCTTTCCCAGGCGGGCGCTCGCCGGGAGCCCGGCGTTTTGGATAGGCATCGAGTCCTTGCGCGGCGCGTTCGGTGATGCTGGCAGTGGGTGTTAGATCGCGACCCTTCAGTGCGGGATGGTCCGCAGCATAGCGGTAGGCACGGAACACCGAGTTGGTCATCGGCAATACATCACCCAATACCTTGAGCGGGCCATCGCGGGTGACCGGATTGATATACTCCCAGGCCAACTCCCCTTTGGCGGTCACCTCGAAAAAATGCCCTTCGGTATCGGAGCAAACGAAGGTGCTTCCGTTAGGGAGGCGTTGGCCGCTGGACCCGATGTGGCTGAAGCACCCGTGACTGTTGACCGGGCGGTAGCCGCCGATAACTTGGTTGGACACTTGGCGGGGCGAGTTGTGAGTATCCTTGTCATAAGTCTCGCGATGATAACCTGCTGCGGGTGGATTGACATATTTGCCGGTGTTGTTGCCCTTGGCGTCGAGGAACGGGTTGATTTCCAGCACAGATGATTGTGGCGTGCGTTGGAAGAGGTACTGGCCGTTGTTAAATACCATCAGATGGCCCGCACCAGGCAGGCCGGGACGGATCCAGTGCGCATCATGCGCGCCGCCCATCTGCTTGTGGCCGGAAGTCGCCGAGTCCCAATTTTCCAGCACCCGCGGCGCATCCCCTTGGCCATAGCGCGCCGGATCACCGAACCGATAGAGAAAATCCCCGCCGGCACCGGCAGCCTTGCCTATGCCGGCTGCCGGATCGCCGGCGACGAATGTGCCGTCGTGATCAATCACATATAACTCACCCTGCACTGAATTGATGACAATGTGGCCGCTCTCCGCATTGTAATCCATCGAGTTGCAATGCAGCCAGTCGCGCTTGAGCGGGCGGCCTGGCATGTTCAAATTGATGCGTCCAGGAAAATCCGCGATGGTCTTGCCCGCGCCGACGTGATTGGGCTTCGCCGGATCCACGTCTTGCACCACGTGGTCGAAAAACCACCACTCCCAAACCACCTTGCCCTGCATGTCCACCTCGACGATGGCGTCCATCTGGCCTTCGCGAAACGGGCCGTTTTTCGGGTCCGCGCCGGCGGCGATTGCCTGTTCGTGGGTAATGGATTTATTGGCGATATAGAGGGTGGTAGGGGCTTTGAGCTGCTTGTTGGTGATGCGCGTCCAATCGTGGTGCGGTGCGTACCCGGCACGTTTCTCAGTGTATTCCCACACTGTCTTGCCGTCCCAGTCCACTTCCTTGAATCCTTGAAACCCGCTCGGATCATCCTTGGACGCATCCACAATGTTGCCGTTATCCAATAATTTTGGATTGGTCCCAACCGGCCATGTGTGAACCACCCGACCCTCCATGTCGAGTAGATAGGACCGGCTCCCCACTCCAAACAAGGTGTAGCCGTTGTAGGCTTTGTCCTTATCGTTAAGCAGCAGTTCGGTGGGTCCTTGCAGCCGTTCATAGGCCAAGGCGGGTATTGTTAGCAGGCAGCTCAGGGCGAGTAGCGGTTTCATGGTATGTTTGGATGGGGGCCTTAGCCGCTTTCACGCGACACGACGCGACTCTACGGCAACCCACCTTAAGATAACATGAAGAGGACAAAAGCCCGCCCGCCTTGCCTGCGGCTGCCAGGGTCAAGTGGCCCAATAATTTCAGGTAGCCTCCCGGCACGGGAGGCTACCTGTGAGTCGTTACATTTGTGGATCCTTAGGGCAGCAGCACCCGGTAAAACCCCTTGGGCTGACTCAGGCGCGTGGCATCCGTGTCGGTGAAGGTACTCAGGGTTCCGATGCTGTTAAACGTGGCGATGGTCGTCCAACTGCCGGCCAATAGCGAGGTCGAATACTGCACGCTATAGGTTTTGTCCGGCAGACTCACCCAACTCATGGAGGCCGGCGACGAGGCGGACGTCTTGGTCAGTGTTGTCATGCGCAGGGTGGTGTCCAGCGGTAGTTCGATAGTTCCCTGGGATGTTAGATCGCGTCCGGCCAATCCGGCGTAGTCCGCGCCGTAGCGATAGACCCGGAATACCGCGTTCATGTATTGGTCGGTGCGGACCGGATCAACGGCAATGCTTCCTCCTTGGGTCAACGGGCCGGCATCCGTCACAGGGCAGAGGTATTGCCAGACGCACGAGCCGGCGGAGGTGACTTCAAACAGGTTGCCCTTGACGCCCTCACAGATGAGGGTGTTTCCGTTAGGCAGGCGTTGGCAACCGGAGATTTCGGCCGAGTAGAAATCCGTGGCTGGAGTGCTCTGATAGGTCCACACTGGCGAGGTCGGGCCGAAAGCCGCGCCGCTGGCGAGGGTATAGTTGCCGGCGCTATCCACCGGTGGCACGATCTGGTTAACGGTCGAGTAGCCACGGCCGATGCCGTTATTGAAGATGAGGATATTGCCGGCTCCCGGGCATCCCTGCGGGATCCAGTGAGTATGATGCTGTTGATATAATTGTTGGTTGGCGTTGGTGCCTCGGTTGTATTGTTGTGGATTTCCCCAACGATATAATATGTCGCCACCTTTGCCGTAACGTCCGCCCGCATGGCTGGCGGCCTGCGCGGTGGTCGTTTGATGGTCAATGACAAACACTTCGCTGTTGCCGCGGATACTCAGCATCACCTGATCCAACTCCGCATTGTAATCGATGCCGTTCACATGATTCCAGAACTGCGGGATTTTGATGCCGGTTCCATTTACGTCAATAAGCTCCGGGTGGGTGGTCACGACGCCATAATTGCTCTTGGTGGCATTGAAATCCTGGATCGTGTGATCCCAGATATGCCATTCCCAGACCACCGTGCCGCCATAGGGCTTGGTTGGCGTCACTTCAACGAGGCAATCCGGCAGCATGTAACCCGATGTGGATATACTGCTGTCTAGCAGGCTCGGGTCGAAACCTGCGGCAATGACCTCAGCATAGGTCTTTTTCTCAGCCACCAGCACCAGCACGTTTCCGTTAGGCAGCACCTTGAAGTCATGGTGGGCGATGTAGTTCGAGCTATAGTAATCGAAGGCCCATACCATATTGCCATCCCAATCGTATTCCTCGATGCGGCCGCCCTCGCCACCACCGGTGGAAGGTCCGCCACTCATGATCATGCAGGCACGCATCATGTGGCCGTTCTCTAGCAAAAATGCCGAACGTCCCGGTTCGTAGGCGCTGCTCCAGCGGTGGACGACCTCGCCGGCGTTATTGATCAGATAGGTTTTTTTGTAATGCATCGGTGCCATCAAGGTGTACCCCTTGTATGCTTGATCCGTGTTGAGGAATAAGCCCATGCTGGGCTCAGACGTCACACTGGCCACCGTCGCATTACCGCTCACAGCGCCACTGGTGGCGGTGACGGTGCCGCTGGCAACCGTGGCGGGTGCGGTGAACAGTCCGCTGGAACTCATGGTGCCACCGGTGACGCTGCTCGTCCAGGTGAAGGTAGGCGGAGACGCCAGGGGGGAGCCGAACTGGTCGTTAGCCACAGCACTGAATTGCTGCGTGGCGCCAACACTGACACTGGCGGTGGCTGGTGTTACCGCTATGGCGCTCAGCGTCTGGGCAACCGTGACACTCACCGCACTGGTGACGGTTAGGCCACCAGGATCCGCGATGGTTACCGTGAAACCATAGGTGCCGGCTTTGCTGAAAGTGGCCGTGGTGCTTTTCGCGGCATTGCTGCCGGTGGCGCTTAAGCTCGGGGCTGTGGCTCCGCTGGGTAAGGTGGTGGCCGCCCAGGTATAGGTCAAGGTGCTTTCCGCAGTGTCGGCGTCGGCACCCAATACCGAGAGTGCCGTGGTCGTGCCAGTCACCGTGGAGGGCGAGGCGGCGGCAGCAGTGGCAACGGTCGGAGCATGGGCCCCACTGGCCACCGTGTAGGAGAGTTTGGTGGTGGGAGCACCGGTCGGGGCGGTGGTGGTGAGGCCGGCGCCATCAGTAGCAGTTAGATAATAACTCACGGTGGTGCCTAGGGATTTCGCCGGTATCTGAGCACCGTAGATGCCGTCGCCAGCTGCACCATCACCGTGCAGGCCATCATCTAGCATTGTAACGGTGTTCGAAGTGATACCACCGGCTGAGGTGACAACCACAGTGATCTGGTCGAGGTCAATTCGGTGGTCGGTACTGGCACCGCCGCCGGTGAATTGGAAGCGCATTTTAAGCGTGCTGGCCAGTTCGCCGCTGGCGAGGTCGTAGTGATACTTCTGCCAGCCGTGGCTGTTGCCGGTTAGTTCGCTCAGGCGGGTGACATAGCTGGAGCCGGTGCCGGTGGGGTCAAGCTGGAATGTCCAGCCGGCGGTACCGGTGAGGGTGAGGGTTTGGATCCAGAACTCGACATAGGCGGAAGCGCCAACGGCATTGATGGCGCTGGTGGTATTGATCATGGCGGCGGTGAGGGCGCTGAGGGTCGGGCCTGCCTTGAATTCCAGGCCGCAGGCATTGCCGCTGCCATAGTTAGACCCGATGCGTTGCTCGATGTAACTGCTGCCTGTCACGCTCCAGCTGTTCACTGTGCCGCTGCCTGTCCATGGCTTGATCCCGGTGGATGCCATGGTTTCCGTGAACACTGTGCTGGTGGTGGCGCTGCCGCTTCCAGTGGAATAGGTCAGTGTCGCACTGGCCACGCTCGTGTCGTCGGTGATTCGGCTGGTGATCCATGGCGCGTCGCTGGCGGTGGGCGAGGTGGGAGTGCAGGTGGTGAGGGCGATGGTGGGTGCGGTGTTAGCCACGGTGACGGCCAGCCCTTGTGTAGCCATGGCGATCGAATACAAGGCGGTCTCGGTGGTGATGAAGAGAGTGCGCCGGTCGCTGCCTGCGAAACACAGATTGGTTGGCCGGTTAGGCACGTTGATGGTCTGGAGCAAGGTGCCTGCCGAACTATAGACCAGCACGTCGCTTGATGTTAGATAGATATTACCGCTGCTATCTATTTCCATACCGTCGGAGCCCACAGCGACAAACAACGTCTTACCCGTCAAGCTGCCGTCACTGTTGATGGTATATTTGTAGGTGGAACCTGCGCCGTAGTCGCTTACATAGAGGGTGCTGCCGTCGGCAGTGCCGACCAAGCCATTGGGTTGTACCATATCGCTGATGACGCGGGTGACGGCGCTGCGGGCGGGGTTGATGTAATAGACGGCTTGTGCATCCTGTACCTGTGTACCGAAAAATACCGGGTCCGTGAAAAAGATGCCACCGTTAGGCGCGATCCACAAGTCGTTGGGCTCGTTGAAGCGCAGGCCGTTGTATTGGGCGGCAATGACGGTGACCACACCGGCGGGAGTGATGGAGACGACCCGCCCGTTGGTGCCTTCGCAGGCGATGAGGTTGCCAGATGCGTCGAATGCCAAGCCGTTGGCACCGCCGGAACTCGTGCGGAACGTACTCAACACTCCCGCCGTTGACCATTTGTATAGAGTGTTGGATGTGATGTCTGAGAAATACACATTGCCGCTCGCGTCGGCTGTGGGGCCCTCGCCAAACTGGAGGTTGCTCACCACCGGAGTGAGGGTGGCTGCTTCCTGCACCAGACTGCTGGTTTTCAGAGCCACGCGGAAGCCGACATGATAATACGGGTGGTTGGGATCCTGAGGCCCGCGGTAATACCCTGGGTCACGGTTGGAAATGCGGCTCAAGCCGAGATATAGGGCACCATTGTACCAGGTGCCGCCACGCATACCGCGGTAGGGCAGTCCGTCCGGCATCAAATCGCCGGTAGTGGGCCCGGTAGGATTGCTGGAAGGACTCACCGAATAATATCCGTTGCTATACCAATCATTGACCCATTGCCAAACATTGCCGCCCATGTCATAGAGACCAAAACCATTGACGGCGTTGGATGTTTGATAGGTAGTCTGGCTGCCGGGCCAGTTGAAGTCGCTTTTCGCATGCAACGTGCCATCGTAGAAACCAACTGGAGTGGTCCATGGATAATCTCCTGTTTCGTAGGGATCGCCGGAGCTTTCCCAGTTGGACCAGCTGCCGTCAGTGTTGGTATTGCTGCCCCATGGGAATTGATAGTAAGGTGCCGTGTTGCCACCGTTGGCTGCGTATTCCCACTCCGCTTCGGTCGGTAACCGGTAACCGCTCTTGGTGAAGTCGCACACCCAGGTGCTCAAGTTATAGCATGACTGGTAGCCTTGGACGGCGCTCAGCCAATTGCAATAGGCTGCGGCTCCTTCCCAGCGCACGCCGATCATCGGATGATTGTCGCGGTTAGCGAGCACCGAGAAGCTGCTACCGTCCCACGAGATACCGCTGTAGATGATGCCAAACAGGGCGGTTTCCCCCTCCCGGGTTTCACAATAGATAGTGGAGCCGCCCACGGCGTAAACCAGGCCGTTGCGCACCTCGATGAGTCCTTGCGCCAGAGCGGCGTTTAGATAGGTGCAATACTGGCGGGTGGTAATATCGAATGTGCCCATCGAAAAGGCACTGATTGCCACCGTGTGCAACGGCAATTCATCGCTTGGGTGATCCGGATCGCTGAAGTTGAAATGATCGCCCATCACGAAGGAGCCCGCCGGTATCGGCTTGAGTGCTGGCGCGTTCCAGTTCGTAGCCGTGCCACCACGCACACAGCGCACATGCCACAGTCCGGTCTTGGCGGCGTAACTTGTCAGCCCGTAGTCACTATCCAAATACCATGCCTGTGTGGTGTCATTAGAAAGCGTGGTAGATGACCAGTAGAACGTTGTGGAGGCACTGGGGAAGTATGTTTTATCTAACGATGGTGCCCTGAGGTTGCCATCACTCATGGATTGTAACTCTTTGATGTTAGGCAGCCGCCAATCGCTGTGCCCGCCGAGTGTGAGGTTTTCCGCATACACCAGCGAGTTTTCCCAAGTCATCGTGGCGGACTCCGCTTGTTGCCATGTCAGCCCCGTGTGGTTGTCGGTCACGGTGCCGTCTCCGTTGTCCGTTAGATTTCCATAGAGATGAGTGGCACCGGAGGCGGAGGGTTCGCGCACACAGCGGACATGGAAGCGCTTGGAGCCGCCGGCGCTGATAGTTTCTGTTTTTGGATGGGGTCCGATGCCACCTCCGGCATTGGTAACCCACACCTTGGCGGAGTCATCGACGGCGACATCTGCCGACCACCAATATTCGGCGGTTGAGGCGGAGAAATAGGTGGTATTGATGGCTGGATTGATGGTGCCTTGGTTCATGATGGTGTAGAGTTCCTTGGCGAAGGCGAGCCGCCAGTCACTATGCCCACCTAGCGAAAGACTCGCAGCATAGGTGGCGGCCTGTTCCCAGGTCATTTCACCGCCATCCACTTGTTGCCACATCAGGCCGGTCACTTTGTCCGTCACGGTGCCGTCGCCGTTGTCCTTGTACGTCGGCGGGTTGATCGTGTAATCCGCGTCTTCGCCGATGATGGTTGTATAACTTGCCACTTGTCCGGTGTCGGGCAGCGCCGCCATCGTATAAGGATGCGATTGACTGGTGACGGAGGCATTGCCGTTCACCGAGCCACTGGTCGCAGTGACGGTGCCGGTGGCGCTCGTGGCGGGCGCGGTGAATAATCCGCTGGTACTCATAGAGCCGCCAGTGACGGTGCTTGCCCAGGTAAAGCCCGGTTGGGTCGTCAAGGTGGAGCCGAACTGGTCGCTGGCCACCGCACTGAACTGCTGCGTGGCACCAGCTTCAAGGCTCACGGTGGCAGGAGTCACCGCGATGGCCGTGAGCGTCTGCGTAACCGTGACGCTCACCGCACTGGTGACGGTTAGACCGCCCGGATCTGCGATGGTCACCGTGATGCCGTAGGTGCCGGCCTTGCTGAAGGTGGCGGTGCTGCTTTTGGCGGCATTGCTGGCATTGGCGCTGAACGTTGGCGTCGTTGCACCCGTGGGCAACGTGGTGGCGGCCCAGGTATAGGTTAGAGTGCTTTCCGCAGTATCCGCATCGGCACCTAGGGTGGTGAGAGCCGTGGTCGTGCCTGTTACCGTGGCTGGAGTGGAGGAGGCGGCGGTTGCCACGGTCGGGGCGGTGTTAGAAGAAACTGCCGCCACGGTGTATGAATAGGTGGTGGAGGGTGCGGAGGTCGGGCTCTTGGCCGTTTGGCCTGCGTTGTCAGTGGCCGTTAGATAATAGCTAACAACGGTGCCAAGCGCCTGGGCGGGAATCTGTGCGCCATACACATGATCGCCGGACGCGCCGTCCCCATGAGCGCCGTCGTCAAGCATGGTTAGAGTTGAGGTACTGCTGCTACCGGTGGTGACGGTGACCGTGATCTGATCCAAATTGATCCGTCCGGCGTCCGTCGCGATGGCGGTTCCATTAAACAAAAAGCGCATTTTCAAAGTGGCGACCAGTTCGTTGCTAGCCAGGTCGTAGTGATATTTTGTCATTGTGTGGGAGCTGCCGGCGGCGGTGCCTGTTTCGCTCAGGCGGGTGACAAAGCTGCTGCCGGTGCCGGTGGGGTCAAGTTGCAATGCCCAACTTTCGGTGGCACCCAGGGATGTGGTGCTTACATAAAACTCAACATAACCGGAAGCGGCGGCGGCATTGATGGCACTGCTGGTGGTCAGTGATGCCGACGCTACCTTGGTGCAAGTGAACTGCATGCCGCAGGCGGTGCTGCTGGTGGTGTAATTCGCCAATGTCATGAGTTTGAAGGGATTCGGCGCGCCCACAATCGTCCATGTAGTATCGGCCACGCCGGTCCATTGCGTCCCACCGGGTGTCGCCGTAGTTCCGAAACTCTCGGTGAAGGGCGTGGTGGTCGTTAGTGTGCCTGAACTGGCTGTGTAGGTGAGCGCGGCGCTAGCCACGCTGTTGTCATCGGTGATGGTGCTCGTGACCCAGACGGCGTCGGATGGCGTGGGGGTGGAAGGTGTGCGTGCGGTGTTGTTGAGGGACGGCAATTCATCGACCACCACGGACTTGCCCGCTATGGTGGTGCCGGGGGTGAGCGTGTGGCCGGTGAAGCCCGCATAGGTGGCGGGGAAACGCATGGCCCGCGGCACCGCATTGGTCATCGGCAGGCAGTCGCCAATGGCCGTCACGATGCCGCTGTTAGTCACGGGATTGATATATTCCCAGACGACGTTGCCGCTGGTGTCCACCTCGACAAGGTAGCCCTGGGTGGTGGCGCAGATCAGGGTATTGCCGTTAGATAACCGTTGGACGCTGGATCCGAAGTGACTGAAGAGCGTGTGGCAGCCCACGGTGCCGTATTTCCATGTTACTTGGCTGGATAGCGACTGATTGGCCTTCATGGTGTCCTTGGAAAACGTCCAAGTCGTGTAGCCGGCAGTCGGTGGATTGACATAACTGCCGGTGTCAACGCCGCTGGAGTTCAGGAACGGGTTGATTTCAAAAACATAGGATTGCGGCGTGCGCTGATAGAGGTACTGGTTGTTGCTGAATACCAGCAAGTGCCCAGCTCCTGATAGGCCGCTGGCGATCCACTGCGCGTTGCTGCTGGCTCCAATTTGCTTGTTGCCGCTGACGGCATTTTCCCAGTTCAAACTCACCGACGGTGCCGTGCCTTGGCTGTAGCGTGCCGGGTCGCCGAAGCGGTAGAGGAAATCCCCGGCGCTGGTGGCCGCCAGGGCGGTACTGCCGCTGGGATTGCCGGCCAAAAACGTATTGCCGTGATCGATGATATAGAATTCACCCTGGCGGGAATTGATCACTATCTGGTTGAGCGTCTGGTTGAAATCGAGCGAATTGCAATCCAGCCAGTTTGCCTGGAGCGGCCGCCCGGGCAGGTTGAGGTCGATTTTCCCGGGATAACTGGCGATGGTGGCACCATAGTTGGCCTTGCTGATATCGACATTTTGGATAGCATGGTCCCAGGCCGACCATTCCCAAACGATGTTGCCGCTCATATCAACCTCGACGATAGTTTCGATCTGGGCACCGGAGTAGGCAGATTTGGCTGGATCGCAGCCAGCGGCGAGGCACTGGGCGGATGTGACGTCCTTGTTAGCAAGATAGAGCGTGGCGTAGGCGCCGAGTTTTGGGTCATAGATGCGTTTGAAATCACCGTGGGGGTGATAGTTGCTACGCGTTTCGTAGTACTCCCAAGCGGTGCTGCCGCTCCAATCCAATTCTTTGAGCCCGGTGTTGCCGCTGGTGTTGGTGGCCCAGTCCAGCACATTGCCGCTATCTAATAGCCGTGCATCAGTCCCGGTGGGCCATGTATGCACCTTGCGTCCGGCCATGTCGATCAGATAGGAAATCCCCTGTGCCCCGAAGAAGGTGTAGCCATTGGCGGCGTTGGTTGCGTCCCAATACTGGGTTTCGGTTTCCCGCTGCATGGCTTGATAGTTGCTAGTTCCGGCATACGGATTGGCCACGGTGGTGCGGCCGGTGATGGTCGTGGTGCCGGTGAGCGTGCGGCCGATAATGGCCGGATGAGTGGCGGTATAGCGGTAGGCGCGGAAGATCGAATTAATCATCGGCAATCTATCACCAATGGTTTGCACTTTGCCGCTGGGAGTGACCGGCACGATGTAATCCCAGACGCAGTCGCCCGTCGGCGTCACTTCTTGGATATAGCCTTCGGTATCGGCGCAGACAAGGGTGTTGCCATTGGGCAAGCGCTGGGCGCTGCAACCAATCTGGCTGAACACCGTCAAGTTGCTCTTGGTCGAAAAGTTCCACACCACTTGCTTGGAAATAAGCTTGGACGCCTTATCCGTCACCGCCAGAGGGGCGAGCGTGTTGTAGCCGGCAGCCGGCGGATTCACATAACTGCCCGTATCGGTGCCGCTGGCATCCAAGTAGGGGTTGATCTCAAAGACGTAGGATTGCGAGGTGTGCTCGGATAGATACTCCGCGTTATTGAAAATGAGAAAATGGCCGGCACCGGTTAGGCCTTCTGGGATCCACTGGATGTCATGCGCGCCGCCCATTTGTTTGGTGCCGGTGGTCGACTGAGTCCAGTCCTCGAGCACGGCGGGAACCGATCCGGCAACCGTGGGGGCGGCATTACCGGCCACCCCACCTTGATTGTAGCGGGCCGGATCGCCGAAGCGGTAGAGGAAGTCCCCGGCACTGGTGGCCGCCTTCGCGGTGCTTGCTGTCGGGTCGTTGAGCACGAACGTGTTGCCATGGTCAATAACATAGAACTCGCCCTGCACCGAGTTAACCACGATCTGGTCCAACGTCGGGTTGTAATCCACCGAGTTGCAGTGCAGCCAGTCGCTCTTCAAACTGTGGCCGGAGAGGTTGATGTTCAAGCGACCCGGGCAGGTGCCGATGGACGTGCCGGTGCCCACGGTGCCCACATAGTTCGACTTGGTGGCATCATAGTCTTGGACCAAGTGATCAAAGAACCCCCATTCCCAGACAACGGTGCCCGTCGTGGTGGAGGTGGGGAGAACCTCCACGAGGACGTCCATCTGCCCGCCGGTGGATGGTGTGGTGGCCGGGTTGGCACCGGCGGCGATCAACTGGTCATAGGTCAGATCCTTGTTGGCTATATAGAGAACCGTGTAGGCGCTGAGTTTCTTGTTGTAGATACGAGTGAAATCGTGGTGCGGATGATACGTCGAGCGAGACTCGGTGTACGCCCATGTGGTCACCCCGTCCCAGCTCACAATTTTGAAGCCACCGAATCCGCTAGGGTCATCCGTCGAAGCATCCAGGATGCTGCCGTCGTCCTGCAAGTGAGGATTATTTCCCACCGGCCACGAGTGAACCACGCGCCCCTGCATATCCAACAGATAGGACGCGCCGCCGACCCCGAAGAAGGTGTAGCCGTCCTGCGCCCGGGTGGAGTCCCAGTATTGCAGTTCGGTTGGCCGCGTCAGCGCGTCGTAAGCGTGCAAAGTGCCGGGGAGCAGGAGCACAGGCAGGACCCGACGAAGCGCCAGCGTCCATTTCTTCACAATATCGGACGGTTGGCAGCCCTTATAAAATGCAAATAGTCGGGCAATAGTGTTAGTGTAAGTTTTCATGTTAGGTTGTCTATTTTTTGTCGTGGCGGAGGTTATTCGCAAGGTAAGGATGGATTCAGTTCGCCGGGTTCTGATAGGCATCACCTGGCGAACAGGAAGTCGGTGTTAGGAACCTCGGGCATGGCGATGGCCTGCGAGTACAGGTAAGCGCCCTTGCAAGTGAATTTGGCATCCAGATTGCGCAGCTTGAGCAGCGTTTTCTTCTGTTCTGCCGTCAGGGTCTTGGCGATTTGGGCAAAGGCCGTGGCATAGAAATACGATACTTCCCCATCCAGTTCGCCGTATTTGCGCGAGAGCGCCAAGACATTCTCCCTGGACACGGCCGGCTCTTTCATAAAGCGCCGCAACTCAGTAGCGATGGCACGCCGCGTGCTGACAATCCCGGCGAGATCCGCCCGTTGCTGCTCCACCAGGTTGGTGATAAGTTGGCGTTGCGGCTCAGTTAGTGAGTCTAGAAACGCTTCGCCGCTATCGCCGGTGAGCGATTTGCTGATGGTGTAGTTGTTATTTCCCATGGCAGGAATGTCCTTCATGTAGAACGATCCGAAGTAAGTCGCATGGCGTTCCGGGCAGAAATACACATCGGCCTCGACGGAGCCGGCATACCAACTGAACATCTCGCTGGCATAGGTCATGACTGCCACATGAGCGGTGTGCGACAGGCTTTTTTTATCAACCTGGTCGTCGAGTTCCGGCCAGGTGGCGGAATTATTGAAGACCATTTTGGAGAGGGCTTGCTTCTGTTTGTCAGTGAACGATCGGATAATACCTCCGAGTACCTCGGCACGCCGGTAGCTCAGCAGGCCGTCGATCTCATAGATCTTGGCGGTGTATTTCTTTACGGCCTCACGGTTGAGACCGGCGCTGGATTTCGGGATATCACCATCGAGTTGGCGGCAAAACCCCTTGATCAACGGAAAACGCTTTTGCACAAACTCGGTGAGCATCTTCTCCTGCTCCAGCCCTAGCGCAACGAGCTTCGCTTTCTGCGCTTCAGTCAGGATATATAGCATATTGTTAGCCGCTCGTGGCACAAACGACGTGTTGTGGCCTAACTGGTTAGTATCCACATCGCGCATGTACTGGAAGCCGCAGAAATCCGCCACCTTACCCGGAGGCAGGAAGGTATTGGCACCGAAGTCGCCGGTCAGGAATGCCAGGCCGTCAAAGGCGATGGTAGTGAGTTGGGCGCGATCCGAGATTGCCTGCTCGACTGAGTATTCGCCTTGGCCGCCGGACTGCGGCCTCTCGCCAGCGTCCCGACCGCCGGACTGCGGCCTCTCGCCAGCGTCCTGGCTGCGGTCATCCTTGGTCCGGGATGGCCGGGCGTCGCCATCGCCGCGTTGGTCCGGGGGGGGTGCCAGGTCGCGCAATTTGTCGGGATCAAACCCGGCCGACTTGAGTGTGTCATTCATCGCCGGGCTGCCGCGCAAGCCGACCTGGTGGAAAGCGGCGTGGATAGAGGAGGCCTGAGCGGCGGTGAGGGTGTTGGAGTTATACTTAGAGAGGATGGCCCGCACCTGTTCTTGTTGCGCGTTGGTGAGGGTTTCCGTGGTTCCTTGGCCGGGACCGCTGCGAGCACCGGTTGGTTCGTTAGGTCTATCTTCGCGCGGTGGCGGCCCTTGTCCGTCGCGTGGTGGTGGGCCGTCCTGTGCACTTAGAACAGACGCGGACGCAGCAATCGCCAAGACTTTGATCATGAGCTGTGTTTTCATCGTATTGTTTCAGTTTGAGTTGCTAGTGAACATTTCCTAAGGCAGCCTCCACAGGAATCGCTAGATATGACGTTCGTCTGAATGATCTGACTGCGCTCCTGTGGCGTTGCGTGGCGAATTTACCGAAATTCACATTAAGAAAACGTGAAGCCTCCAAAAAAAATATTTTTTTTGGAGCGATTGCAGTCATGGGCCCGGGGACGAGGAAGCATCGCGCACGCACCCGGGAGCGGCATTGTCCAATCAGGAGTGGCATGTTATCCCCTCTTGCCCATGAGACGCAAAGTGGAATGACTTATTTAGAGAGAAATCCTGTCTTGCTCTGCGTCCCTTTGAGACCTTTTCGGTAAGCATTTGACAGTGACTCAACGATCCACGCTCAGCCCGCCTGGATTCCGGGCTGCGTCGTAACGCGGAAAATGCCATTGACCCGCAGCGCCGCACCTCGCACCTTACCGTGCATGCGCTTATTTGCCTTTCTCAGTATCAGTATCGCCGTGGCTTCACTTGCTTGGGCCGGACTTGATCCGGCCCGCCTGAGCGCCGCTGGTGACAACGCGCCGACACTGGCTGCCTTTGCGGAGGAGGCAACCAAGGATTTTGGCGATGCCGGGGCCAAGGCCGCCGCGTTTTTGGTAGCTGGCATGCCCGACGGCGACCTGCACTCCCTGAGTAAGCAATTTCTGATGGAAAACCTGCGCTTGGCACTCCAAACGCGCGACGGGTACCCGTGGTCGAAACAGGTATCCGAGGGGTTGTTGCAACACGGGGAAAGGGTGAGAAGGTAGGAGATGGCGCTAGAAGGCTTTAGATA
>JBAXOP010000074.1:0-19175 GCA_037133195.1 Verrucomicrobiota bacterium | reverse complement strand
CTCCGCGGTAAGCGCCTTGCCTCCGGCGCTGGTCCATTGACGGACCACGGGTTTGGCCGGGCTGATGGACGCTTGCTGGCTCCAACCCGCGCTGGCAGCAAGCATCAGCACATGCATGCCGAAAAAACAACCTTTCATATAATAGCTAAGAAATGATATTTGAGGTAAAGGCAAGGGCGCGTTGCTTCATCTGGGTGGTCATGAGGGTAAGGGCATTGGAACGGGTGGGGGCGAGGTGCTCCTTGAGGCCGCTGCGTTCTATAAAACTCATATCGGCCTGGAGGATGGCATCCGGGGTTTCATTATCGAGGATACGTACGAATAAGGCGATCATGCCCTTGGTAATGAGCGAATCAGAATCGGCAAAGTAGCGGACTTTGCCGTCCTCGCTGCGGGCATCGAGCCAGACCTGGGATTGGCAGCCTTTGATCAGGTGGGCAGGTGTTTTGGCGGATTCGCCCAGGGGCGGCAGGCGTTTGCCGAGACTGATGACGTACTCATAGCGTTCGGTCCAATCCTGAAACAGGGCCAGTTCTTCGAGCAATTGCTGTTGTTTGTCGGGGATGGTCATGAGCGGTGCTAGTGGAGCATGTGACGGGTGCCGGCGCAAGCCCGGATCAAGTTGCCGCGGCCAATCGCTGCAATCCGCGCCCAGCCAGAAACGCCAGCGGCGGTAAAAGCAGGCAGAGCATGGAGAATAAGTTGGGCTCGCCGTGGGCCATCTGGCTCAGCGCCAATGGCAGCAACGCAACCCAATCGAGCAGCGGCAGGCCAGCGAGCAGCGCGGATACCTGATCACGCGGGGATTTGCTGAAACGAGTGGCACACAGGGCCAGCCAGCCGCCAAAAGGTAACAGGCCCAGCAGTCCGTAGAGTGGCATGCCAGCGATATTCCCCGAGGCCATCAACAGCCCGCCAACCCCTGGCAGGCAGCGTGCTTGCCAGCGCGTCGCGCCGGGCGCGGGTGCCAGCGCCTCGCCGCGGGCGATCCACGACAGGCCTGTCACATAACATAGAATGGCCAAGGCGGCGGGCGCAATGATGGATACTTCCAAGCGGGTTTGTGCCAAGGCTTGGGTGATGTCCGGCTTGGCGCTGCTCAGCGGCCATTCGATGAAAAAGAGGATCGGCAGCAAGGCCCGGCACATCCCAACTAGCAAAATTGATGCGAAAATCCGCTTGTGCCAGCGGGTGTAGCTGACGATGCATAACCCGATGGCCAGGACCACCAGCGCGGATCCCGCGCCGACGCAGCAGGCGAAGGCCAGTGCGACGGTGGCGCAGGCGATCGCCAAGCCCAGATAGAATCCCGGGGTAAAGGCACCTTGTGGCAGTGCCCGTTCCGGTCGGTGTTGCCCATCCCAGTGGCGGTCGTGCCAATCGTTGAGGAAATTTCCGCTCACATAGAGCAAACAGCCGGCCACCACCAGCAAGGCGGCGGCCGACCCTCGTGAGGTGCCCGCTTCCCATTGCCAGCCGACGGACATGGCCAACGCCACCCCTAGCCAGACGTTGCTCACCACACTGGGGAGGTTGGCGAGGCGGGCACTGGTGAGCAGCAGCTTGAAGCGCGGGTTCATGGATCTGATATGTAAGGGTGGACGGCGGCCTTTCTGAGGAAATTTCCCAAATCAGCAGAATGGTTGCAAAGCGGCGGTTCGTGAGTCTGCCGCGCCCCTGGCAATTGGCCAGCGCAAACTCAACCCGGCCCATGCCACGCACAATGCCCTAACGCATCGGCGCGCTTTGCTTTTTTAGAACCTTGGACCGTTACGGAGCACTCGTTTCAGCAGGCCATACGCGCCGGCTGAAGCCAGCGCTCCGTAGTGCAGCCCAAATGATTCTCCTTGCGATAGGGGCTAGGTTTGTATTGACGTCGCGGCGGTTCTGATCACTAATCCCCTGCCTTAAGTCTCTGCCTGCCGGAGTCGCCGCGCTTTTCACCCTTGCCGCTGGGATACCCCTCGCCGCGGCTCAGGGCTTGGATTATGTGGATCTGACTTGGGCTGCTTTGGCCAATTTGCAAAAAATACGACTGGAAACAAAACGATATTCAATTATGAAAAAACTGTTGATGGCATTGCTGGTATTGAGTTCGATGGCCGGTATGGCGCGAGCTTCAGGTGAAGGGGGCGCGGATCACTTGCGCTGTGAGTATCTAACCAACCCGCTGGGCCTCGATGCCGCCAAGCCGCGGCTTAGCTGGGTGCTGGAGGACGGAGGTCAGAAGACAGAGGCTAGAGGCCGCACGCAGTTGGCCTATCAAATATTGGTGGCCTCAACGCCGCAATTGCTAGCGCAGGACAAGGGGGATTTGTGGGATAGCGGCAAGGTGGCCTCAGCGCAGACCGCGCAGATCGCCTACGCGGGTACGCCGCTGCAAAGCCGCCAGCAGGCGTTTTGGAAAGTGGGCGTGTGGACGGCCGGAGCCGCCAGCCAGGCCACGGCCACTTGGAGCCAGCCGGCTAAGTGGGAGATGGGCTTGCTCGAGAGCGACGAGTGGAAGGCGCAATGGATCGAGGGGGCCGGTTATGTCGAAACGAAACCTGTGGCGGCACCCGTGCTGCCTCTGACCATCATCAAGGCGACATACGGCTCGACTGAAGAGAAGAAGGATGTCACGGCGCTGGTGTCCGGCATGGTGAAGAACCATGGCCTGGCGATGAAGGTGGATAACGCGGCGCTCGGTGGCGATCCGAGTTTCGGCAAGTCGAAGCAATTGATCGTGCAGTACGAACTAGGAGGCAAGCCCCTCAATAAGACGGTAGCGGAGGGTGGCGCTCTGGCAATTCCGGATGACCTGCGGGCCGCGGAAGCCGAGAGACTTAGCTTTCTGCGCAAGTCTTTCAAACTCGCCAAGCCCGTCGCCAAGGCCCGGCTTTTCGTCACTGCTCTGGGCCTCTACCAGGTGCATATCAACGCCCAGCGCGTCGGCGACAGTGTGTTCACCCCGGAATGGACTGATTACAGAAAGCGCATTCGCTACCAAGTCCATGACGTCACCGCCATGCTCAAATCCGGCGATAATGTGGTCGCCGGGTTGGTCGGCACGGGTTGGTATAGCGGCCACATCGGGCTCGGTGGCTTCAAGCATTACGGCAAACTCCCCGCCTTGCTGGCTCAACTGGAAGTAACCTACTCCGATGGAACCATGGAACAAGTGGTTAGTGATGACTCATGGAAGGCGAAGCCCGGCCCGATTCTGGTGTCTGATTTTATGAAGGGCGAAAACTACGACGCCCGCCTCGAGGTGAATGGTTGGAACGCGCTGGGCCTCGACGATGGCGCCTGGATGAAGGCCAACGTCCGTAAGGAGACGCCGCGCCCGCTGCAGAGCCAAGTGTGCGAACCCGTGCGCAAAATCTGCGAGATCCCCGCTAAAGCCATCACCGAGCCCATCCCAGGTTGCTCGACGTTTGATTTCGGCCAAAATATGGTTGGATATGTTAGACTCAAGGTGAGCGCGCCGGCCGGTACCAAGCTGACGCTGCGCCACGCCGAGGTGCTCAATGCCGACGGCACGCTATACACCAAAAACCTGCGCAGTGCCACCTCCGTCGATACTTATATCTGCAAGGGCGGCGGCGTCGAAACTTTCCAGCCGCATTTTACTTTTCACGGGTTCCGTTATGTTGAACTCAGCGGCCTGCCGACCAAGCCCGCTCTCGACGCGCTCACTGGCGTGGTGCTCGCATCCGATACCCCGCGCACCGGCGAATTCGCCTGTTCCGATTCGCGCATCAACCAGCTCTATTCCAATATATGTTGGGGCCAGCGTGGCAACTACCTGAGCCTTCCCACTGATTGCCCGCAGCGCGATGAGCGGCTCGGCTGGATGGGTGATGCCCAGGTGTTTGTTCGCACCGCTACCTATAACTCGGATGTCGCGGCGTTTTTCTCCAAATGGTTGGTGGATGTTGACGATGCCCAACGCGACGGTGCCTTCACGGACGTCAGCCCTGGCACCTGTTGTAGTGCCGGCACCCCGGCTTGGGCTGATGCCGGGGTGATCTGTCCGTGGACGATCTATCATGTTTACGGCGACCTGCGCTTGCTCGAACAACACTATCCGGCTATGCTCCGTTGGATCGAATGGTGCCGCTCCCACTCCAGCGACTTGCTGCGCACCAAGGACCGCGGCGGGGATTACGGCGATTGGTTGTCCATCGGTGCCGATACCCCCAAAGACCTGATCGGCACCGCTTACTTTGCCTATTCCACCGGCTTGGTGGCGCAGGCGGCCAAAGCACTGGGCAAGACCGACGACGCCGCGAAATACGCACAACTCTTCCAAGACATCAAGGCGGCGTTCAATAAGAAGTATGTCGCCGCCGATGGCCGCATCCAGGGCAACACCCAATGTTGTTATGTGATGGCGCTCAAGTTCGGCCTGCTCTCCGATGAGATGCGCGCCAAGGCTGTGCAATACTTGGTGGAGGACATCGCCGCCAAAAATACGCATCTATCAACCGGCTTCGTCGGCGTGAGTTATCTATTACCGGTGCTCACCCAGGCCGGCCAACTCGACACGGTTTTCAAGTTATTCCTTCAAGATACGTTTCCGTCTTGGCTATTCTCCGTGAAGCATGGGGCGACGACTATCTGGGAACGCTGGGACGGTTGGACTCCTGAGAAAGGTTTCCAGGACCCGGGCATGAATTCGTTTAATCACTATTCGTTAGGATCTTGCGGCGAATGGATGTTCTCCTCGCTGGCGGGCATCGACACCGATGGCCCGGGCTTCAAGAAACTCCTGATCCGCCCGACACCCGGGCCGGGAATCTCCTGGGTCAAGGCCAGCTATGATTCGATCAACGGTAAAATCGCAACATCATGGAAAATGCAAGGTGGCACCTTCAGTCTTGATGTGACCATTCCGCCTAACACCACCGCCACCGTCTGCATTCCCGCCAAAGACGCCGGCGCGGTGCTTGAGTCGGGCAAACCAGTTGCCACCGCCGCGGGCCTCAAATTCCTGCGGATGGAAAATGGTGCCGCTGTGTTTGAAGCGGGCTCTGGCAACTATTCCTTCACCAGTAAGTAAGAGGACGGAGTAAGTTGGTGAGTGAGTTCGTGCGGCATCAGCCACCGACTGCCGCAACGAGCCCGTGTTGAGCGAAGATGCGCCGTGCCATTTCGAGGTCTTCGGCTGGGGGTTCCTGCATTTCGCCACCGTCAAACTCCTGACCGAGCTTGTTATACTTATGGGCCGCGATGTTATGGTAGGGCAGCAGGCTCACCAACTTCTTGGCACCGGCCAGCGCGGCGACGAATTGCGCGGTGTCGCTGAGGTTGGCTTCGTCGGCATTGACGCCTTTGATGAGTGGAATGCGGATATTGATGTTGGCGCCACTATCGGCCAGCACCCGGAGGTTAGACAGAATCCGCTCATTGCCCACACCGGTGAATTGCTTGTGCCGTGCCGAATCCATGTGCTTGAGGTCATAAAGAAACAACTCGGTGCGCTTGGCCACTTCCAGCAAAGTCTCCGGTTTGCTCAGCCCCGTGGTATCCACCGCCCGGTGGATTCCTTCCCGGCCGCAGGCGTCAAGTAATTCTATCAAAAATTCGGATTGCATCATTGGTTCGCCGCCAGAGATAGTCACGCCGCCTTGCGAGTGGTCCATTGTGACCGTTTCGCGGCGGATTACCTTCATGATTTCCTCCACCGTCACCTGGCGGCCGGATATTTCAATGGCCTTGGTTGGGCAGACGGTCGCACAGATGCCGCATAGCTTGCATAAATCCGTGTCGGTGACGATTCCCTCCGGGGTGAGCCGCAGGGCTTGTTGCGGGCAATTTTCCACACATGTCGAGCAGCCGATGCACTTGGTTTTTGTATAGAGTTTTTGCTGAACCGGGGACATCCCCTCCGGATTGTGGCACCAAGCACAACTTAGCGGGCAACCTTTCAAAAAAATGGTGATGCGGATGCCCGGACCATCATTGATAGAGTAGGGCTTTACATCGAATATAACTGCCATGAGGGTGCGGGCGCTGGGGAGGTGGATTCAGAACGCCTCGTTTTGCGTCCGGTCGATCACTTCTTGCTGCAAGTCGCCGTTCATATCGTTGAAATAATCGCTGTAGCCGGCCATTCTAACCAGCAAGTCCTTATACTCTTCGGGATGTTGTTGGGCCATCATCAAGGTGGCCGTATCGACGATGTTGAATTGCACGTGGTGCCCTCCCATGGTGAAATAACTCCGGATCAGCTGGCCCAAGCGCAAAATATCCTCTTCACGTTTCAGCAGGCTGGGCAGAAAGCGCAGGTTCAGCAGCGTGCCGCCCGACTTCGTCTGATCCAGCTTCGAGAGCGAACGAATCACCGAAGTCGGGCCGTGAGTATCGCTGCCGTGGGACGGTGATGTGCCGTCCGAGATGGATTTGCCGGCCAAGCGACCGTTGGGCGTGGCTCCCATCACCTTGCCGAAGTATATGTGGCATGTGGTGGATAGCATGTTGAGGTGGAAACTTTCCCCTTTAGTGTTAGGTTTGCCATCAATCGTTTTGTACAAATCCTCGTACACCCGCAGGGCGATCGAATCGGCGTACTCATCGTCATTGCCGAAAAATGGCGTCCTGTTCAAGATGAATTGGCGCAATTTTTCCTCGCCCTGGAAGTTCTTCGCCACTGCTGATAGAATCTCATCCATGCTGTGGCTTTTATCCTCAAACACATGCTTCTTGAGGGTGGTCATGCTGTCGGTGACGGTGCCCAGACCGGTGCATTGGATGTAGTTGGTGTTGTAGCGCGGCCCGCCGTTGTAATAGTCCCGGCCTTTTTTGATGCAATCATCGATGACCACCGATAGGAAGGGTGCCGGCGCATACTTGGCAAACATCCGGTCAATATAATTACTCACCCGTACCTTCTGATCTACAATGAATTCCAATTGTTTTAGGAATGCCTGATAGAGTTGCTCGAAATCCGTGAAGTCCCGTGGATCGCCGCAATCGATACCGGCCAGCTTGCCGGTCACTGGGTCGATGCCGCGATTGAGTGTCACTTCAAACACCTTTGGCACGTTGAGATAACCGGTGAGCAGGAAGGCTTCCTTGCCGAAGGCGCCCACTTCGATGCAGCCGCTGCAGCCGCCTTCGCGGGCATCGGTGATGGACTTGCCCATGCCGACCATTTCCATGACATAGACATCGGGATTGAATACCGATGGATAGCCGTGGCCCTGGCGGATGACCCGGCAGGCGGCATTGAGGAAGCGCACGGGCGTTTTGGCGCTGATATGCACCGAGTTGCCGGGTTGCAGGACATGGAGTTCCTCTACCACTTCCAGCAAGATATAGGATACTTCGCTCACGCCATCCGAACCGTCGGCCTTGATGCCCCCAATGTTAATGTTGGTGAAGTCATTGTACGTGCCGCTCTCTCGGGCAGTGATGCCCACCTTGGGAGGCGCCGGCTGGTTGTTTACCTTGATCCAGAAACAACAGATGAGTTCCTTGGCGGCTTCCCGGGTCAGTGTGCCGGCGGCAATTTCGCGCTCGTAAAACGGCGTGAGGTGTTGGTCGAAATGGCCCGGGTTCATAGCGTCCCAGCCGTTGAGTTCGGTGATGGTGCCCAGATGCACAAACCAATACATCTGGATAGCCTCGCGAAATGTGCGCGGCGCGTGGGCTGGTACCCAGCGGCATACTTCGGCAATCTCCAGCAGTTCAGCCTTGCGTTGCGGATCGCTCTCACTTTGCGCCAACTCTTCCGCTTGCTCGGCATGCCGCTGGGCAAACACGATGACCGCATCGCAGGAAATGCTCATCGCTTTCAACTCCTCTGCCTTGTCGGTCGCTTCCGGGTCGTTCAGATAGTCGAGCGTCTCCAAGTGGGCTTGGATATCCTTTTTGAAATCGAGCATGCCCTTGACGTAAATTTTGCCGTCCAGCACGGTGTGGCCCGGCGCGCGTTGCTCCATGAATTCGGTGAACAGACCGGACTCATAAGCTCTGCGCCAGGCGTCTGGTACATGACTGAAAATACGCTCCCGCATGGTGCGCCCTTGCCAGTACGGAATCACCTCCTCGGCATAGCGGGCTATATCTTCGGCGGCCACATGGTAGCGCTGTTGGTCGCGGGTGTTGAGTACGTGAAAGTCCTCGACCGAGTGGCAGGTCAATTCCGGAAAGGTAGGCACCGCCTTGGGTAGAGGACCGCGTTCGCCGACGATTAATTCGTCTGCGCCGAGGTAGAGGGATTTCTTTTCGCAATGATCGAGAAATTGCAGCGCCCGCATCACTGGCACCGAGTAGCGCCCGTTGTTGGCTTGATAGAACGCCGTCTGGTGCAAGGCCCGCTCAATACTGATGGACGGCTCGCTCTCGAAACTCAGCTTGCGCAAGCGCTGGATACGCGGGTTCATGCCCGGGCCCACCCCCTGCGGTTTAACGACATAGAAGTTGCCCTCGGCATGGGGCTGCCGCTCGGGAAGACACACTGGGGCGGGGGGCGATTGTGGCTGTGGCATCGGATTGGGTGTTAAGTTGCTTGTGCGCGATCCTTAAGAAAGTCGCGGCGGCGGAAAAATAGTCTGCAATGCCGTAATGCCAAGGGATATTTTGGATAATTCGCGCACGTGTGGCATCCATGCGGGGTATCTGTCCCTTAATCCGATGAGGCTGGGGGCGGCAGCCAGTGTTCGAGCACGCGTGCCAATGATGCGGGGGTGATCGGTTTGGCGAGGTAATCATTCATGCCCGCATTCAGGCATTGTTCTCGATCGCACTGCATGGCATTGGCGGTCATGGCAATGATCGGGAGCAGAGGGTTGAGGGCGGTGGAGTGCGCCGAACGGATCAAGCGGGTGGCATGCAGGCCGTCCATCTCGGGCATCTGCATATCCATGAGCACCAGATCATAGGCGACCTTGGCGACGGCCGCGACGGCTTGGCTGCCGTTTACCACGACATCCACTGGCAGCCTCAGGTTATTCAAGTAGCCCAGGGCGACCTTTTGGTTGATGAGATTGTCTTCGGCCAGCAGCACTCGCAGCGTTGGCCAGTGGCTGCGATTGAGTGGGGGGGGCGAGGGCTGCGGCATGGCCGCCGACATGATGCGGCCAGAGCCAAAACGCGCGGTGAACCAGAACTCCGAACCGCGACCCACGGCGCTCAAAACGCCGATTTCGCCGCCCATGAGCTGAACGAGTTGCTTGGAGATGGCCAAGCCCAGCCCGGAGCCGCCGTAATGCCGCGTCGTCGAGGTGTCCACCTGGCTGAATTTCTCAAACAGCAACGCCTGCTTGTCCGCCGCTATGCCTATGCCGGTGTCTTGCACCGCAAACCGGATTACCACGCTGCCAACGGCTGCCGAGACCACGCCGGCCCGCACGGTGACGCTGCCGTGCGGAGTGAACTTGATGGCATTGGCGGTGAGATTGAGCAATACTTGCCGTAGCCGGTTGGGATCGCCGCGCAGCATGTCCGGCGTCCCCGGATCGATGATGTAACTGAATTGGAGCCCCTTGCTGCGGGCGTGGTGGGCCAATAATTCGTTAAGCTCGCGCAGCAGGGTGGGTAGGTCGAAGTGGAGGATTTCCAAATCAAGTTTGCCGGCCTCGATTTTGGAAAAATCCAAAATATCGTTGATGAGCTTGAGGAGGGTGTCGCCGCTGGAGCGGACCATTTGGGCGTATTCGCGTTGCTCGTCGCTAAGCGTGCCAGCCAAGAGCAAATTGGTCATGCCGATGACCCCGTTCATGGGGGTGCGGATTTCGTGGCTCATGTTAGCTAAAAACTCGCTCTTGGCGCGGCTGGCTAGTTCGGCTTTTTCGGCGAGGGCGGTGGCGAGAGCGGTGGCGGCTTCGAGTTGGCGGTTGGTCTCTTGGAGGGCATTCACGGTCTGCTTGCTGGCGGTAATGTCCCAATTGGTGCCGATCATGCGCAAGGGTTGGCCGGAGGGACCGCGCTGCACGAGGCCGAGGGCGCGGATATCATGAATACTGCCGTCCGGCCAGACGACCCGAAACTCGGAGTCAAAGTCCATTTCGCCGCGCAAGGCCGCCTGAATCTCCGCGTCCCAGCGTTGTTGGTCATCCGGGTGGACTTCCGTCTGCCAGACGCCATAGGTCCCGTTGAACTCATCCTGCGTGATGCCGTAGAGGTGGAACATTTGTTGGTCCCAGATCAGCCGGTTGTCGGGAACGTCGTACTCCCAGATGCCGACGCTGCCCGCCCGGGTGGCAAGGGTCAAGCGCTCGCTGGTCAGGCGCAACGCTTCGTGCACTTGGCGGCGCTCCGTAATATCGCTAAAAGAGGTGACGACCGCGTGGGGGCTCGTCTCGCCGCTGTGGAAAAGCGGTTCGGCATTGATGCTGATCCATTTGCTTGACCCGTCGGGCAGGTGCAAGCCCATCGTCACGCCGTGGCAGGCCTGGCCCGTACGCAAACTCACCATGGCGGGATGTTGTTCGCCGGGGAAGGGGTTTCCATCCTCGTCAACAGCTTGCCAACGCGGGTCCACCGAGCTGCGACCCAGAATTTGCTCGCGGCTCAGGCCCATGATCTTCTCCGCACTCTGGTTGCAATCGATGATCGCGCCGTCCGCCGCTTGGACGACGATGCCCTCGGCCATGGCCGCCAACACGGAGCGGTGGCGACTCTCGCTCACCCGCAGCGCCTCTTCCGCCTGCTTGCGCTCAGTCACATCCACGAAGCATTCGAGCAATTTTTCCTGACCATTAAGCTGGAAGTGCTTGACGGTTTTGAGGATGGAGAGGCGGCTGCCATCGGCCCGAAACATCTCGCGCTCGGAATTGTCCACAGACTTGTTCTGATCGATCACCGGGCAGGAGCCCTCGCAGGAGGGGCACAAAAATGCGTGGCATCGCTGGCCCACCATGTGATCCAGCGAGTCGCCGAAGAGGGTGGCGGCATGCGCATTGACCTGCTCAATGACGCGGGTTAGCGGGTCCACAATGACTACGCCAGCGGGGAGATTGGCTAGCAGGACGCGTTGCATGGCCTCACTCTCACGCAGCGCATCTTCCGCCCGCTTGCGCACGGTGATGTCGGTGTCGGCACCACGGTAGCCCCGGAGGGAGCCGTCGGCGTTGAGGAGAGGGAAGCCGTTGGTGGATAACCACAGATGGCGGCCATCCTTGGTCTGGGCGGCATTGACCAGATCCACAAACTGCTCCTGCCGCGCAAAGACCGCGAAGGCCGCCGCCTTGAACTCCTCTCGGCTGCTGGCCGGATGCAGGTCGTAAAAATGCACTTGGCCGATGAGTTCGTCCGGGCGGTAGCCCAGAACGGCCGCAGACGCGTCGCTCACATAGGTGTAGAGCCCGTGGGCGTCCACTTCCCAGGCGATGGTGGCGTTTTGCGCGGCAAGCTGGGCGAAGCGTTCCTCACTATACCGCAGTTCGGAGCTGCGCATGTGTACCAGACGCTCCAGATTTTCGCGCTGGCGCAGCGGCAAGCTGAGCACAAACGCCAGTGCGGCGGTGAGACTCAGGCCGGTCAGGGCGCTCCGCCTCCTCCAACGCCGCACGCTGCAACGGCTCTGAGCGGAGGTCGTACCCCAGCACGGTCTCATTGCCTGTGCCAGTGGCCTCTTGCAAGACCGGATAGTAGATGTCGCTGCCGCTGGCCGCCACTCGCCGCCCCTGCGGGTCTTTTTGCCAGATAGAAAAGTCCTGCCAACCCGCAGCACGGGCCTGTTCGGTGAATCTGGCCTGCTCGGCGGCCGATACCACTGGAGCCAACTCCCAGACCTGGACCAGTGGGTTATTCACCAGGTGGGCGCTGAACGATTGGAATTCGTCACGGGTGATATTTTCGGAGTGTTGACAAAAGCATGCCAGGCTTTCCAAGTCGGTGCGGGCGATGGTTTGCAGCGTTTCGGCAAGCTCGCCGGTGCAGCTGGCGGCCAATTGCGCAAATGCCAGCTCGCGGTCACGCGCCTCGCTCCGGTGGATTACCCAGGTGGCAAACAGGGTGAGCACCAGGCCGATGGCTAATGCCAGCGCCGGCTCAAGGTGGCGCAGCCAGCGCGACGGGTGTTCACTGCGGCGGGCACGCCGTGCCAGCAAGATCCTGCCAACCACTACCAAGGTTGCCAGCGCCAATGTGAGCAGCACGGGTGGCAGTGCGGCGCGGGCCAGCATCCAGTTCCAATCGCGGGCATCTATGTCCGTGCCCAGCACCGCAAGTGCCGCGTCGCTGTTGGTCTCGCCAGCCTGGCTGCCAGGGCTGTGGGCTGCCTCATCCACGGCTTGCGAGTGGGTGGCAACGGCCCGCAGCTCATTGAGCGGCACGGAGCCACTGATCCAAGTACCCCAGCTATCGGTGCTGGGGCCTTCGGTGGCCGCGGTGTGGGTGATGAAAACCCGCCGGAATGACTCCGTCGCATCCTGAAAAATCTGCCCCGGCGGGGAATAGTCCTTGGAACTCGGATCCTCACTATCAACTAAGAAAAACAACTCGCCGGAGGACCGCCGGCCTATCAAATAGATAAAACGGCATTGCGGGATGACCGCTCGGGAGAGGGCGAGTTGCTCCTTGAGGCGTTGGTACGCGGGCCTTTGCAAATCGGCATCCGTGGCGCTGAGCGTTTGGATGCCTTCGATATCAAGGGTTTGCGCCAGAAGTTGCGTTTGCACCAGCAGATCGGCTCGCTTGGCGTGGTCGGCCGTCACCACCATCCACCATGTGAGAAGCGCTCCCCCCATCAGGATGGCCAGCAGCAGCGCCAAACCCCAGCGCCGGTGCCCTCTCATCGCTGGCGGCGGCGGCGGCGACGGTGCCGCCGCTCCCATCCCCTGTTGGGGTAACAACCGATCCTGCTCATCTGGCAAAGAATGAGTTATGGATCCATTGGTGGTGATGTCGTGTGGCGTTTGGATGTGTGATTATATGTGACTGCTTCTACCTTGCACTGAAATTTTTGCGCTTTGCCGGAATTTTTTCCGGAAAATGGGATTCGATACATGGTGACAGATAAAGAGTAACGCTAGCGGCTTGCTGCTTCGGAGACGTGGCAAGGCTTCCATTTGATTCCATTCGAGAGCGAGTCGCGCTCATCGCATGAAACACGCATTTCCGGTCTTTGCGAGGGTGTTGTTCGTGGCTGCCACCCGTGTCAACTGGCCGCCAAGCGAGGAAGAACTCAAGTGGCTTCAAGCGCCGGCGGCCAATGGGCACGGCACCACGCTGACCAGCGGTGCTGGACACGCCTATCTCGGTTGACAAGAACCTGTTGTGGTGCGCCACCATCCAAATGGCTAGGGATCGGGCAGGGAAGGGGGGCGGTCTGCCCATGCTCCTCGAGCTGCCATCGAAACTGGCTGACGCACTATTGCGTCATTGAACTGTTGACGAAGGATGGGGATGAACGCCCCTGTTACAAGCCTTGGGCTGGCGTGTCATCGTCGTCTGGGCCTGCCGCCTCCGCAACAGATCCACTGCAGCAGCACTCCAAATCGAGATGCGGACTTGGTTCGATGAACGCAGGCCCACCGCCAAAGTCGCTGAGGATCCGCTCCCTGACCGGTCTTTTCGGCGCAAAACCCAGCCCGGCGGCGAGGCCAGCGGTCCGTGCCACAGTTGAGTTCGCCGAACTCCTCAGGGATCAAGAATCCGCGAATGGACCATGCATCCCATTTTCCTTTGCGTCTTTGCGTCTTTGCGTCTTTGCGTCTTTGCGCGAGGCAATCTTTATACTTCGTCACCTTTGACAGCGGCGGTCTCACTGCCAATCCATTCATCCCGTTAAGAGGGTTCTCGCGCAAAGTCGCAAAGACGCAAAGTTTTTTAGAAGCGGCTGCGGATGATTCTCTCATCCCGCCTCAAATCCTTCTTGCCTCAAGCATCCGTGGCCAGCCATTTCGAAGCCTATGAAAAAGCCACACTCACTCTGCCCGAGGATGGTGCCCGCCCGGAGCAAATCTTTCTATCAGAGCATCGGAAGCGGTACCGCCTTGCTTGAGAACTGGAATGGTAAATCCACGTTCCGCGCAGCGTTCATGCCACTCGTCCTGATTTCGACTGGTGGAGGATCGAACGCGAACGTCGAACGGAAGAGGAAGAGAGCGGGGCGGGGCGTTTGTTTTCTTCGGTTCGGCGTTGGATGTCCGCTCAAGCGGACCAGGCACCGGCTTTGACAGCCTCGCGTTTGAGGCGCAGCTCGCGCCATTCGTTGACCAAGCGGCTGGCCTCGATGATGCCGCAACCGGCGGGAAGGATGAGCTGGCGGCCATTCCACCAGAGGCCGCGGATAGCGACAACGGCATCGAAGCGGCCGTTGTGCCAGACACCGAAAGGGGCGCCGAATTCGGCGGGGCAGCCGAGCCTGGCGCGCCATTCCAGTAACAAGGCGAGAGTGTCGGCGGTGCGAGGCAGTGGGCCGAGGGCGGGTGTTGGGTGGAGGCGTTGGACGAGGGCCTCGGGGCATTGGGCAAGGTGGAGATTGAGACGCAGCGAGGTGAGGAAATGGACGATGCTGCCGAGGTCGAGGATATCGCGCGGGCAGCGATGGAGATGTCCCAGATCGGTGAGTTTAGCGACGAGGGATTGGGCGACATATTCGTGTTCGCGGATTTCCTTTTCGTCCACCGCAAATACATCGCGATCGGCGCGGCGGGCGGTGCCGGCCAGGGCCATGGTTTCGAGTTGCAATCCATCCAATGAAATGAGCAACTCCGGAGTGGCACCAGCGAACCCAGTGCTGCCCTGCGACCAGCCAAACGAGTACAGCGGAGCACTTTGCCTTGCCATGGCAGCCATGATGGCGGGGCCCGGGGCGTATTCGCAACAGCCGGTTTCCGTCACTACCGGCACGGTTTTTTCAAATTGACCCCCATGAATTGCGGCCATCACCTCCTGAAAAACCGCGGCAAAGGGAGCGGCATCGAGTGATTGCCATTGGCAGGGTGGCGGAAGCACCGCCGCATGCCGCGCGGCAAACTCACCCCCGTCTGTGACTTCTACCTCCGCCGGGATTTTCCACGGACGCGCCTCGCATAAAGCGAAATCGCGCACGTAAAATGCCGTGGTGTTTACCGGCATCACCGCCACCGCCTCAAACGGCCCCCGGCCGATGACGACACTGCCGTCACGCCGCGCCAGCCATGCCGTAGATTCTGAAAGGTTGGTCATGAAAATTGCCGGGCGATCATGGGATAGAGACGCAGCGTGGGCAAGTCGGATTGCAAGGACGCAAACTCAACGAAAAGCAACACAACGGGGAATGGATTACCGGGAAAAAAAATCCTGTCTTGCTCCGTGTCCCATTGCCACCTTTGCGCCTCTGCAGTAAGCAATTGGCAGAGAGGCAACGTTCCACATCCAGCCCGCCAGGTTATGGTGTTAGAAATGGATAGTCGGTGTATCCTACCGGGCCGTCCGCATAAAATGTGGCCGGATCAGGTGGGTTGAGCGGTGCCCCGCAGCGCAGGCGAGCGACGAGGTCGGGATTGGCGATAGCGGGTTTGCCGAAGGCCACCGCATCGGCGGTGCCGCTGCGCAAAGCAAAGCGGGCGCTCTCGGCGGTGAAATTTTCGTTGGCGATGAACACGCCGCCGAAGGCATGCTTGAGAGAGGGGCCGAGCGCGGGTTTGTCATAAGATTCGCGGGCGCAGAGGAATGCGAGTTGGCGATTGCCGAGTTGGCGTGCAGCGTGGTGAAAGACCTCAGCGAGGTTGGAATCCCCCATGTCATGAGAGTCGCCACGCGGCGCAAGATGCACGCCCACCCTGTCAGCTCCCCACACCGACACCACGGCATCGGTCACTTCCAGCAGGAAACGCGCACGGTTTTCAAGGGAGCCACCGTAAGCATCGTTGCGCTTGTTAGTTGAGTCTTGGAGGAACTGGTCGATCAGGTAACCATTGGCAGCGTGGATCTCTACACCGTGAAAACCGGCAAACCGGGCGTTTTCCGCAGCACGGCGGTAGTCTTCTACAATGCCGGGGATTTCCGCAATTTCCAGAGCACGCGGCGTGACAAAGTCCTTCGCAGGACGCAGCAGGCTCACATGGCCGGCCGGGGCGATCGCGCTGGGTGCCACCGGCAGAGCGCCATCCAGATAGAACGGATCGGAGATGCGACCGACATGCCAGAGTTGCATCAATATCAGCCCACCCGCCTGATGCACCGCAGCAGTCACTTGCTGCCAGCCCGCGACCTGCTCGGCCGACCAGATGCCGGGTGTGTTTGGATAGCCGACACCCTGTGGCGAGATGGCCGTGGCTTCCGATAAAATCATGCCAAAGGAACTACGCTGGGCGTAGTACTCGGCCATCAGCGCGTTGGGAACACGCCCGGCCGAGGCCCGGCAACGGGTCAGTGGTGCCATCACTAGGCGGTTGGGCATCAGGAAGGCTCCAGCTTGGAGCGGGGTGTAGAGCGGGTCGGACATATTGAGGGGAGGGGAGTAACGGGCCGGATGCTAGCTCCGATTTGCCCGGGGTCAAAGCCAATCCTCGGCCAATCTTTTCTTGCCGCTGCGATGTGTTCTCGCTTGAGTCTAGCGGTACAATGAGCTTGTGTTTTGGGCATGTCCCACTGGTTGATGAAATCCGAGCCCGACGCGTTCGGTATGGCGGGCCTCGCGCGAGTCCGTCGCGAACCGTGGAGCGGTGTGCGCAATCACCAGACCCGCTATTCATCCATTCCTTCCCCGCGTCAACTCAACGGACTGTACCACCCCGTCCCCGCCACCACGCCGTCTTATGCAGGACCAACCTAACATCCAAGCCCCGCCAGCCGCCCCCGGTCAGACCCCATCCCCTGCGGCCTGGCATGACTGGCTGGCCGCGCAAGGGCCGAAGCTGTTGCTTTTTGCGCGCCAGCAAACCCGTTCCCACGAGGACGCCCAAGATGTCTTGCAAGACGCTCTCGTCAAACTTATCGAAAAACTCAACTCGGGAGAGTTTGTCGGCGGCAGCGAATTCTGGTTGCCTTATATCTATACCACCATCCGCCGCCTCGCTATCGACCTGAGCCGCCGCGACGACCGCCGTAAACGCCGCGAGGATAGCGTCACCGCCGATCAGGAAGCCGAGCTGGCGGAGGCGTTCCACCCGTGGTTTGATACCGATTCCGCAGGCGACGAAACCCGGGACCAACTGGAAGCCAGCCTCAAGGAATTGCCAGCGAAATTTGCCGAGGTTATCGTGATGAAAATCTGGGGTGAGCAGACGTTTGCGGAAATTGGCGAAATTCTCGGAATTTCTCAAAACACAGCCGCTTCCCGGTATCGCTATGGTCTAGAGGCGCTCAAACGCCAGCTCGGCGGTGCCCGCCGCCGCGGTGACCTCTCTATCTGATCCCCCCCCACCATGACCGACGATCTCCAAGCTCTTGAAGCCACGCTCGCAGGCCTGCGTCCCGTTGCCCTCGATCAGCGCTTGCTGGCGCGGCTTGAGGCTTGCGCTGCGGGCGAGACCCCCGTTTTAAATTCAGCCGAAGCACAATTCGAAGCCTCGCTGCGCAATAACCAACCCGCCGCCCTCTCGCCCGCATTGCTGGCCGCCTTGGAGGCCACCCTCACCAGCAGCGCAGCGACTGAGGCGTCACGCATCATTCCTTTCCCGCAGCAAATCGCCGCCGCCCGCCGCCGCAGCCAGCACCCGATGCTAGCCGCCGTCGCCGCCGTCGCCTTGTTCGGGGCCGCAGCCGCTTGGTTCCTCCCAGCCGCAGGCACGCACCTCACAGCCTCGGCGCCCATTTCCAAGCAGCCGCCGGCATCACCATTCGCTACGCCACCCGCAGCTTCCACTACTCCGGTTGCTCCCGCAGCTCCCACTCCTCCTGTCGCTCAGGCCGCGCCGGCAACACAGAATTTCGTCCCCGCCGCCTTCAATACCGGCCTCAGCCAGGCCAGTGACGTCGGCGTCCTCTGGCAATCCCAAAACCACGCCCAGCGCGTCGTCAAAGTCGTCTATTGGGATCGCGTCACCCTCGTTAATCCCGAGGGCAAGCAAATCGAGTACGAAAACCCCCGCGTCGAATATATCCTCGTCCCGGAAAAAATCGACTGAGGGTGGTTTTTTTAGACAATCCGAGAAACTACTACGCTTCTAGTATGAACGCCATGAAAGCTAACCTGTATCCGTTTGTCCCCGCTATCGCCGCCGCCTTGCTGGCACCACCGCTTGTGGCTATCGAGCCACCGGCAGACAACACGCCGCCACCGCCCGCTGTGGAAGCCCCCGCGGCACAGGACGGGCGTGGCGCCGCACCAGCCGCACCAGCCGCACCAGCCCACGTTGCACCGTATTTGGGCATTGGCAGTTGGGAGGTGCCGGAGGTGCTAGCGGCCCATCTCGGCCTCAAAGCCGGTGAGGGAATAGTCATTCGAGCGCTCGATCCGGATGGTCCCGGTGCCATGGCTGGTCTCGCCCAGCACGATGTCATCACTCGCATTGCCGGCCAGGCGGTCGGATCACAGGCGGACCTCGTCAAACAGATTCAAAGCCACAAGACGGGTGATGAAATCACCGTCGATCTCATCCACCAAGGTAAACCCGCCACTAAATCCATTACTCTGGCCGCACGCCCGGATGGCGGCGGCGTGGCTGCCGTACCCCAGGAATTAGACACGCTGATGCTCGACGGCATGCCGCAGGAGCAGGCCAAGCGAATCCGCGATGCCATCGGCCGCCAACTGCGCGCCATGCAGAACGGCGCTCTCATTCCACAGGCAATCCCCGGCAATGACCTGCCGAAAATGGGCGTCGAGATGGAGCTCATGCAAAAACGCTTGGCCGATGCCATGAAAAACGGCATGCAGGCCCCCGGAGGCTTACAAGTAGCACCCGGCGGCGTGCAAGTTCAAGGTGGTGCGGTCATTCGCATGGCAGATGAGCAGGGGAGCATCGAGTTGAAATCTGCCGATGGTGGTAAGGAAGCGACCCTCCGCGATAAGGACAACAAAGTGACATGGACCGGCCCCTGGGATACCGAGCAAGACAAGGCCGCCGCCCCGCCCGCCGTGCGATCCCGCCTCGAAAAACTCAACATCGACAACACCTTCAATGGCAATGGTCTGCGCCTCCAACTCGGCGGCGGTGGCGGAGCCGGACTTATCGTTCCGATGCCGGAAGCCCCCGCCCCTGAAGAAGATGCTCCGGACGAGTGAATCGCCCGACTAACAGGGCTGTTACGGGCGGCGGGCAGCATGCCCGCACCACGTGGCCCGGGCATCCTGCCCGGAGGGACCATGG
>JBAXOP010000073.1:0-19697 GCA_037133195.1 Verrucomicrobiota bacterium | reverse complement strand
GGGACCATGGCGCGGCCAAGTCCACGGGTGCAGCCGGTGATGATGACGGTTTTTGGTTTCATAAGGGGGAGCCAAAAAGGCTACTTGCCACGCGGCCGCTTGCAAGCCATCCTCCGGGTATGAAGCAGCTTGCAGCAGCCTTTCTTTTGTTCATTGGCGGCGTCGTGCCGGTCCTCGCAGCGGAGCCCGCCACCGTGCCCCCTGCGCAGGCAGAGACGTGGTTGGCTGGCACGCCGGGGCTGCAGGTGCTCGACGTGCGCACCAAGGAGGAATTTGCGACCGGCCATCTGACCAAGGCCACCCTGATCCCGTGGACCGACAAGAATTTCGCCGACCGTGCAGCCAAGGAACTCGATCCGCGCAAACCCGTGCTGGTTTACTGCCAGGGCGGTGTGCGCAGCGCGAAAGCCGCCGCCGCCTTGGTCAAACTCGGATTCACCGATGTCCGCGACTTGGCAGGCGGCATCCTTGCCTGGCAGCAGGCCGGCAAGCAGATCGACAAGCCTGCTCCAAAGTCTTGAAGCCATCCAAGCCCCTCCCCATCGAAAAATGAACGACATCATCTATCCCCGCAGACCGTAACCAACGTTGCTGGCAACCAAAATCAGAAATTCAATTGGCAGACAATTTATCGCTGGATTTACCATACGGCATCTTCTCGAATTTCCCTGTGATTTAGCTAGGAATTATGTCGGCCATTTAGTCCCGGCTTTTGTGCAGCATTAAGCCACTGGATTTAGGTCAGCAGTCGCGTATGAAAATCCAGATTAATGCCGCTCGTCCCATCATATATATGAATCTGCACACAATTTCTCCGCCGCCCGCGGTCAAATCGGGAATTCAATTCATGGCTCAGTCTAGTCGCTGGAATTTTGCCGACTATTCCTAGGATTTAATCCGGGGAGGCGACGGTCAGGATTTCCAGCAGACTACGCCAAACTGGTTGTCGGCGACGGATTATTGATTGTCGCCAAAATACCAAGCTGATGCTCTCGGCGCGACGCCAGCAGAATAGTGTCTGAAATGAGGATGCTCTGCTTTCTACGACAACGCTGGGCTGGTACCCAGACACGGCACCTGCGTTCTGTATATCCTAGGCGAAAAATGCCACTGGCATAAACCAACGTTGTGGACACAGCCGCCTGACTTCGGGTGGGTAGGTGTCGGCCGAAATCGATCCTCGCGCCAGTACCTGGAATAATTCTGCGTCCTGGGATCTCATGTGCAGTTGAAGAAAAGTGAGAACAAGCCGAACAATAGTTTCTCGCCTGTTATATAAAATTTAAGGTGCACTGGCGTCCGTGCACAACCCAATAGATAACATGAAGTCTCTGGCAAGTCCCGCCAGTACCGGGTCCCTGTTGGATTTCTCCTGCTCTCTGCGGCGTTCCTCGGCGTCCGCCCAGCGCTCGAGTTCCGCCTCGTCTATTTCGCCGATCTCCGCGATCTTCGCCTGTATCTCGGCTTCCGACACCATGAAGCTTTCTGCGTCCTGGGGCACACAACTTTCCGGGGCCTGAGTCCCGCAACTTTCTACGACCTGAGCCGGGCACAGGTCTTTGACATCTAACAAGTCGGCGTAGTCGCTGAGCCTGATGCTGTCCAGGGCCGCGTACAATTCATTGTGCCTGGCGTCCCGACCCAGCTTCTGCCTCAACGAGTGCAGCGTGTCACGGACCAGGAAACGTGCGACCTTGAAGGCGTAGCCGGGAACAATCATCAGTTGTTCAGAGTCATCCACCTTGTATTTTTTCACTGCCGGGAACTTGTGTGGTTCCAGTACGGCATCCGGTATCGCTGCCGCCCGACCCAGCATATGGAGCCAGACTCCGTCATGCGATAAAACTATGGGAGGTGAGCCGGGTAAGTCGGTTTCGGGATACACCAGGATTTTTGATGCGACGTCGTACATTTTGTTGGCGACAAGCGGTGCAGGCTCCGGGGTCGCAGGTTGTTCCTTGACCTCGTGCACCGTACCTATTGCTTCAAACAAAACCAGTTCCGGGAGTTGATCGCATTTAAGTTTTCGGTATCCCCTGCCGTTCAATCCGTAGGTATACGAGCCATCCGGGCCCAAGTCAGGTTGTTTGTCGTTGGGGTCGTCCGGGAGGCTGAATTGAACTGAGTGGCGCAGCTCCAGTTTCTTGCCCTTAAACATGGCGCGTGACGTCATCTTTTTTTTATGTGCGTAAGTGTAGGGAGAAGACGATAGTCTTCTACCTATTGTCCTTGAACTATGTTCCTTACTAAGATGCTCATTTTTTGGGCATTCGGTTTCGGCGCTAAAAACAACGTCGGTTGTGGTCAAAACAGCCTCGGAATTCCCGGTGGTTTCAACGATTTCCGGGGTCGTGGCTGACGACGACTTAACAAGTTTTTTAGTCGATTTTCTTGCAACGACTTTGTGCTCCGGCTCTTCGTTAGAGCTGGCCTTGGAAACGGCTTTGACGCGCTTCGTTTTCTTCGCCTTAACCTTCTTCTTTGGTACGTAGATTGTCTCGTCCGGCACCGGTGTCTGGTCCGGAGTCTTCTCCAGCCGCGTGCGGTGAATGATCTTGGTCACGGTGCCGTCGTCGTGCACCGTGGTCTCTTCCAACGCGAAGCAGGACGTGCCGTACGTGTTGTTCGGGTCGAAGTCAGCACCCGGGCGCAAGCCGTTGAAAGTTGCGGCCTCGAACCCGAGTCTGTATTCGCCCATCTTGTTCCGTATCGGAATCGTGGACGCCGCCTTGATGCCGTGCGTCCCGTACTGGGGGGCGTGTACCTGCCATTCCCGGTCCAGCTTTTTTGCGTCGATACCAAACGGGCGCTCGCTGTACTTCCAAAACCAGATGAGACCGCCCTTGCGTCCCGAGGGGTCAGGCCCGAAGACCCTGGCCGCGTGGCCCGCCAATTTCAGCTCCCGCATGTACTTGTTGGTGGTATTCCGACAAGTCCCGTATTTCTTCTTGAATATTTTCGCCGGGCTCAGCGTCAGCCACTTGGGGCCGCGTGCCAGGAAAAATGCAAGTATGTGCTCGGCTCCCCGGGAAAGATAGCCGCATCCAAGCAATTTGGCGTCACAACTGAAGCGGGCTCCGCGCGAATACTCGCGACTGCGTTTGATCGTGCCGCATCACGTTGACGGGCACCTGATTGCGCAGCGCAAATCCGACGGCTACGTAAATGCCACGGCCATGTGCAAAGCGGCCGGGAAGGAGTGGTCCAACTACAAGCAGAATGCTGACACGCGAGCAGTTGTGGCGTCGCTGTCGAGGTCCCTGCAGATTCGCAGGGACCTGCTGATCCTCACCATTACAACAGGAAAGAACGCGGAACGCGGTACATGGGTACACCCCAAGGTGGCGCTGCATCTCGCTACTTGGTGCTCGCCGGACTTCTATGCACAGGTGATTAGTTGGGTGTATGACGAGGTGACGACCCAGGCCCCTGTATTTAAATTGCCGCAGACGTTCGCCGAGTCGCTCCGGCTTCTGGCCGACGCCACGGAAGCCAACGACAGGCTGCTGCTGAAAAATACGGAGCTGCTTACGCACAACGAGGAACTGGCGGCGGTGACCGAAGAACTCAAGGACGAGGTGCAGTTCCCTCCTCCCAGTACGGCGGGTGGCGGTAGCAAGCTGCTGAAAATCCAGCCCCTTATACAAACTCCGCTGCTTCCCACATCATCTTCCACCCGGGTAATACGTTTGGCCCCAGCCGCAGTCTGCCAGCACCTTCATCCGGGCTTGTCGCTGGCGGCAACAAGCGGCAGGTTCCTGCACCACATCCCCATGAACACCATCCTGCTCCCCACTAACATCCCCGCCCAGTTAGTCCCGTCTTTGTCAGCCCATCGGCGGTGCAAGCTCCTGATGTTGTCAAATGTCTTCATGACCTTCGCTTGGTACGGCCACTTGAAATACGGGAGCGTCGTCGTCCAGCCCTTATCGTGGAGCCGTATGCAGACTGTGGGATAAGCCCAGATGCGGGTGCCGACCAAGCCAGAAAAGTCGTGCAAAGGATAGCCGCCCCGGGATCAGGAGTGTTGTCAGTACCGCATTCGCCTAACACCAATTCGGCACCTGCTCGCGTACGAACCGGCAAAGTCAATTTCTCTTACGGCCACAAAGGCTAGAGGCCAGCGAAGAGTAACGGGAAATGCCCGATTTCGTCCGGGGTCACAAAAAACTCGGTGGTGAGCGTTGACGTTTAAGCCCCCCGCCAGTGGCAATTTTTTGATTTCGCCAATGACCGAATGTCATCGGCCAGTCCTTTGTTTTAAACGAGTTTGGCGACTTTCGTCTATAGTATGCTGTCACGCTGAGGCGTCAGCATCGTCAGTAACGGGCGGTAGCAGGCTTGTGAGCAGAAGCCAATTCCAGGAGCCTGCCGTCAACTTTGACCACCCCATCTTCAATCAACTCCTGTAGCAATGGCCCGTATTGCGCTTGGCTCTGCTGTTGGAGGCCCCTCGCAACCTGGCGTCGCGTCATCGGGCCGCCCTTGCCAATACGCCGGACAAGCCTCGCTTTATCCCGCGCCTTCTTAGCAAGAGCCTCTGCTTTGCGCAGCCTCTCCAATACCTTTTGCTGCCGCTGCATCAGCGTGTGGGCCACCGGCACAGCGTGCTTCAAAATTAATTCGTCGGGTTCCTTACTTCTTGGATAGAGCAGGCGCAGGGCCCAGCCCAACGCCATTGGCAAGCTAGCGAACGCAGTCAGGGCCGGGTCATTAGCATTTTCGACGTCCTCCAAAAATTCCAGATGCTGCTGAGAGAAGGCCATGGCCTTGGCCCTGTTACGCATCTGCGCTTCTACAAAGGTGCCTGTGCGTCTGGCGTCAACCACCTGCCGGATTGCGTCGGCGTAGTAGCCGCCTGCGAGCAACCTTTCTGGCTTGGAGCCGGAAGCAGCAGGCACAGCCATGACAAACGCGGCTGCGAGTTCCGTATCCATTGCCAATGCCTTTAGCGATATCGCGTTGGCCTGGAAAATGATCGACGCCCGGAGACTTTGGATTTGGCCGCCAGCGACTTGATGCACCCGCGCTTTACTGCGCTTTGTGTCGGACTCCACCATGGTGCCGTTCAATAACCGGAGCAGCGCTTGACGCTCGGCAGTAGGCAACGGCTTCTCCAACAACATCGAAACCAGGGCTTGGCCCGCATGGCAATTTGCGACCAACGAATCCGAAATGCCATGCGCGGGGTTAGTCAGCAAAAACATGGGCCGCAGCAACGCATCAATTCTATCCGGTTCCGGATTGAAGTCGTCATTCCTTGACTCGAGCATCACCGAGTAGCTTTCTCGAAAGCCGCGCAGAAGTGACATATCACTATGAAGCGTGGGCAACGGCCCTCCAAATTTTGCGTGCTCCAATAAGTCACCTCGCAACCCAGATGACTGGCGCACTAAGCTATTTTGAAGCTCCAGAGGCTCATTCAACAGCCTGCCAAGCAATAATCGCAGTCTGGGGCAATCCGGCTGCAGTAGCAGGCTGGGCCCTATTACTGGTTCAGCTGGACCGAGTGCCCGGAACCTGGCTGCAGGCCCCGCCACCCCCGCAAGGACAGCGGTAGAAAGCAGAAGCCAGCTAGCGAAATCCAAGCCATACTCTTGGCGCTGAGCTTGGGGTTCCGGACTTTGACTGGCGACTGACACGTTGTTTTCCATACCGCATGAATAGCATAACTATTTATATATGTCGAGCACAGCTTGATATACTTTCGTAATTTCCAGTGCCACGAGAGGATGGTCATTCGCCTCGTACTGCCACGGTCTTTACCCGGCCCCCCCCTTTTGCCATCGCTGCATTGAGAGGTGCCGGGCATGAACTAATGTCAATTGAGCACGGGACCCGAGCTATAAATAGCCGAGTGAATGGTGATGATTTGAAAATTCAGGGATCGACTTTTCTGCGATATTGTCAGCTTGATTTCGTGAGGCGGAAGTCCGGGGGCATCGGCAGTCGGCTCCGCTGCTAGCTTGAGCAATTCCTGAACCCTACGTAGCACCAAGTCGACGTCATTCTCTTTTGTCGGTTGTTCCTCGGTCTTCGCCGGCAACTCCGCGGTCTTCGACGGCTTACTAGCTTTGGTTGGCAGCCCATTTTCCAGCAAATATTTCTGGACACCTGCGCCTACTGCGGTGCTGCTCAATTCGGCTGGCATTTTTCCGTTCACAATCTCCTTCCAGCATTCCACACGACGCTCCTTGGGGACATTGGCCAGTAGAGGACGAACCTGCCCTTCGTTGACAGGCAGATTTTCCCCACGTGGGGAAAACTCTGTTTCGAGTTCAATCACTAATTCGCCTGTATCGACTAGACGGTAGGCATGAGATTTGTGAAGATTCCACTTTGCCTGGCAGTACATGTCGAAGGATTTGTGCCCCGATCTCCACAATGCGCCTTCGTGGTAGTTCTTGATCTCGAAGAGCGCCCTACCCGCAGTTATGCAGGCATTTACCCCGGCATCTACTATTGTTTCGCGCGACTCGCGATATGCCAGGTCCTCAGCGCTTAGCTCGCCACATATCGCGTCCAGTACAACCTCGTCCACGACAATGGTCTCGGTCACGGCGTCGGTTGCTTTCGCTTTGCGCTGCTTAGAGAGAGTCGCTTTTGGCTTCGGGGATGATTTTGAACGTGTCTTGGCTTTCGGAGCAGGGCATGTGCCGGGCTCCAGCACCTCGGCGTCGGACACCAGACCCTCGCATATTTCAGGGTTGGCGACAGAGATATTTGACAGACTCGCCATTTTATATGGCACTGGCGAAGTCTCGGGAAACTGCTGAACTTTGGCGTTAAGCTCAGGTTCTTGGGCATCGGGATTGGGTTTGGCGTCGGCGGTAGTGACGGTGTTGCGGTTCTGTTCTGACATATTGTTGGTGATGGGCTGAATTTCAATTTTGGACATGAGGTTGGTTGGGTTGATATCGGTGGTTTGGGTGGGTTCTGGCGCTAGTGCTGGCCGGGGGCGGTTTCCTGCTGCGGTAGGATTGCGGTCAGTAGAGGCATCGTTGTCGGAGGTGCCATGGGACCGACATACGGCCGCCACGAGTCGATGCAGGGAATAGTCGGCGGAGTAATCTTGCAGGTCAGGAATAACTCGGTAACTGCCATGAAATCGCTCCTTACTTCTTCGCCATTCCGGTGATTGCACCTTGAGACCACTTCTCTGACGACCGTTTCAGCTTTGGTCACAACCAGGTCTGGCCCGTCCAGTTGCGCGACACGCCTGCCCTCCAAATTCGGTGTTTGCGTTAGTGCTTCACCGGGGCCTATGTCTGAAGTGATGAAGGGAAGCCAAACGTCACCTCATTCCTCGGACAATATCCTCGCACGTCCACACTTCGGTGCATTGTGTCCGGATTACCCAGGGCATAGGTTTTGAGGCCGAGTGCCTCAGCCAGATTGCCGGACCACTGATAGCACAGGGCTTCAAACCCCTGCGTGATTCCTTCGTTTACCACCATCCGTTCAGCCTCATTTAATTTTGAGGTTGATACGTTAGGGACTTCTTTTTCAACTAATAATTTAGTCTGCATATATATAATTTGCGATTTTCTTATTTCCCGGAGACACCCCAGCGTGGGGTGCTTTTCCTGAGAGGGGTCCCACGCGGTAGTTTTCACGCTGGTTGTTTGGCGTGCTTGTAGCTAGCAGCGCGTTTACAAAAGTATTGATCCGCCGAAGCCTTGTTGCGTCTGAACGAGGTGAGGTGGTCTGGTGCCGGGGCAGGGCGGAAAAACCCTTGTGCGCCTGGGAGCGCAGCCCGGGAGCAAGACCGCGCTGAGCGCAGCGAGAGGCGTGTGTCTGCGGACACGGGAGGAGGGCAGCTTTAGCGCCCTCCGCTCCCCCAAAAAAACCGGTTATATAAACCCCGCCACCGCACCACTCCCCTATAGGTGGTGGGGTAGTTTTAGTGGGGTTTTCCAACTCGGCCTCGAGCCAGCAATAGCAGTTAGATGGTCTGTTCATGTGGAGGAGTTTGGCGCGGTTTGGAGGGGGGCACCAGCAAAGTCCTTGAGCCGATAGAGCACTCGCTGCCGGTGGGTCGGGTCCGGGAACGCAACCACTTGGGTGTTCATCGGCGGAGCGCCCAGGGCTCGGCGGACTGTGGATTCTCCAATACTACAGACGATGGCGATGGTGTGAATCGATATTCCTTTATCGGCATCAGAGATGGCTTCGAGAATCCTCGTTCTATTAGTTTCCGCCTCATTTCGCTCCACGTTTCCGGCAAGTTCCACGTGGCATTGCGTCGCATTCCACCAGAACGAGATCAGTGGAAGGTTCTCTGCCTTGGGCCAGTCACGCAATACGGCGTCGAGGATTGCGTACGTGCCCTGCGGGTCTGGTCCCTTGTCTGTGGGCCTCAGCACCAGAAGCGCGTCATAGAAGCCGCCCTTGGCACTGGCACCACGGGCAGCATCAACCGCGCTGCGCTCGCTGCCTCCACCCTTGGCCGTGTGGTCGACGCAGAGCAACGAGCATGAAGTGTTAGCGGTGAATGTCTGCAGCGCAGTCAACTCCCTACTGGTGCTGTCGTTGTTATTTTCTTCGGTGAGCCAGCCGGTGCGATAAAGAGAATCGACCACCAGCAGTCCGCATCCTTCGGCCACCACCAATTCTGTGATCTCGGCGACTGTCGGCAATCTGGACTCGCCGCGTAGGCATTGGTAGAAAAATCCCTCGGGTCGCTCTGGCTCGAGGAGACTCATGCGCTTCTCAAACGTTCCTTTTTTTAGCTCATAGTCGAGGTACAGGACTTTTCGCCGGTGAGTTACCATTTCCAGAAACCGCTCTCCGGCCGCTACCATCAGCGCAAGATAAAGGGCAAACCAAGTTTTCGCGGTCTTGGCAGCACCGACAACCGTTGCCACTTCTTTTACCCGCAACAACCCCTCGATGATTGGTGGATCCGACATGTTGGAGATTTTGACCGGGTCGTTGGTCCAGCTATCGGCACCTGAGCAGACACCCCATTTGAAAGGTTGCGGTGACCCGGCCCCGGGTAATCGGTCCTCATCAGAATCAAGCGGCAGCAGCGACTGGGATATGTTGGCGGTGGTGGTCATTTTGAAAATAGGGATATAGGGTCCATTTTGGCGAGGTTATCGGAGAGGTCGGTGCCGCGCGGCAGTGTTACACAATCCACAGTGCAGCCATTACGGCGCAGCAGATCCGTCCAGTGGGCGAGCATCCGATCACCAGCGGCGTCGGCATCGGGAACAAGCCGGACATGCCGTCCACGCATGAGCGCCGCGCAATTAGGCGATAGGGCTTTGCAGCTGGCACCCAGTAGAGCAACCGGCACCCAGCTGTGGATCCCGCCAAACTCACGTTTATATCGGGTGAGCAGGTCGAACGCGGCCAACAGGTCGGTCGCGCCGTCGGTGATGAGAATAGATACATGAGCCGGTACCCCGGCGAGTAAATCGGCACCTGGGAGCCATGACTTGTCCACGCCAGGCAGTGGGTAAACCTTGGACTTACCAAACAAGGATTTCTCCGTGTGCCGGATCTCGGCGCAGCGGCGTGAATTGTCCGTGATTACGAAGCACTTGATGCCGTCGATTCTGCAAAACCGGAGTATGCCGGCGGCAACCAAGACGTGAACGGCTGGAAATGTTAGGCCGCGATGCTTTGCAAAGCCTTCCCACGTCGACTGGGTACCTTCGATGAGGTCAGAGGGCCATTGTATGAGATTGGCCTGTTGCGGGGCTTTGACTGTGGCACATGTGCGCGGCGTCTGGCAGATATCGAATTCGTCTAATCTTTCTCGGAGCCAGTTGCGGACAGCGCGATGGTCGCTGCCGATGGCGTGGCGGATAAACTCGATCACATCCCCACCCTCGCGGGTGCCGTGATCGATCCACGCCTTGCCCTTATCGTAGATGGAGAGCGATGGGGTCTGATCTTCCCTGAAAGGTGAACGGCATGATAGCTTGGGCACGCCGGGCAAGTCAAGGAGCACCCAACATTTTTGGATTGTGAGTCGTGCTCTGGCCTCGGCGAATAGATCTGTTGGGGTGGTCATTTTTGGACTGACGTTTGCAATTTTTTGTTACAGGCCGTCACAATCCGGGGTACGCTTCGGCAGGTTCTCACACCGCCGGGTCGATTCAGGAATGGGTCGGCTCGGTTATTTTATGCCGGTCGCATTGGGTTGAGGGTGATTTTGGATATCCGTTCGCGAGCAAACCGCGACGGATTCGTTGTATTTGATGATTCGATTCGCATAGTCTATTTTAGGAAAGGGTGGAGGATGCATTTGTCAGGTCAGAAAACTTGACGAAGACTCGGCGGCCTATTCTCTTTACTGGCATGCCAGCGCGCTGAAGCCGCCACAGGGTGGTTCTGCTGACAAAACCCTCGGCTATCCACTCAGTGGCCGGAACCGGGAGATCCCTTGAAATCTTCTCGTCTAGTTTCAGTGCGTCGCGCTTCATGGCGATAGCCTCCACGAGCACCCAGACTGCTTCAAAGGGAGATAGCGCCCATTTGAAAAGATTTTAATTCATCTTTCTGGAACCGGCACCGTTCGCGAAAATCGCAGCTACCAGCTCCTAAATCGTTAGCTGACCTTCGTTGAAGAGATGCGGCATGTCAAATTCAATAAATTAGATTCGTGGCCTAGCGTTAGACAATCCATCATGGAAGTCTACATGGCTAATATTTTTGGGGCTCACAGGCAATGGGGCAATTAGGTTAGCGCCTCGTAGGTCGTCCACACCTGTGATGCACGGCGATTCACCTCACATCAAGTTCACTCAGCTTTTTCCGGCCAAGCGCGGATGAGTCGCACAAGCGGAAATGAAATCATTAGTTATATTGGCGAGACTATGCGCTTTTTCTTGTCGAGGTAGCTGGCAGCGGTGATGCGGATGTCCGAGTGCCGCATGAACCGACTCGCCGCGTAAATGCCATGCTCATCCGCGATCAACGAGCCGATTTCCTTTCTTAATTCGTGAAGCGGGCGCTTCGCCGTCACACCATGCAACCGCAGCCACGCAGTTAATTCATCGAATATCTTGGCACACCGATAACTCTCCGAGGACTTCAGCCGTTTGACAATGTTGATGTCATTGGCCAAATCATGATTTAGGTCATCAGGCAATACCTTGGGTTTCCTTACGCGCTTGAGAGGAGGCGTAGGAAGGACAAAACCGCCAGCATGATGTTGCTTGTGATAGGCTGCAAGGTACCCCGCAAGCACGTCACCGATGTCCACACCTCCAGCTGAGTCGGTGGATTTGAGATCGTAGAACTCATTGGCTTCCACATTGATGATCTTTCGTTCCAGATCCACGGAGTTCCACATAAGCGTGTCAATTTCCCTTCGCCTTAGCCCCGCCCGCAACGCGAGGTTAAGTGCGACGTAGATGACCGGTTTCTGTTCCAAAAGTTCTTCGTCCGCCGACTTCAGGATCGCCTTGGCGTCTATCCGGCTCCGGTACCGGGGGGTAGGGCATGCCTCGAGGCGGACGTCATCAAATGGCAGCGTGGCGGGAAGCTCAACGTGCTTCGCGAGGAGTGGTCTGTGCTTTTTTGCGAAAACAGAACGGGCGTTTCTGAGTAATGAATTGAGTGTTATTGCATACGCACGCTTTTCATCAAGGGTACAGTCATCTCTGCCTAATTGCCGCTGCTTCCATCCTAACAGAAGTTCGGTGGTAACCGAGGCTAGAGGGAGGCTATCCACCTTTTCCTTCCATTCACGGTTGCCGGTGGTGGCGGTCTCGTACCGGCCGTCGCCGCTAACACCGCCGATTCCTGCGTAAATTTTCCGCAGCGCCTTCTTGTACGTGGCAAGGGTGCTCGCGCGCGGCGTGGCAACTCTCGCGTAGGCCAAGAAGAGATCGCCCAGACTTTTGCCCGGGGCATCATTGGTGGCAGCGTTTTCGTCTGCATATTTCCGCCGCATGCCTGCTTTTGCGAACTCGTGGGCCTCGTAGGCACCGGGCCAACCGCCGGCAACCAGACTCCGGTAGAATGCAGCCGCCCGTGCCGCTGCCTCTGATTTGTTTGAGGTTGCCAGTTTCACCCGCTCCCTCTTCCCCGCGAATGCGATCTGAACCGAGAAATTCGGGTCGGTCACCGTGACCCCTTCCACTTTGCGAACCCGCCTGCCAACATGCTCATACCAATAGCGCTGGTCCGTCCTGCTTCGCACCGAGCGAGCCCCCTTGCCGTCGCTCTTCTTGCTCAGTGATTGCCCCGGGCTCTGGCCCTCGCTGCCGCCGCCCGAATGTCCAACGGATTTCTTGTCATCACTCTTGTCATCACTTTTCACGCGCAAGAGTGAACACCAATGAAACATAATGAACAAGCAATATATTCTAAAAGTATTGGAGATCAACGCATTATGAAACAGTTTGAAATAATCTGGAACGCAACGAAAAATCAATGAAAAGATTATTATCGAAGACTGTAAATCTGCTGGCTAACGCCTACGCTGGTTCGAATCCAGCTCTGCCCACCATCTTCAATACCAACGACTTAGGGAGCTGAAAGGCTCCCTTTTTTGTCGCTAGAAAAAAGGTGAGTACTCATTGTGGGCTCACTTTTGAAGTCCAAAAACGGGCTTGAAGAGCGCCCTGCGCATGATGTGAACCACGGGCGATGTCCCCGCCGACGGTGATTGGCGGCACCCATCAGGGCGACATTTTTGGCGTTTACGCCAAATTTCCTGACGCGGCAGCGAAAAAAAGGCAGGTTTGCCGATGTCGTCTGGTTCTTGGCCATGGCCAGCCGTCCAGCGGGGCTGAGTCCAGCGGGGCTGAAAACCGGGGCTGGTAATTTGGCGGAAAGCGGGCACGCTTAGCGGATGATTTCGCGCCGCAAGCTCCAATATCCGGTGTCTATACCGTTGCGGCAGTATCTCTATCACTTTGACCGACAGCGCGACATTCCGCAAGTGTATTGGGAGCTGTGCCGGTTCAGTGGGGCGGTGCCCTACGAAGATCCGCGTGGCCGCGAAACCCTCTGGGTGACCGTGATGTACCCGCCAGAGGTATTCGCAGAACTGCGGCCGCGCCTCACCAGTATCTACACCGAGCTGAAACTCGGCCGCGATATCACCCAGCACGAACACCTGCTGGTGGACAGGATAGATTTCGGCGATTTCGGAAATTCCAAGCCATTCCGGGTGCGAATCACCAATGTATTCAATGACAACTCAGACTATTTTTATGTAAAACAAGCGGATGCCTCGCGCATCTATGGATTGGAACTTGAGCATATCCTCTCACCTAACCGCATCAACTATATTGTCAATGGTACCACGCTAATTGAGGAACACATAGCAGGGGTGCCGGGTGATGTGTTTTTGCGCGACTACCTGAGCCAGCCAGGAATCAACAAGGTGCGCATCGCCAAGGAGTTTACCAAATTCAATGAGCGTTGTTTCATCCGTCTGCTCGGCGACATGCGCAGCGCCAACTACATAGTCGAGATTACTCCAGACTTCGAGGAAGTCCAGTACCGCGTACGCCCGATCGACTTTGATGAGCAATCCTACGAGGGGAATGGCAACACGTATCTGGCGCTACGCTACAGATCGAACCGCGCCATCACCCGGCTGGCCTTCGAGGTGCTCAACCGCAAAACTATCGACCAATACGTCGCCGAAGAATACGCCCAAATGTCACGCCGCGCGAAGGTAGAAAGTTCGCGCCTGCGGGCCTTGCTCGGCATCATGCGCCGGGAAGAACTTGCGCCGCATGAGCACGTCGTGCGCTTGGCAGCAGAGCTAGACCGAATCCATCACACCCGCACCTATACGCAGTGTTGCTCGATGGGTGAACTCACCGCCAAACACCTGGCACTGATGCTGGAGATGTAGGAAGACGCAAGCTCGGACACAAGACTGAAGACACAAGACAGAAGAACCGTAAGAATATGCTGAAAAATCTCGATGCGACAACCCGGCGGGCCTTGCTGTGTATCATAGGTGCCAGCTTTATCGCGCATATCTGGTGTTTGGGGTCACAGTTCTATCTGGATGACATGGCCCAAATCCGCGATAGCGAGAGCGTGAGGAACCTGCAGTTTTGGCAAACCGGCGCATGTGCCTGGACTTATCTTTGGTACGAACTGCAGGCAAAACTCTTTGGTGTGTCACCTGTGGGATTTCATGCGCTCAACTGGCTGTTACATACGGCAATTGCCTGCGTGTTATATGTTTCCGGTCGCGACTACCTGCGCGGGCGGGCCGCCGAGGAGGTTGCCTGGTTTGGCGCGCTGTTGTTTGCGGTGCATCCGCTAGCCAGTGAGATTCCCAATTATGCCCGCACCCAGGACCTCGCTTGGGTGACGTTGTTTTCGCTGCTAGCTGCTTGGTACTTGTTCCGGGCAATGCGTGGGGGCTCCTGGAAAAATCTGGGTGGGTCATTGCTGTGCATGATCGGAGCGGGTTTTTCCAAGGGTCCCGGCTTCATGCATGCGATACTGGCCACCTCCGTCATCGGCCTGGCATTCCTCACGCCGGATCAATGGAAAATTATCCGCAGGAAAGCATGGCATGGCAGTTGGCTGGTGATCTTGGGCTTGCTGGCGTTGTGGCAAACTGGCATGTTAGAGAAATCTGCGCAGTGGTCAGAGCCGCGGGTGATTGGGCATGCCTACACGATTAGCCGAGTCTTCTGGGAATTTGCGTGGCGGAGCGTGTTACCTATACATCTGAGTGCAGACCATCACATCGAGGAAACCCTGGTGGCACCTGGCATCATCTTTGGCATTGCCGACACGCCTGCATTGTGGGCCGCAGCCGGCATGCTCGTGGTCACCATCGCGTCACTGGTGTTGGCTTGGCGCGAAACCACCCGCATCGCCGGCGTATGTTTTTTCATGTTCATAGCCACGATGCTGATGCGATTGCTCTATTTCATACCCGAGTTCATGCCCGAGTACCGGATCTATCCTGGTTTACCGTGGTTTTGCCTAGGCAGTGCGATCGTGCTGGCTGGCGGGTGGCGGGCCATCAGTCGGTATTCGCCGCTCATTCCCGCAGTATCGCTGATTGGGGTGTTTAGTGTTATGTCGGCCAAGCGGTCATTTCTCTATCATGACCTCAACGATTTGATGGGCGATGTGCTCAGGCAGTATCCGTGCCAAGCGCGGGCGATCTGGATTCTACAGCGCAATGACTTTGAGGGCGGCCGCTGGCAACAAGTCATTGCCCGCCATGAACAGCAACTGCCGCTGGTCAAGCAGGCGTTTCTACGCGAAAACCGCCACCTCAAACCGCGCCGGGAATTGCCTAGCGGCCACTTCGCCTTGGCGGAAGTCGGCTGTGGCGGGCTCTACGCCCAGGCCATCGCCAAACAAATATCTCCCGCTGCCGGGTTGCGGGAAATCAATAAGTTGGAAGCATATATGCAAGCCCTGGGCATTGATCCGGAAACCAATGGAATCCACTGGATGATTTTCCATCATGCCAAAGGCTTGGTATTGGAAACGGCCGGCAACTATGCTGCTGCGGCCGAATTTCTGGCGATGGACGGGAATCCCACAGCAGATCGCAAGACCGACATGGAGCGGGTTGAGGCGAAGCTCAGGACGTACCGCCTAGGCGGTGGTTGAGAGCGACGGAGCGGCGCAAGGCACGCATCACGTCGATAAGGCCGCGGTGGGACTTGACGGTTTCGGCACAAGATCTATCGGTGAATGAGTGTCGGCTGACGTAGCGGCCGATTTCGCCTTGAAGTTGGCGGATGCGGGTTTCGAGCGCCACGAGTTCGGCACGCAACAACGAGATTTCGCGATTGGCATCACCGATGATCTTGAAAATTTCTGAGGCTTGGGTGCGGCGGTCACTTTTGAACGTTTCGATAGCTATATCAATTTGGTCGAATTTTTTTTCATCCTCGGCGATTTTGGCACCGACCAATCGGCGTTCATCCTTGAGAGCGATAAACTGATGGGTGAGTTCAGCTAGACGTTGCCTGACTTTTTCGATTTGCTCGTCACGTTCTGGAGAAGGATCGTGTTCCTTGGTGAGGACTTCAATTTTCATTTTGAGGCCGTCGTGGACGCGGCGGATATCGCGGGCTTTGGTGACGATTTGATCGCGCTCGCGGGTGAGGTCTTCGAGGCCGGAGATAATAGCGATGCGCTCGTCGTAAAGTTTTGTTTGGGTGGTGGGCGATGCGTTGAGCAAGTCAGAGCGTTCCTGGTGGGTGGCATCGAGACGTTTTTCATAGACATCGAGTTCGGCCAGCAAAGCGTCGCGATCTCTGATGAGCTTGCGCAAATTCCAGTACTCGATGGAGAGGCGTTCAATGGAATCTACTTTCTCCCAGATTTCCATACCAAGGTATGCCTCGGCTTCACGCAGTAGGTGCATTTCGCTGGCAGCATCCCCCATGCGCTGGTTGCGCCGGAAAATGCCGAAAGCTTGAGCAATGCGGGCGAAGAAGTAACGGGTGGAAGTCATGGCAAAGGGGTCCGGTTGGCGGCGTGGATCAGCGGGAGATACTGCGTTGGAGGGTAGCTACCACTGAAAAATCCTCGAGGGTGGTGATGTTGCCGGTCACTTCGCCGGTGCAAACGAGTTCTTTGAGAATGCGACGCATGATTTTACCGGAGCGGGTCTTGGGCAAGGCTGCGGCGAAATGAATATCATCAGGTTTGGCGAGGGCCCCAATCATGTGGCCGACGTGGTTGCGCAGCTCCTGGCGGAGAGCTTCGGATTCTGCGAAATTCGCCTTGAGAGTGACGAACACGGCGACGGCCTGGCCTTTAATTTCATCGGGACGGCCGACAGCAGCGGCCTCGGCGACGGCAGGATGGGACACCAGAGCGCTTTCGATTTCGGCGGTGCCGAGGCGGTGACCCGAAACATTGAGCACATCGTCAAGGCGGCCGATGATCCAGAAATTCCCGTGCTCATCGCGGCGAGCACCGTCGCCAGTGGTGTAAAGGCCGGGAAAATCCGACCAATAGGTTTTTTTGAATCGCTCCGGATCATTGTAGATAGAGCGGGTCATGGCGGGCCATGGTTTGCGGATAACGAGGCGGCCGTCTTGGTTAGGCCCGCATTCGTTGCCGCTGTCATCGAGGATGGCGGCGTCGATGCCGAAGAATGGCAGGGTGGCAGTACCCGGAATGCATGGGGTGGCACCCGGCAACGGTGAAATGAGGATAGCTCCGGTTTCCGTTTGCCACCAAGTATCGACAATCGGGCACTTGCCGCCGCCGATATGTTGGTGGTACCAGGTCCAAGCTTCCGGGTTGATCGGCTCGCCGACAGAACCCAACAATCGCAGCGACGTTAGGTCATGGGCGGCGGGGAAGGCATTGCCGGCTTTGATGAAAGCACGGATAGCGGTGGGGGCGGTGTAGAAGATGCTCACGCCGTAAGCCTCGATCATTTTCCAGAATCGGCCGAAATCGGGGTGATTAGGAGCGCCCTCGTACATCACCTGTGTAGCGCCGTTGGCCAGCGGGCCATAGACGATATATGAGTGGCCGGTGATCCAACCGACATCGGCGGTGCACCAGAAGACATCCTCCTCGCGCAAGTCGAAGATATACTTGCAAGTGGCGTAGGTGCCGGTGAGGTAACCGCCGGATGTGTGAAGGATTCCCTTGGGCTTACCGGTCGAGCCGGAGGTATAGAGAATGAAAAGCGGATGCTCGGAGTCAAACGCCTTGGCCGTGTGCTTCGCCGATACCTTGGCAACTTCGTCGTGCCACCATACGTCGGTGTCCGGATTCATCGTCACCTCGTTTCCGCAGCGCTGTAACACGATAACACGCTTGATTTTGCGGTACTTGGCCACCGCCTCATCGACCGCTGGCTTGAGAGCGACAACTTTGCCGCGGCGCCAACCGCCATCGGCAGTGAGGATGGCAACCGCCCCGGAATCTTCCAAACGGTCGTAAATTGCTTCGCTAGAAAAGCCACCGAAGACGACGGAATGGACCGCGCCGATGCGGGCGCAGGCGAGCATGGCGACGACGGCCTCGGGCACCATAGGCATGTAGATGATGACGCGCTCGCCGGCCTTGATGCCGTTGGCTTCGAGGACGTTGGCGAAGCGGCATACATCCCTGTGAAGCTGGCCGTAGGTGATAACGCGTTGGTCGCCCGGTTCGCCCTCCCAAATGATGGCGGCCTTATTTTTGCGGGGGCCGGCAGCGTGGCGATCGACGCAATTTTCGCAGACATTGAGTTTGCCGCCCTCGAACCAATTAGCGAAAGGCATTTGCCAATCGAGCACCTTGGACCACGGTTTGTGCCACAGCAGTTCCTTGGCCTCGGCGGCCCAGAACGCCTCGGGGTCGGCGATAGATTGCTCATAGAGCGTGCGGTAGGCGTCCAGAGACGCAATGCGTGCCGTGGCGGCAAAATCGGCGGGTGGCAAATAAATCGAGGTGGCTCCCGGGGCGGCGGCGGCTTGGGAGGCTTTTGAGGCTTGGGAGTGACTCATGGGGAGGTGAATGAGGCTGGGAAGTTCGGAAGCGGGGATTTTAATTGATGTTGGACACAACGCAAGCGGCCAAGCGTGATCAGCGAGTCTTTTTTCGCGCTATCGTTGCTGCGCCGCGCTTGGTCCGGGATCCGGGCATCATGCCCGGCCCACTTTTGCCCGGCCCACTTTTGCCCGGTACAGTTTTACCTGTGGCACGGGCATCTTGCCCGCTGCCTCTGGATCCGGGCATGATGCCCGGTCCACTTTTGCGCGGTACAGTTTTGCCCGGTACAGTTTTACCTGTGGCACGGGCATCTTGCCCGCTGCCTCTGGATCCGGGCATGATGCCCGGTCCACTTTTGCCCGGTACAGTTTTAGCCGCTGCACGTTTTCGGACAGGTGCGGCATCTCCCAAGAGCATGGCGACTTCCGGTGCCGTGAGCAAGGCCCAGTGGCCTGGTTCCAGGTCGCCGAGCCACAATTGGCCGATGCGTACGCGCAGCAACTTGCTAACCGTATAACCCATGGTCTCGAACATCAGGCGGATCTGGCGTTTGGCACCATGATCGAGCACCACCTTGATGCGGCGGGCGGGCAAGCGTTCAATCGCCTTTGCGCGCCATTTACCGCCCTCAGTGTAAACCCCTTCGAGAAACTGGTCGAGGTGGATATTTTCAAAGGACTGGTTGGCGGTGACGAGGTACTCCTTTTCCACCGATTTGGACGGGTGCATCAGGCGTTGCGAGAGGTCGCCGTCGTTGGTTAAAATAAGCAACCCTTCCGAATCCCGGTCGAGCCGTCCGACGTGGTGCAGCGAATGCAGCGAACCTGGCAACAACGTGTAGATAGTCTCCCGCCCGAGTTCATCCTCGCGCGAACATACATAACCGCGCGGCTTGTGAAACGCCACAATCGTCACCTCGCGCGGTGCCACCCGGCGACCATCCACCTTGACGTGATCATCCACCTGAATGCGAGTGGCCAGCTTGGTGCAAGTGCTGCCATTAACCTCGACGCGGCCAGACTGAATCAATGTGTCACAGGCGCGGCGGGATCCAATGGCACAGGAGGCGAGGTATTTGTTGAGTCGGGTTCCGTCGTTCATAGGGGGGAGGCTTGGAATGCAAAAGGCGCGGAACCTGGCAGGATCCGCGCGCGCAGCAATTGACAACCCGCAGGAGCTTTACCCCTCGTGTTTCGTCTTGGGCAGGCCCACCGGTGAGCGCCCGGCCGTCCATTCGCCACGCTCCTTGAGGAGTTTGACGCGCTCGAAGCGTTTGAGGACGGAGCGTT
>JBAXOP010000072.1:0-20009 GCA_037133195.1 Verrucomicrobiota bacterium | reverse complement strand
CGAATGATCCCGCGCCACGCGCCGACGCATTCTCGCCTCATGGTCCGCCGGGCAGCATGCCCGGTCCACGTGGCACGAGCATGCTGCCCGTGAACGCCCATGCTCTGCGAATGATCTGGCAGTAATGATGCGTAAGAACCCCCAACATGCCGCCGTATGCCATGTCTTACAGCAAACCACCTTATTTACAACACCTCCACGCAGCGACCCCAAACCCAAGAACCATCATCCCGGAAAAGAATTGACACATCATGCAAATAAATACCGTTAGAACGCTTCTTCACGCCGCCGCCGCGCTCGCCTTGGGTGGCGCTCTCATGGCTGCCACGCCCCAAGCGGGGGCTGCCGGGTCACCCACCGTGGTAGGCCGCTATGTCCGGGTCATGCTCCCGGGTGCCAATCGCACCTTGTCGCTGGCAGAGGTGCAGGTTTTCAATGGTGGCACCAATATGGCGTTAAATAAGCGCTGCTTGCAGAACAGCACATCCAACGGCGGGGTCGCCGAGCGGGCCGTCGATGGCAATACCGACGGCAACTGGGACAAAAATTCGGTTACGCACACGGCGGAAAATTCCACGGATCCGCTGTGGGAGGTGGACCTAGGCAAGCCGACATCCATAGACAAAATCGTCCTCTGGAACCGTACTGGTAACGAATCACGGTTAGACGGATGTCGGGTATTGGTGTTAGACAATACCCGCAAAGTAGTCTGGGGAATGAGCAAGGACAAGTGCGGCACGGGTGCCACTCCCCTGGTCATCAAAGACGCGCCAACGTGTCCGTGGCTAGGCACGGCGGTAGCCAAGTGTGCCGGCTCCACGCCACCATCCAGCACTGCAAGTAATGCGGAATCGATGCGCCTGGCCATCAACGACCTGCTAGCCACGTATGGCGCAAGTTATCCGCGCGGCAAAGACTTTCTCAAACGGCTTGATGCGATAGAAGCTGAAGTCGAAACGCCCGCCAACGCAAAGTCGCTCGAGGATTTACAGCGCGAAGCCATGCTGGCCAACCCACTCATGAATTTCGAAAAACTCTTGTTGATCAAACGCGGTGCCAAAAGCCTCGGCCTGCCACAAAACTGGCAAGCCAATTGCGGCACCGGCAGATATGGTTATGACAACCAAATCGCCGTGCTTTCTCCGGTGAGTCCTCAGGGAAATCTAACCACGTTGCTAAAACCCGCGACGTCCGAGTTTGTGGGCGACCTGAAACTTGATTTCGACGGCGAAAAGATGCTTTTTTCGATGCCCGGCAAAGGCATGATCTGGCAGGTGTGGGAGGTCAGGGCTGATGGCACTGGCTTGCGCCAAGTGACCCCCGGTGACGAACCCGACGTGGATAACTACGATCCATGTTACCTGCCGGACGGCAAAATCCTCTTCACCTCGAGTCGTGGCTTCGCCGGGGTGCCCTGCGTGGGTGGCGGCAATCAAGTGGCCAACATTTGCAAAATGAACGCCGATGGCACTCATATCCGGCAGTTGTGCTTCGACCAAGATCAGAATTGGTGCCCCACCGTGCTCAATGATGGCACCGTCCTCTACACCCGCTGGGAATACTCCGATACCCCACATTACTTCACCCGTATCCTGTTCCGCATGAACCCGGATGGCTCCGGCCAAATGTCCTACTACGGTAGTAATTCATATTGGCCTAATTCTTTCTTCTATGCCAAACCCGTGCCTAACCACCCCACCAAGCTCGTCTCCATCATCTCCGGCCACCACGGCGTGGCTCGCATGGGCGAATTGATCGTGTTCGATCCCGCAAAAAGCCGCTTCGAGGCCGACGGCGTGGTGCAACGCATCCCAGGCCGCGACCAGGAAGTCAAACCCATCATTGCCGACGGCCTGGTCGATGGCTCATGGCCTAAGTTTTTACATCCCTATCCACTCAGCGACAAATACTTTTTGGTTTCCTGCCAACCGACAAAGGACGCGAAATGGGGCATCTATCTGGTGGATGTGTTCGATAACATGACCCTCATCAAGGAGCAGGATGGATATGTCCTGTTTGAACCCATCCCCTTGCGCAAAACCAAGCGCCCACCGGTCATCCCCGACCGCATCGATCTAACCAAGAAAGATGCCACCGTCTATCTAGCCGATATCTATCAAGGGCCCGGCCTCAAAGATGTGCCGCGCGGCACGGTCAAGAGAATGCGCCTCTACGAACCGCATTTCGGCTATAACGGCATGGGCGGGCATATCAACGTTGGCATCGACGGTCCTTGGGACGTGCATCGCATCCTCGGCACCGTGCCAGTGGAAGCAGACGGCTCGGCCAGCTTCAAGGTGCCCGCCAACACCCCGATCGCCGTGCAACCGTTGGATGCGGAAGGCAAAGCCATCCAGCTCATGCGCAGTTGGTACACGGCCATGCCGGGTGAGAGTTTTTCGTGCATTGGTTGTCACGACACGCAAAATGCCATCCCGCCGAGCAAGCCAACCATCGCCAGCCAGCGACCCGCCTCCTCTATCACACCGTGGTATGGTCCGGCACGCGGATTTAGTTTTAAACGCGAAGTTCAGCCAGTGTTGGATAAATTTTGTATCGGGTGCCACAAGGAGGGTGCCCAGCCGGTAAATGGCCAGGCCGTGGCTGATTTCACCGCCCACAAGGAGAACGGCGAACGCAATTTCACCAAATCCTATATCGCACTGCATCCGTTCGTGCGCCGCCCAGGCCCGGAGAGTGATTATCATTTGCTAAAACCGTTAGAGTATCATGCCGACACCAGCGAACTGGTGCAGATGCTTAAACGCGGCCATTACAACGTGAAACTCGACGCCGAAGCGTGGGACCGCATCGTCACCTGGATCGACCTCAACGTGCCGGACCACGGCACCTGGACCGAGCAAGTCAATGGCGTGCGGCCCCAGATGCAACGGCGCAGGGAGATGTTCGCGAAATACGCCAACCGCACCGACGACCCGGAAGCCATCCCGGAACCTACTAACAAGGAACCCATCAAATTCATCGCCCCCGCGCCACTGGCCCCACGCAAGCCGCAGGACCTACGCGTGGCCGGTTGGCCGTTCGACGCCACCGAGGCCACCAAACGCCGGGCCGCCGCCAACCTGGCCCCCACCCTGAAAATCGAACTGGCCGACGCCAAGGTGTTAGATATGGCACTCATCCCCGCGGGTGAATTCATCATGGGTAATGGCGCCGGCTCAATCGACGAGATACCAGTGAGCAAGGTGAGCATCAAGCAACCGTTTTACATGGGTGCGATGGAAATCAGCAACGCCCAATATGCCGCCTTCGATACCAAGCATGACAGCGGCGTGATCAGCATGACCGGCAAAGATCAGGGCGAACGCGGCCATATCATCAACCAACCAAACCAACCCGTCGTGCGCGTCACTTGGAACGAAGCCATGGCTTTCTGCAAGTGGCTCTCACAAAAAACCGGCAAGAAATTCAGTCTGCCCACCGAAGCGCAATGGGAATGGGCCTGCCGCGCCGGCACCGAAACACCGTTCTTCTATGGCACTCGCGACACGGATTTTTCCAAGTTCGCCAACCTAGCCGATGCCTCACTCAACCAACTTGACCGCGGAGATGCTCCGCCATGGCACCCCCGGGACCGCCGCTTCAACGATGGCTGCGGGGTGACCGGCGAAATCAACCGCTATGAACCCAATGCCTGGGGCCTGCGCAACATGATTGGCAATGCCGCCGAGTGGACGCTCAGCAACTATCAGCCATACCCATATCTAGACAGCGACGGCCGCAACAATGCAAAAGCCGATGCCATGAAGACCGTGCGCGGTGGCTCGTGGTTCGACCGACCGATTCATACCAGCGCCGCAGCGCGCCTAGCGTATCGGCCATGGCAAGCGGTTTACAATGTTGGCTTCCGCGTCGTGATGTCCGCCGAAGGCCAACCCGCCGTGGCTTCAGGTAACGTGCCGCCACCCTCAGCCACCACCGCCAGATGAACCGCTGAATCACAGCCCTAGGAGGCTGTATTCCACCAACTCAGCCACACCCCGGGAATGCCGCCAACAGGCGCACATCCTTGATTTACTTGGAAAATTGCTTATGAAAATGTTCACGACAAACTTGCAGTTGATGATTGGCCAGGCCGCAGTGATGGGCTTGATAGGATGTGCGGTTGCCAGCACTAGCTTGATAGCAGCAACGCCACCGGAGAAGCCCAACCCTGGGACCGCCAGCAAGCCCATGCAGGCCCAGACCGGGCCTGGTGCGCCAGAGAGCGTGAAGCGTCTGGGATCCACTCATCCGGAAGCCCTGCGCCTCGCCATCAACGACCTGCTCGCCACCTATGGCACACGCTATCCGCGCGGCAAGGAATTCCTCAAACGTCTGGATACTATCGAATCCGCTCCACCTACTCCCGAATCCGCGCAATTAGTGGAGGATTTGCAGCGCGAGGCGATGCTGGCTAACCCGCTGATGGGTTTTAACAAACTCCTGCTCATCAAACGCTCCACCGCCAATCTGGGTCTGCCACAAAACTGGCAGTCCAATGCCTCCATCGGCAAGCAAAGCGACAACGAGATCGACGTGCTCTCCCCGGTGAATCCACAGGGCACTCTAACCACCTTGCTGAAACCCGATAACAAAGCCTTCGTGGGCGACATGAAACTGGATTTCGGCGGCGACAAACTGTTGTTCTCAATGCCCAACAAAAGCAACCGCTGGCAGGTGTGGGAAATGCAGGCAGACGGCAGCGGTCTGCGCCAGGTAACCCCCGGCGATGAACCCGACGTGGACAACTACGAACCCTGTTACCTGCCCAGCGGCCAGATCCTCTTCACCTCAACCCGCGCATTCCACGGCGTACCCTGCGTGGGCGGCGGCGACCCTGTAGCCAACATTTGCAAAATGAATGCCGATGGCAGCGGCATCCGCCAGTTGTGCTTCGATCAAGACCAGGACTGGTGCCCAACGGTGCTCAACGATGGCACCGTCCTCTACACCCGCTGGGAATACTCCGACACACCGCATTACTTCACCCGCATCCTGTTCCGCATGAATCCGGACGGCTCCGGCCAAATGTCCTACTATGGCAGCAACTCCTATTGGCCTAACTCGTTTTTCTATGCCAAACCCGTGCCTAACCACCCAACCAAGCTCATCTCTATCATCTCCGGCCACCACGGCGTGCCGCGCATGGGCGAGTTGATCTTGTTCGATCCCGCCAAGGGCCGCTTCGAGGCCGACGGGGTGGTGCAACGCATCCCGGGCAACGGCAAGGAGGTCAAACCGATCATTGCCGACGGCTTGGTCAATAACGCATGGCCTAAGTTCTTGCATCCCTATCCACTCAGCGATAAGTACTTTCTGGTCTCCTGCCAACCGACGAAGGAATCGAAGTGGGGCATCTATCTGGTGGACGTATTCGATAACATGACCCTCATCAAGGAGCAGGACGGATATGTCATGTTTGAACCCATCCCCTTGCAAAAAACCACCCGCCCACCGGTCATCCCAGACCGCATCGACCTGACCAAAAAAGATGCCACCGTCTATCTGGCAGATATCTATCAGGGCCCGGGCCTCAAGGACGTGCCGCGCGGCACGGTGAAGAAGATGCGCCTGTACGAACCACATTTCAGCTATAACGGCATGGGCGGGCACATTCAAATCGGCATCGATGGTCCATGGGATGTGCATCGCATCCTCGGCACGGTGCCGGTGGAGGCCGACGGCTCGGCCAGCTTCAAGGTACCGGCCAACACGCCCATCGCGGTGCAACCGTTGGACGCTGAGGGCAAGGCGATCCAACTCATGCGCAGTTGGTACACAGCGATGCCGGGTGAGAGTTTTTCGTGCATCGGTTGCCATGATACGCAAAATGCCATCCCACCTAGCAAACCGACCCTTGCCAGCCAACGCCCGGCCTCGGCCATCACCCCATGGTATGGCCCGGCACGCGGCTTCAGCTTCAAACGCGAGGTCCAACCGGTGTTGGATAAGTATTGTGTCGGTTGCCACAAGGAAGGTGCCGAACCGGTCAACGGCCTGGACGTAGCTGATTTCACCGCCCACACCGAGAAGGGCGTGCGCAACTTCACCAAATCATATATCGCGTTGCATCCGTTCGTGCGCCGCCCCGGCCCGGAAAGCGACTATCACCTGCTAAAACCGTTAGAGTATCATGTCGATACCAGCGAACTGATGCAAATGCTCAAGCGCGGTCATTACAACGTGAAGCTCGATGCCGAGGCCTGGGACCGCCTCATCACCTGGATCGACCTCAACGTACCCGACCACGGCACCTGGACTGAACAGGGCAATGGTGCCCGGCCCTCAATGAAGCGACGCATAGAGATGCACGAAAAATATGCCAACCGCTCCGACGATCAGGAGTTTATCCCGGAACCCGCGAGCAAGGAGCCTATCAAATTCATCGCCCCCGCGCCGCTGCCCGAGCGCAAACCGCAGGACCTGCGCATCGCCGGTTGGCCGTTCGACGCCGCCGAGGCCACCAAACGCCTCACCGCCGCCAAGTTGCCTCCGACGCTCAAGATTGAGCTGGCAGACGCCAAGGTGTTGAATATGACGCTCATTCCCGCCGGCGAATTTGCCATGGGCGACGCCGCAGGCACGGCCGACGAAAACCCAGTGAGCAAGGTGACGATCAACCAAGCGTTCTACCTGGGTACCACGGAAATTACCAATGCCCAATACGCCGCTTTCGACACCAAGCATGATAGCGGCGTGGTCAGCATGACCGGCAAGGATCAGGGCGAACGCGGTATTGCTATCAACAAGCCCAACCAGCCCGTGGTGCGCGTCACTTGGAATGAAGCCATGGCCTTTTGCAAGTGGCTCTCACAAAAAACCGGCAAAAAGTTCTCCCTGCCCAGCGAAGCACAATGGGAATGGGCCTGCCGCGGTGGCACTGAATCAGCCTTTTTCTATGGCGATCGCGACACGGATTTCTCCAAGTTTGCCAACCTGGCCGATACCGCACTCAAACAATTGGATCGCGGCGATGCCCCACCCTGGCATCCCCGTGACCGCCGCTTTAACGACGGCTGCGGCGTGACCGCCGACGTCGGTCGTTTTCAACCCAATGCCTGGGGCCTCAAGGACATGATCGGCAACGCCGCCGAGTGGACGCTTAGTTCGTACCATGCCTATCCGTATCAAGACGGCGACGGCCGCAACAATGCCAAGCCCGACGCCATGAAAACCGTGCGCGGTGGATCATGGTTCGAGCGGCCACTTCATACCAGCGCCGCGGCGCGCCTGCCGTATCGGCCGTGGCAGGCGGTTTACAACGTTGGTTTCCGGGTGATGATGTCCGCCGATGGTCAGCCTAACATCTCTGCCACCGGCGCGGGCCAGCCCGCTGCGGCGATTTCCGCCCGCTGATGCCCGCATTGTTAGACCGCCCCGTGTGAACCGCATCCCTTGCATGAACAAATCACATAGATGTCTGATAGTCGGGCTCTGGGTTGCCACCTCGCTGGCCTGCACCGCCCAAGCGGACTGGGCACGGTTTCGCGGGCCTGACGGCTCCGGCATCGGCCCGGCACCGGGGGTGCCGTCGCAGCTAACGGAAAAGAACATCCGCTGGAACACTCCCTTGCCTGGCAGCGGCCACGCGTCGCCGGTGCTGTGGGGCGCGCGCGTCTTCACCGCCTGCCAGGACCCCGCCGGCAAACGCCGCTGCCTCACCTGCCTCGACGCGGAATCAGGCAAAATCCTCTGGACCACTTGGCTGCCCTGCGAGGAACAACGCATGCACAACGATAACAGCCTGGCCGCCGCCACGCCCGCCGCCGATGCCCAGGCGGTTTACATCGGCTGGGTCAACGGCGAACGCGTCGAAGCCCTCGCCCTCGACCATGACGGCAAGCAACTTTGGCACCGTGACCTTGGCGCCTTCAGTGCCACCTTTGGCCCCGGCGCGTCGGTGATGGTGGTCGATGACGTGGTGGTTGTCACCAACGACCAAAACTCTGCCGACGCAGCCATCCACGGCCTCGACCGCAAGACCGGCGAAACCCGTTGGCACATCCCGCGCCACAGCGGCCAACCGTCGTATGCCACCCCGGCCTTGCTCCACAACAAGGACGGCCGCAAGGACCTCGTGATCGCCAGCCCCGCCCACGGTCTGACATGCCTTGACCCGCGCACCGGCACGCCACGCTGGAACGTCGACGGCTTGTTCACTCTCAACGTGATCACTTCGCCGGTGCTTGGTGACGGACTGGTCATGGCCACGGCCGGTCGTGGCGGCGACCGCGAGAGTGCCGTGGTGGCCATCAATGGTGACTCGGCACGCCTGCTCTATCGGCCGGAGGCCAAGCTTCCGTATGTGCCGACGCCCATCGTGATCGGTAGCCATATCTATCTGTGGGATGACCAGGGCACCGCTAGCTGCCTCGAACTCAAAACCGGCAAGCAGGCATGGAGCCAATCCGTGACGGGCCCGACTTATACATCGCCGGTGAGCGATGGCAGCCGGATTTTCGGCATCAGCCGCAAGGGCGAACTGGTGGTGCTCGCTGCCTCTCCTGAGTACCGGGAACTAGGCCGTTACACGCTGCCGGAAGGCACCCACGCCACCCCGGCCATCGCCCATGGCTGTCTGTTCATCCGCACCTTCACCCACCTGATGTGTGTCGGGCCCTGACGTCACCAACGGCGGGTCCGAACTGTGGCCGGCAAACCTCCATGAACCCCATGAATCCAAAAACACTCTTATTCGCCAGCGCCTTGCTCGCCAGCATCACGTCTGAATCCTTCGCCCAGTATCCGGCCTGGCAGCATCAGGGGTCACTCTATTTGCTCACCACACCGGACGGCGCTAATCTGCCGGACACGGCCTCAGCAGAAAACTTCCCCCTGCTGGTCCGCTTGGACCAGGATTTTTTTAAATTCAGCGAGGCAAAACCCCTGGGCGAAGATATCCGTTTCTCCGCCGGGGGAAAGCCGCTGGCCTATCAGATCGATGCCTGGGACGCCGCCAAAGGCTGCGCCAGCGTCTGGGTGCGCATCCCGTTGATCAAAGGCAATGCACGCCAGGAAATTAAATTGCATTGGGGCAAGCCCGACGCGGCAAGCGAGTCCAACGGCAAAGCGGTGTTCAGTGTATCTAACGGCTATCTGAGTGTCTGGCACATGAATGATCAGCTCAAGGATGAGATTGGCACGCTGGAGGCGAAGGACACGGGCACCACGGCAACCGCCGGGGTGATCGGATCCTGCCGGAATTTTCCGGGTGGCAAGGGGATCAACTGCGGTGAAAAAATCACCACCTTACCGACCGGCAACACGCCGCATTCCACCCAGGCTTGGTTCCGCTCCAACGCGGTCAATTGTGAGATCGTGGACTGGGGTGTGGAGGGTGGCGCTAACAAGGTGCAAATCCGCTTGATGAGCCCGCCGAGAATATATATTGATTCCAACGGGCCCAGTGTCCATGGGGTGGGCGCGTTGGATCTGGCGAAATGGTATCAAGTGGTGCATACCTATACCGACGGAGCTTCCAAGATATATGTGAATGGCCAGCTCGACGCCACGGCCAATGTTTCGATGACCCTGCCCGCCGTATCCCGGCTATGGCTGGGCGGCTGGTATAACAATTACAGCTTTGCCGGCGACATGGATGAGGTGCGCATTTCCAATGTCGCCCGCCCGGCCGACTGGGTGCGGCTGGAATACGAAAACCAGAAACCCATGCAATCACTGGTGGGTCCATTGGTGCAGGCCGGCACCGAGTTCGCGGTGTCAGCGAAAAACCTAACGATATTGGAGGGCAAGAGCGCTACGCTAGCAGCCAAGGCCGGGTCTGCCCAGAAGGTCTATTGGAGCATGCTGCGCAGCGGCAAGGAAACGCTGCTGGCGTCTGACCGGTTCCATTTCACGCTGGATGCCGGCCGGGTGACCGGTGATGAATCGCTTACGCTTATCTTTAAGGCGGTCTATCCCAGCGGGGTGAAAACGATCCATATCCCAGTCACCATCAAGGAGGATATTGAAGAACCGGTTTTCTCCTTGAAAGCGCCGGCCAAGTGGGATGGCCGCGAGCCTATCGAGGTGGTGCCGCAGATCACTAATCTCAACGTCTTGAAGACCAAGGGCGCCGCCGACATCAACTATAAATGGACGGTTTCCGGCATCGCCGTGATCAAGGCAACATCGACCGGCAAGCTGCTGCTCAAACGCGCCCAAAATAGCGGGACTATGACCGTCACAGCTGAGTTAAGCAACGGTGGCAAGCCAACCACACAGGCGATCCATATCGTGGTCAAGGAACCCGCCAAGGATGCCTGGGTGCAACGCCAGCCCGCCAAAGATGAGAAACCCGTAGACAATCAATTCTATGCCCGTGACGACACCAACGAAGGCACGCTGGTTGACAATGGCACCCTAACTGAACCCGCTGATTCGGTATTCCTCAAAATCCACGCCGATGACAAGCTCGTCAAAACCGAAACCCAAAAACCCACGGCTGACAAATGCTATGCCTTTGCTGTTAAGCTCAAGCCGGGCCTCATCAAATACAAGATCGAGTTAGGCGTCAAAAAGGGAGCTGTTGAAACCGTGCTCCATACTGCCAGCAACCTGGTGTGCGGCGACGCATATATCATCCAGGGGCAGTCGAATGCTGAAGCCACAGCGCCCGGCAAGGACACCACCACCAACCCGTGGATCCGCAGTTACAATGGCGGCTGGGGCGACGCCGTCAAAGCCGGCACTAACTGGTGGATCGGCTATTGGGGCATGGATCTGGCTGCCCACTTGGTCGCGACCTATCACATTCCCATCTGCATCATCAACGGGGCAGTCGGCGGCACCCGCATCGACCAGCACCAGCGCAACGAGGCATACCCCGAGGACCCGGCCACCATCTACGGCAGGCTGCTGACACGCGTCAAGGGAGCCGCGCTGACACATGGCATCCGCGGCGTGCTGTGGCACCAAGGTGAACAAGACCAAGGCTCCGGCGCGCCGACTGGCGACTACGATTACAAGAGCTACCAACAATTATTCGTGGACCTGTCCGCCGCCTGGAAACAGGACTATCCGAACATCAGGAATTATTATATCTATCAAATATGGCCATCGGCCTGCGGGGATGTTTCCCGCAATGACCTGCTGCGCGAGGTCCAGCGGACGCTGCCCAATCTCTATTCCAACATGCGCATCATGACCACCGTGGGCATCAAACCAGGGTCCGGTTGCCATTATGTACCGGCCGGCTATCAGAAATTTGCCGAGTTGATGAGCCCCTTGCTGGAACAAGACCACTACGGCTACCAACCGGGCGCGGTGTTCGGCGCTCCTAATCTGCAACGCGCCGGCTTCACCACCGCCGCTCACAATGAAATCACCTTGGATTTCGGCCAGGATATGGACTGGATTGATGCGACCAAGGACTTGTTTTTGCTGGACGGGGAGCCCGCCAAGGTGGTCTCCGGCAGCAAATCCGGAAAATTCATCAAGCTCCAATTGGCCGGAGCATCCACGGCCAAAACCATCACCTATCTAAAGGGCATCGGCTGGGACGGCAACCAGGCGAAACTGCTCTACGGCAAAAACGGCGTTGCCGCCCTCACGTTCTGCGAGGTGCCGCTGGCGGCCGTGACACCAAACCGCTGATGCTCGCCGGTATCCAATGCCCCGCCCCCAGCGCATGAACTCCAAGCTCAGTATCGACTGCGAAGCACAAGCCGCCGACACCTATAACGCAAGCGGTCTTCCCAGAACCCTGAAAGGACTCGGCGTGCTGGTCGGCGGCCCCTAGCCAGGGTAATTCGGTATGTATAACCAATGCAGTCAGCTAAGAACGATAAGGCGGCGGACAGGATGCCCGCGCCACCGTGGTGCGGGCATCCTGCCCGCTACTCTCTTTAGACAATGGCGAGTGCCGAAGCACTAGCTGCCATGCGCAGGAATTCTCATCCAACCTCACACCGATCTCAATTATATGATAAAACAATCATTCCTCATCACCAGTACCTGGTTCGCCTCCATGGCGCTGAGTGCCCTCGCCGCCGCCCAGCCCTTGGCCGTCCCCGATCCTAACGGAGTGCTGCGCAAGCCCATCCCGGATAAGATTGTTATCCTCACCTTTGATGACGGACCCGTCAGCGGATATACCGTGGTGGCTCCGATCCTGAAATCGTTTGGATTCAACGGCGGGTTCTATGTCTGCGATTTCGATTCGTTCAAGACGCGCAAGGATTGGTACATGACCTTTCGGCAAATGAAGGCGCTGGCCGATGCTGGCTTCGAAATCGGCAACCACTCAGCCGGTCATTCATCGGGATTCGACGCGATGATGGCCATGGAGGATGAGTTGCTGTCCAATCATGTTCCCAAGCCCACAACCATTGCCTGGCCCTTGCACCAAGCGAATGTAACCCCCGAACTAGCGGCAGCCGGATATATCTTTGCACGGGGCGGCCATAACCGCGCCTACCGGCCGACGGTGGATAATCCTTTCGAGATTCCATCTATGTGGTGCGACAACCTTGAGGGCTTTGTCAAAATGGTGCGGCAGGCCGCTGGCGGCAAGATCGTCGCTATATGTTACCACGGCGTGCCTGACATGGAGCATCCCCCGGTTTCCCTGGCCCCAGAGGTTTTCAAGGTGCAGATGCAGTATTTGAAAGATAACCATTACAAGGTCATCGCACTGCGCGATCTGGCCGAATATGTCGATCCGGTAAAAGCCGCCAAGCTGCCACCGACGGCAGCCAACATTAAAGATCCAGGGCCCGTCGTCCTAGCGTCGGAGGAGAAACCCTGCGGCGTGCCTAAACCCGCGGCACCCGAAGCCATCAACGAGAGTAAAGCGCCTGTGGACAAGACTACTGTGAAGCAGTCCGCACCCGTCGGCGTCGTGACGCCATCCGATAAAACCCGGCCCAATGTTTTTACGTGGGGCAAGGCGGAGGCTGGCAAATTGAGCGATGCCCCAAGATGGTCGAATAATCTAACTAACGGAGCCGCGCCGGCGATTTCCGGCCAGTGCGACTATGTGCTGAACTTCAGCCAGTCCGGCCCTTGTGCCGTTAATAATGATTTTAAAGCGGGGTTTTTACTCAACCGTCTTATATTGGCAGATAGTTGCGGGGGAATGGTCCTGAGTGGCAATGGCATGACATTCGCTAGGAATGGAGCCAAGGGAGTTGCGCCTACGATCAATGCAGGCAAGTGCTCGAGGGTTGACCTCAACGTGCCGCTAAACCTCCAGGCAGATCTGGCGGTCAATACGGTATCTGACAAAGATCCCAATTGCTATATCAGTTTCAATGAGGTGATTGCGGGTACAGGTGCTCTGGTTCTGAACAGTTTCGGGGATGCCAACGTGGCCGGGATCAACTTCCATGATATGCACTTCGGCATTCTGCAAATCAACAATAGCAATACCTACAGCGGTGGCACCTTCATCAACGGCGGCAAAATTAACGTGAGAAAAAATGATGGACTGGGAACCGGGCCGGTGACTTTGGACAATTTCGGCACACTGTCCACCGATGGCGCTCTAGCCAACCCTCTGATCATCAACCACGGCACGCTTTTTCGTTGCGCCTTGAGCGGTCCCGTCAAACTAAACGGAATCGCCGGTTTCATCAGTGATTGTAATATTTCCGGTGCCATGAGCGGCCCCGGCGGCTTTACCTTGTTTGGCACCAATGGCACGTACCTCAGCATGGTGCCAGGTGGCTGCGTGACCCTCCATGGTGCTAACACCTACGCCGGTCCGACCACGGTATTTCCCGGCACGCTGGTTGTGAAAAAAGCCGCGGGGCTTTACAATGCGGATCCGACGAAATGGACGCCTGCAAACATAACTGTGCATAAGGCGGCGACGCTGCGACTCAGTGCCGGCGGCCCGGGCGAATTCACCGGAGAACAAGTCGGCACTTTTCTGCGAAACCTAACCACATCCATCAATAATAACGGCCTGATGGGCGGTTCGGTATTTTGCCTGGACACCACCCAAGCCACCAGTCCGGTTATTATTGCAGCGAACATAACGGATGCCAAAGGGACGGGCGGGGGCTCGTTTCTAATAAAGAAATGCGGGGCCGGCACCCTGCAACTCTCGGGCAACAACACCTATACGGGCCAGACGATCCTTGAGGGCGGCGCACTGAGTATTGCGTCATTCAACAGTTTCGCCAAAGGTACTGGCAAACCCGGCAGCAGCTTGGGCGCGCCGTTGGACATTGAAGCGGGCGAGATCGTCATTGGCGAAGACAAGAAAGATGGCGATTGCTCCCTGATCTATACCGGTAAAGGCGAAACCACCGACCGCGTGATCAATCTAGCGGGAAAGAAATCGACGGTGACCTTTGACCACTCAGGCACGGGCCTGCTCAAGTTTACCAGCACTTGTGTGATCTCTGGCTACGGTGCAGACAAGACGATCGTCCTCAAGGGTGATACCGCCGGCAGCGGCGATCTCGCCGGCGGTATCGCCAATCCCCATGACCGCGCCGGCAAGGCGATCACATCCCTAACCAAGACCGGCACCGGCACCTGGACGCTCTCCGGTGCTAATACATATACCGGACCTACAACGCTGAAGCAAGGGACGCTGTCAATTGCGAGCGCACACGGATTGGGAGACAAGACAGATGTTTATGTTTCCGAAGGTGCGATGCTGGATCTGGGTTTTAAAGGTGAGATGCGGGTTGGCAAACTCTATCTCGATGGGAAAGCACAACCAACTGGCACTTACAGCTCTGGTACGGCCCCCAAGCACATCAAGGGCAAGGGTATTCTTAGAGTTCCGTAACTGTGATCCTTGCTGGGGCTGAACGAAGCTAGCCTTGCCATCGCGGAAAGCTTCCGCACAATCCCCCCGGCATGCCTTGGGTTGAAATCATTGCACTCGTTTTGGCAGGTACCGCCGCTGGCATGATCAATGCCGTGGCGGGCGGAGGCACCTTGCTGACGTTTCCTGTGTTGCTGTATTTCGGCACCTCCCCCATGATCGCCAATGCCACCAGCACCACAGCACTGGTCATCGGGACGGCCGGCAGTATTTTGAGCTTCAAAAATCATTTTCCCGCCGTCCACCACTGGCTCGGGCGCTTGGTACCGGTGAGTCTTCTGGGTGGTTGGCTCGGCAGTCTCTTGCTCACCCGCAGTGGCGACCCCTTGTTCGCCGCGCTGGCACCATATCTGATTCTGTTTGCCACGGTGTTGTTTCTCCTCCAGGAAGGGATCCGAAAATGGCTGGGGCAGGCAAGCATGGATACCCGGCCCCGCCACACCACCGCTCCCTGGCTTGCCGTGGCGTTTCAATTCGCGGTTGCTCTCTATGGCGGCTACTTCGGTGCGGGTATCGGCATCCTCATGCTCGCCTCGCTGGGCTTCATCGGCCTGAGCGACATTCACCAAATGAATGCCCTGAAAAACTTGCTCGGCTCGTTGATCAATCTGGTCGCCGCGGCGTGGTTCGTCACTTGCGGAATGGTCGATTGGAACAAAGCGGGCGTGATGACCGTGGGGGCTCTGAGCGGTTATTACCTCGGTGCCAGCCTGTCGCAGCGTATCCCCAGGCCGATCGTGCGCCACGCCGTGACGGCCATCGGTTTTGCTATCTCAGGTGTCATGATTTTCCGCCGGCTCGCCTCATAGCCCCATGGCATTACCTCCCCTGGTCACCTGAAAATCCTTTGATTTTCCTTGCACAGACGACATCCCACCCCTGTGCCAGTCCCCCCATGAAATGAATTCCGGAAAAAAACTGAAGAAATTCGAAAAAAAAATTTGCCACCATGGAATTTTCGGGGAAATTGCCGGCGACCGGGATTACGAATCCCAGTTATACAGCAAACGCACAGAGATCCCCGTACAAAAAACAAAAATAGAGATACACCCCAAATGAAAACACGAATTCTACTCATCGCATGCGCCCTCACCGGGCTCACTTCAGCTGCGACGACCATCACTGAGTATTCCTCAACTCAGTTTACACAGGGCACAACGCTGAACTTCGACGTTAATAAATTCAACAGCGACCTTGGCACGCTCACCGGCGTCGTGGTCACGGTGACCAGCGGCAATTTGCTAGGCAGTCCTGTTGTCACAAATAACGACGTCCTTACGGTGAATCTTAGTTCATGTACTGATATTTTCGCGGTAAATGGGACAGCCGGCCTCGGTTATGCGGATGATAACAAAACACGACTGAATGTGGGCACCACCGATTCATGGACCACAGCGACTATCGCACCAAGCAACGCGAAGACTTTGGCGATTAACGCTGGACAAAATACGTTGATCGGCAACCAAACCATCGCCGCCGACTACTTCGGTGCCTACCAATCATCCGGAGGTGCAGGAACGGTCACCTTCCAAGCGCAAAATATATTCGCAATCACCACAACGGGTACTTCCTATGAGGTGAACGCGAGTAGTGTCGGCGTCAATACGCAGTTTTCTGTGGCTTACACCTATAATGCCATCCCGGAACCCTCCACAATATTGTTAGGCGGACTGAGCACGCTCACGCTGCTTCGCCGCCGCCGCCGCTGAGTTTGATCAGGCGCAGGACTGAGTTTTGAGCCTACCAAAAAAGGCCCCTCCCGTCTGGGTGGGGCTTTTTTCTTGTTGTCCGGATGGAGCACACTTGTCCTTGCGTTGCAGTCAAGGCCAGCTAGGCTTGGCGGCGTGACCCGCCACCGCACCGACGACCTCCGCATTGCCGGCCTCAATCCGCTGATATCCCCGGCGGTGCTGGCCTATTATCTGCCCGTGACCGATCAAGCGTCGGAATTGGTGGCTACCACCCGAAGCGAGGCTGAGGCGATTCTGCGCGGCAAGGATGACCGGTTGCTGGCAGTGGTGGGCCCATGTTCGATCCACGATCCGGATGCGGCGATGGAATATGGAGCCCGCCTCAAGCAAGAGGCCACCCGGCTACAGGACGATGTGCTCATCATCATGCGGGTCTATTTTGAGAAACCGCGCACCACGGTTGGCTGGAAGGGCTTGATCAATGATCCACATCTGGACGACTCATTTGATATCAACCACGGGTTGCGCGTTGCCCGCAAGCTATTGCTGGATCTTGCGACCATGGGGCTGCCGGCGGGCACCGAGTTTCTCGATACGATTTCCCCGCAATACATCGCGGATTTGATTGCCTGGGGAGCCATCGGCGCACGCACCACCGAGTCGCAAATTCATCGCGAACTGGCCTCCGGCCTATCCATGCCGGTGGGTTTCAAAAACGGCACAGGCGGCTCAATCCAAATCGCTCTGGATGCTATCGAGTCAGCCTCCCACCCGCACCATTTTCTTTCCGTCACCAAGCAAGGGGTGTCGGCGATCATTTCCACCGCTGGCAATGCCACTTGCCATCTTATTCTGCGTGGTGGGAAAACCGGGCCGAACTACGACCAAGCGAGCATTGAAGGGGTGGAGGCGATGCTGCGCAAGCAAGAATTGCCGCCCTATGTGATGGTGGATTGCTCGCATGGCAACTCGTCCAAGGATTACCGCAACCAGCCGCGGGTAGCCCGCAATCTGTGCCAACAACTCGCAGCCGGCTCGCGCGCCATCACCGCCGTGATGATCGAGTCCAACCTCGTCGAAGGCAACCAGCCAGCCGGCCCCGACCTCTCGCAGCTAGTGCACGGACAATCCGTCACCGACGCCTGTATCAACTGGGACGGCACCGTCGAAGTGCTCGACGAATTGGCCCTCGCCGTGCGCCAGCGCAGAGCTGGGCTGTGATGCCCAATACTGTTGACTTATTTACGGGTTGTTTGAAAAGAGGCTCCGGGCAGGATGCCCGGGCCACGTGACGCGGGCATCCTGCCCGCAAGCGCCAGTGCTGGGCGAATGCAACCTGCGCTAGGCACCATCCATTCTTCCCACATAAGCCGCCGGGCAAGATGCCCGGTCCACATGGGCCTTGTATTAGCTGGGGCTGAGACCCAGACTGGCGTAGATTTCACGCGTGGCGTGACTTTTGTTGAGAGTGTAGAAATGAATACCAGTGACGTCATTATCCAACAAGCCGGCGCATTGCGCGGCGGCGTAGTGGATGCCGACGCGCTCGACCGCCTCGGGATGAGCATTGGCCCGGTCTAACGCACGCAGCAACGCGGCTGGAAAGCGGGCACCGGCGGCTAATTCCGCCATCCGCCGCATGCCTTGAAGCGAGGTGACCGGCATGATGCCGGCGATTATTGGAACGCGGATACCGGCGAGCACACAGCGGTCGCGAAAGTCGAAAAAATCGTGATTATCAAAGAACAACTGACTGCAAATGTAATCGGCTCCGGCATCGACTTTTTGCTTGATAAAATCGAGTTCCGCGAGCCGGTTTGGGGTATCGGGGTGGCCCTCGGGGAACCCTGCCACGCCGATGCCAAAGCCGCGCGGATCGGGGTGGCGACCGCTGTCATTGAACCGGCGGATGAACGCGACCAAGTCAGCCGCATGCCGGAAGTCGCCGTGCGACCAATCGTAGTTCGGCACATCGCGCGGAGCGTCGCCGCGCAGAGCTAGTATATTGGACACACCAGCGGCAGCGTAGCGCTCGAGAATGGCCTCGACCTCCGACTTGGTGTGGCCGACACAGGTGAGGTGGGGCGTGGGAGGGATGGCAGTAGTTTGTTGGATACGCACGACCAGGTCGTGGGTGAGTTCGCGGGTACCGCCGCCGGCCCCATAGGTGACCGAGACGAAAGCAGGGGCGAGGAGTTCGAGGTCGCGGATAGTCTGATAGAGATCTTCCCAAGCGGCGACGGCTCGCGGCGGAAAAAACTCAAAAGATAGCGAGGTTTTACGGGAGGAGAGGATATCGCTGATATGCATCGGAAATGAGGAAAGAGTGGTTGGCGCAACGCTTGACGAAACTTTTTGTGGATTGGGGAGTTTATTCTGGCGGTTCCGTTGTCTCAGGGCTAGATAAGCCCGTTATCTCATGAAAACAATCCCAACTTCACTCGTATCGGCATGTTTCTGGCTGCCTAGCCTGTGTTTGGCAGCCACGCTAACGCCGACAAGTGGCGGAGCACCGGAAGGCGAAGGCGCCCGGCGCAGACAGCAACACTTTTCAGATGTTTGGAAACTGGCAGATACCAATGATGACGGGTTGCTGTCGCGAGAGGAATTTTTTGCAATGAAACGCATTGCGCTGTTGCCGGCGGATAAGCGCGAGGACCTGTTCAAGCGTTTGGATAAGAATGGCGACGGGGTTTTGAGCCGCGAGGAATTGGAGTCGCCGGTCAAGCCCCAGGATGGCAAACATCAGCGAATGCAGCACTTGTGGGACTTGGATACCAACAAGGACGGCGTAATCAGCCTAGATGAGTTCAAGGCGGGTGATTTTGTTAAAAAACTCCCGCCAGAGCAACAGGAGGCGCTATTTCGCCGCCTCGACGTCAATGGCGACGGGGTCATTTCACCGGCGGATCATCCGGCGGGTGAACGCCCCGGCCCGGAGGCACCGCCACACGATCCGCGCCACTTATTCCGACTACTCGACAAGGATGGTGACGGGGCGCTGACGTTTGAAGAGTTCCGGCAGGCACCGTTTATTAGAAGTCTGGACGAGAAACTACAGAAAGAACGCTTTGATAAATTGGACCGCAATAAGGACGGCAAAATCGATGCCAGTGAGTTCCCCCACCCCGAGCGCAAGCCAGAGGGTAAGCCAGAGGCCTAGCTCAGGAAGTTCAGAAGCCCCGAACCCGGAGAGGTGATTCAATAGCGGCATCTTCTGCGACCCCTGCCTGTGAACCTGGCGGAAATTTTCCAAAAAAAACCAGGATTTCTCTTGCCAAGTGGTATCGGCATCCCTATCTCGTCTGCCCCTCCTTGCGTCGCATTTCAACCAACGAAGATCCGGAGGGACCCTGCATGCGGCGGATCTTCAAACATCGCCCGTCCTGAATCAAGGCGGGAAACCACTAATAACATGATCAACGAACTCATCACCGAAATGGTGGACGCTGGCGTCCATTACGGCCATCAGACAAAAAAATGGAATCCGCGCATGAAGCCTTACCTGATGAAGGACAAAGGCGGCATCT
>JBAXOP010000071.1:0-20026 GCA_037133195.1 Verrucomicrobiota bacterium | reverse complement strand
GCTCACTGATGCAAGGTGAGTTAGTGGTGATGCGGGTTTATTCCGGCGCTTTGAGCGGAAAATGAGCCGCGAATGTCTAGCCAAAGGGCAGGCGGCATTTTTCGAATTTCTGCGTCAAGAGATGCGGGGGCGCCACCAGAAGTCCTTTGGCACGGTGTTTCTGCAAGAACCCAACGTGAAGGAGAGCTGTGGCGGGCTCGACGATTATCATAATTTGCTGTGCGTCTGCCGCGTCAAACGCGGCAACTCAGATCTCTCATCCATGGTCGCCGATGCCAGCCTCACCCCCACCGCCCGCCGCGAAATCGAGGCCGCCGTGGATTTCCTCCACAACGTCCGCAACGAACTCCATTACCATACCCTCGCCCCCACCGACCAACTCACCTTGCGCCTCCAAGGCGTGGTCTCCACCGCCCTCGGCTATCCCCAGCGTGATATCCTGCGCCGCACCGAGGCATTCATGCGCGAGTACTACCGCCACACCCTCAACCTCTATCAACATTGCAGCTCGCTCATGGAAGTTTTCCAGATCGAGCAGGAAAACCGTCCGGATGGCGGTCTGCGCTCGTTCCTCACATTCCGGCGCAAACCCCAAGAGGAATTCGATGGGTTTATCGCCCGCGAAGGACGCATTTTCCCGGCTCATCCGGCAATTTTCACAGACGACCCCCAACGCCTGATGCGTCTGTTCCAGCACTGTCAGGTGCGCCATCTGCGACTCAGCCCACAGGCACGCCAACTCGTCCAAGACCACTGGGATACCATCGACCGCGCCTTCCGCTGCTCCAAGCCGATTCGCGAGACGTTCCAAGCTATCTTGGAACGCAAGGGCGAGGTAGCCAGCACCTTGCGGGAAATGCACCGCGTCGGGTTTCTCGGGCGCTATTTACCGGAATTCGGGGCGCTGGATTGCCTCGTCCAACACGAGTTTTTCCACCGCTACACGGCCGACGAACACACGCTGCGCTGCCTCGACCAACTGGACGAACTCATCGAGGAAAATACGCCGAGACGGGAAATTTACCGACGGTTGTTGCATGAGATAGCCGATCCGTACGCGCTGCATCTGGCGGTTATTTTGCACGATACAGGCCGCGCCGAAAACGTACGCGAACATATCGACGGATCGGCGATGCTCGCCTCGCGTCTGTGCAACCGCATGCAGATTCGCGGTCCGCGCCGCTCACTGATCATGTTTTTGGTGGACAACCACCTGACGTTCTATCGCACCGCCACCACCCGCAACCTTGAGGATTTGGAGGTTATAGCGGAGTTTGCCGCCATCGTCAAATCGCCCAGCTATTTGGACGCATTGTTTTTGTTTACCTTCGCCGATTCGAACGGCACGGCACCGGAGGCATGGACCGGTTGGAAAGAAAGCCTCATGCTCCAACTCTACTCCGCCACCCGCCGCTTCCTCGCCGGCGGCGGACGCGCCGAGTATTCCCGCCAACTCGATGCCGAACGCCTCTCCTTGCGCGATGAAGTGCTCCACCTGATGCGAGCCGACTACCACCCGGATGTCGAGCAACACTTCGAACGCATGCCAGCCTCCGCCTTCGCCTTCCGCCAGGCCAGCGAGGTGCTCACTCAAGTCCGCAGCGTGCGGCATTTCCTACAGCAGGAAACCGCCGCCGACACCCCCTTTGTCCATTGCATCAAATGGATTGACCACGACGAAAAAGGCTACAGCGAGTTGGTGCTGGCGACCCGCGACCAACCCCTGCTTTTGGAAAAACTCTGCTGCGCACTCGCCGCATGCCATCTCAATATCCTCGCCGCGGATTTCTTCACCCGCAGCGACGGCATCGTCGTTGATATCTTCCATGTCTGCACCACCAACTTCGAGCCCGTCGCCGATGCCGCCGTGCGCAAGGGGTTTCTCGAGTGCTTCCACACCCTGTTGCTGGCCGCTACCTACGAACCGGACCTCTACCTGCGCCGCAGCGCCGAGTTCCTCATCCCCCGCTCCTCCACGGATATCGCCGTGCCCGTCCAAGCATACGTCAGCAATAACCTCCATCCTACCTGTACCACAGTGGAAATCCAAGCGCTCGACCGTATCGGCTTGCTCCACGACCTTTTTCTGGCCATCAACCAGCACGCCCTCAATACCGCCCACGCCCGTATCTGCACCGAAAAAGGCGTGGCCATGGATACCCTCTACGTCACCACCGCCGATGGGGAAAAAGTCACCGATGCGGCCACCCTGGCCAGCCTCAACCGCCACCTCTCCAGCCTCGTCGGCGCGGCTCCTCAGACACGTCAATAAGGTCGTGGCCCCTTAGCGTGCATGCCTGGTGGGGGCCGCCCTGATCCCTTCGCAGCAAGGAAATTAAGGAAATTGCGCGATCTGCAAAAAAACCTGCGCTTTTCTCTTGGCAAGTGCGCGTTCTTCTCGCAAATTGCGCTTCGACCCGCTTCCGGGAACTGAAACGACGCACCACCATGGCTGTAGCTATCCGACTTAATCGCAAAGGGACCAAAGATCGTCCTTATTACAAAATCGTGGCTGTGGACAGCCGCAAACGCCGTGACGGCCTCTATATCGAGCAACTTGGCACCTATGATCCACTGGTCGAAGGTACCAATTTCAGCATCGATCTGGAAAAGGCCGACAAATGGCTATCGGTGGGTGCCAAGGCCTCGGAAACCGTGGCCAGCATTATCCGCAAGGCCCGCACGGCAGCCAGCAAGGGCTAAACGCCTGCGCTTGCCGCACTTATATTTCCACGGCCGCACTCCCACCCGGGGGGCGGTCGTTTTCGTATTATTCCCCTTCCTCAAATGTCCATGACCTCCCCAATCACGATTTATCACAATGTTGCGTCACTCGCCGCAGTGATTGCCCAATTCAAATCCCTGGCCGCTGCCAACCAACCGCGACTCGCCGGCCTGTGCGGCTTCGACGGCTTTATCGACACGTTCGTGCGCTTGCAAACACCGGCATCCATGGCCGAGTTCGGCCCCAAGGTGACGGCTGCCGCGGGTATCGCCGCGTCCTATCCGGTTCGCCACCTGGGCGACAAATTCGGCGGCAATGGCCCGTTATTTGCCGCCGCAATGCATGACATCCACGGCGCTGCGATTGACGTCACCTACATCGGTGCGATGGGAGCCGGCGAGGTGCTGCCTATCTATCAGGAAGCACTGGGCGGCAAGCTCAAACGCCTGTACACACTGGCGGCCCCGGCGCACACCACCTGTCTTGAGTTCACCGACGGCAAAGTGATGCTGTGCGATATGGCCGCCTGCGGACAGGTTACCTGGGAGCGGTTGTTGGAATGTGTCGGTGACGCTGAACTCGATGCTCAACTCAAGGCCGCCAGCTTTATCAGCGCGGTCAACTGGGGCAAACTCCCCCACGCCGGCACCATCTGGAGCCAATTGGCTGAACGCCTGGCCACCCTCGGCGTGGCAGCCAAGGAAGTGGTGTTTTTCATGGATCTGGCGGAGTTTGAAACCCGCCCGATGGCCGACAGGGAAGACTTGCTGGCCCGCCTCGGACCGATCACCCGGCAGTGCCGCACACTCCTGAGTTTCAACCTGAAAGAAGCCTGGCAAATGGGCGAGGTCTTCGGCGCTGCCTATCACGGCCGCATGGAGCCAGAGGCGGTGGCCGAACTCGCCAGCTTGCTGCGCTCGCGCATCGCGGTGGACCAGGTGATCATTCACCCCAACGATGGCGCCGCCTGCGCCAGTGCCAGCGGCACGGTCTATGTGGCCGGTCCGTTCTGCCGCGAGCCGCTCATTTCCACCGGCGCGGGCGACAATTTTGGTGCTGGCTGTCTGGCCGGGGCGTTGCGCGGATTCGATGACGCCACCATGCTGTTAGCTGGCAACTGCGCCAGCGGGCATTTCGTCCGCTCGGGCCGATCCGCGGCGTTTCCTGATATGGTGGCCTTGCTCGATGCCTGGACCGCAGGCTCCCTCGGCGAACGGCTCTAATGGCCTTACCAAGACAAAAAATGTTGCCGCTAGGTCAAATCCTCCCTCTTGTGGCTTCATGGATTGTATCTTGGGACTGAGGCAATGCTTCACGAGAAATACTGACATTTGCCCCCTATGGCCCGCTGGACATCACAAACGGTTCACGCTGATATCCAGAATTTCAGCGCCAATTCAAAAGTCCGGAAAAAAATTAAAGCTCGGCGCAAGAAGATTGCCGCGTGGTGCGTCGCGGCGCTCCTTGCCCTTGGTCTTGCCGCCAAGCCTGCGTACAGGTCATTTCGCGAGTACCGCATCAATCAAAATCTGTTAGCCGCCAAATCCGCCGCAAGCCATGGCGATTGGAGCGCCGCTCGCGACGCCGCCCGCAGTGTGCTGATGGCTCGCCAAGATTTCAACGCCTACCGCATCTGGGCTCGCGCCCTCAGCAAACTCGGCTCGCCTAATACCTACATGGCCGCCGCAGAACTTTTTACCGACTCCCGGGCCACCCGCGAGGACTTGCTCGAAGCTCTCGAGGTCATGGCGCTCCAAGCCCCGCAAGCTGTGGCCCTGAGCGCTTATGCCAGCTTGCCGGAAATTTACCGCAACCAAGCGGCCTTCCGAGCGGCTCTGGTCCCCTTGCTCATCCAACGCGGACAACTCGGACTCGCCGAAAATTGCTTGCGTGAGGTGGCTCAACCGGATGAAGGGCCCAAGGTGAGGCTCGAATTGCTGCGTACGCTATGCAGCCGGCCGACTCCCGAACGCATGGCGGAGGCGCAAAAGATTTTTGCAGGTTTGCTAGCCGCCAAAGCCGACACCGAAGCCTTGGACGCATTGCTTCTCCTAGGCGAGGTGCCCGGTGGGCTGGCCGAAAACGGGATACTGCCGGATCTGCCGGCGTGGCTCAAAAATCAGCCGCAAGCCACCGCATTGCATCACTTGACAGGCTTGCAACCGGCACTCAGCGCCCACCCGGAGTCCGCGCCGCGCGTTTATGAACTGGCTAGCCAGCGGTTCCTAGCCACCGATCCGGGGGTGCTCGGCACCTGGTTGCTGCGCCATGACCAAGCCGAGATGGCCGTCCGCTTGCTAGAAGAATCTGCCAAGACCCACTCCGATGCCTTCATCTCCCGTCTCAACGCCCTTTTGAGTTTGAAAAAGGAGGACGCTATCGCCACTGCACTCGCCGCCCCTCCAGCCTCCGCCGACTTCGTAGAAATAGAACTCGTGCAAGCCAACCAGGCCGCCGCCAAGGGCGATCTGATTGGCTCCAGCGCCGCTTGGACACGCGCCCTCAACCATGCGGCTTACGATACCACCCGCAACCGTTGCATCGACCTCGCCCGCAACGCGCAACGCTGCGGTGCCAAAGACGCCGCAGAGGATGCGTGGGTCGCGGCGGTGCGCCTGGGCTGGGGCCAACTGCCGCCGTACGCCGACCTGTTGCCGGTGTTCGCATCATTGATGGCCAAGGGCCGCTCGGAGGACTTGATGGCGATGTTCCGCACCTTGCTGCGCTTCGAACCACGCAACCCTGAATTGCTCAACAACGCCTATTATTTCGCTTTGCTCCAAGGTGTGATGCCCGCCTCACAGGTGCTTGCTGTAATGAGCAAACTCATCGAACGCCAGGATAAACCCGTGTACAACTCGACTCTGATGTTGGCATATATGCTAGACGAACGCCCCGCAGACGCCCTGGACTTGCTGCCTAAAGTGCGCATCGGTAAAGGTGTGGCTCCGATGATGGTTGCCGCTCTCGAAGGCACCGCACGTGTCCTCAACGGCGATACCGAGGCTGGTACGGCCTTGCTGCAGGACGTCAATTGGCGCGATTTTATGAGCCAAGAACGCATGGTTTTCCGTGGCTTGTTAGTTAAATTTGAAAATTCCAAGTTGCCGATGCCGGAAATGGCCAGTCCTGCGGCGGAGGTCAATCCCGACTTGATCCCGGCATGGCGTAAGGCGTTAGAGCGATTCGAAAAAGACCGCGCGGGCGATGTCCTGCCCGCTCTGCTGGCTCCAAAAATTCCGGGTGCCGAGCCCCCGGCCCCACCCGTGGGTGCCGAGCCCACGCAGCTTCGTTCATGGCGCAAGGCCAAGGCGGAGAACCAGAATGAATCTGCCGCTGCCGCCCCTCCGCCACAGTCGCCACCCGCTATCCCGCCTGCCAACACTGAGACCTTGCCGAAAAATTAGCCCCGCGCGCGGGTTCAAGCATTGGCATAGAGCAATCACCTGAGGCTAAGGCACCACCACATTAAGGCACACACAATCACATTACCCTTGAACTCGGGTAGCGCCGCCATCGCCTCGCGAAACGCGAGGTTGCTGGCATTGGCATCGCCAGAATTTCCGCCCACTCCCATCACGCCGATGACAAACGGTAAGTGAGGCGCACCCACGTCCTTGCGCACATTGCGGATGAAATCAGCCAGCCATTCGCTGTATTTGGCACAGTTATTTTCCTTGTGTCCCGGCAGGGGAGGGGAGTTGTCGCCATTTCTTTCCGTTCCAGAGACACGCGTTTGTTGGTTGTGCGACCTCGTCGGTCCCATCCGCTGCGGCAATGAAATGGCATTTGATATTCCCGCGCATTGCGTCACCATCCGCCGCGCCACGATCCACGAGCCAACAACTCGAATTAAAAATAGCTCCCCATGTCCCGCCGAACCACCGCCATTGACACTGAGCAGATGCCGCCAGGCATAGCGTGGATCATTGGCAACGAAGCCGCCGAACGGTTTTCGTTTTACGGCATGCGTACGATATTGGGGATCTTCATGGTGAAGTACCTCTACCTGATGGATGGCGCTGGCGGCTCGCCAATGCCGGAGGCCGAGGCTGTAGAGCACTTCCACGCATTTGCCGCCTGGGTGTATTTCACGCCATTGTTAGGTGCCTTGCTCAGCGATATTTTTCTAGGAAAGTACCGCACGATTCTGCTGCTCAGCCTGGTGTATTGCGGAGGGCATGCGGCGCTGGCGCTGATGGGGACGCACGGGCACTCAACGAACTGGTTATTTGGTGGGTTGCTGCTTATCTGCATTGGTTCGGGTGGCATCAAACCCTGCGTCTCATCCAATGTCGGTGACCAATTCGGCCCATCTAACCAACACCTGCTCACCCGGGTGTACAATTGGTTCTATTTCTCCATCAACTTCGGCTCGGTGTTTTCCACCCTGCTCACGCCTTGGTTGTTAGAGTGGTACGGCCCGCACTGGGCGTTCGGGGTGCCGGGGGTGCTGATGGCCATCGCCACACTGTTATTCTGGATGGGGCGCCACAAATTCGCCCATATCCCGGCTGCCGGCAGCCGCAAGTTCTTCGCTGAGTTAGCGTCGCGCGAGGGCATGGTGGCGCTAGCCAAGCTCATCCCGCTGTTTGGTTTTTTCGCGGTCTTCTGGTCGCTCTATGACCAGACGTCCTCGTCGTGGGTATTCCAGGCCGGGCAGATGAATTGCCATTTTCTGGGCATCACATGGCTGGCCAGCCAGATCCAAGCGATCAACCCGATCCTTATCTTGGTATTCATCCCGCTGTTCACGTTTGTTATCTATCCATTCATGAAGCGCTTTTTCCGGGTCACTCCGTTGCGCAAAATCGGCTGCGGGTTGTTTCTGGTGACTCTCTCGTATGCTTTAACCACGTTGGTGCAATCGTGGATTGATCGCGGGCTCTCGCCCTCTATCGGCTGGCAATTGCTCTGCTTCATTATTGTAACCGCCGCGGAAATCATGGTCTCCATCGTCGGCTTGGAATTTGCCTACACCCAGGCCCCGAAGAACATGAAGTCGATCATCATGTCGCTTTTCCTGTTGTCTGTGTGGCTCGGCAACATGTTTACCTCCACCACCGCCAGTCTCATTCAAATCCCCAGCGCCGCAGAGCAACAAGCCGCACTCGCTAATGTGGCGCTGCCGATAGCCTCGCGCGAGGCCCCACATACCTTGGTGCTGGCTGGCTACGACGGCCAGACCGGCACTGCGGATGATTTCGTGATGAAATACAAAAAGGACGCCAGCCCCGAACTGACCATTCCAGGGCAAGCTGTCTTTGAGTCAGCCGCAGCACAGGTTGAGGAGTGCATCAGCGGACACGATGGCAAGTTGCCGCCGGAGACTGATCTAACCGGCAAGCTGGGGACCGACCTCTGGGGTAACCCGATCCGATATGAAATTCTCGATTCCAAGCATTTCCGCCTTATCAGCCATGGCCCCGACAAAACCCCTGGCACCAAGTGGGACCAGGGGCTAAGCGTTGAACTGGAATTGCCGGAACCCGCCACCCAACCGTCGTGGGTGGACCGTTGCCACCCCACGGAGACATGGCTCACGCGGCGCGCTCGGGAGATCGGTATGCCTCTGGCCGCGGCGGCACCTGCCACCGGCGTCGTCTTTTCTCGCATCGCCTTCTCCGGCGGCCAGACCAAACTCCACGGTGCCGCTTACTTCCGATTCTTCATGTGGCTGATGCTCGCCACCTCCATCATCTTTGTGCCTTTCGCCATGCTCTATCGCCCAAAAACCTACCTGCAGTAGGCTGGTTGTGTGGCTCCGATAGTATGTCGTGGCGCGGACATCCTCAGAAGTCCGAGTCAGGGTAGAGTTGGTGGAATTTGATAGCTTCGACGGCTACGGCGACGGTGGTGCCGAAGATGGTTTCGATGGAGGCGGTGCGGGGGATTTGTGCGGCAGGCCGCGACAGACCGAGGATGATCTGGCCGTAGGTTTGGGCCCCGGCGAGGTGCTGAAGCAGCTTGAGCGTGATATGGGCGGCATCCAGGTTGGGAAAGACCAACACATCGGCGGTCGGACGTGTTTCCGCCCCGGGAAGCTTGATTTCTGCGGCCGCAGGGTCGATGGCGACATCGGCTTGCAACTCACCTTCAATGTCAATCTCAAGAAACTCGGTGGCGGCGCGGGCGGTGGCAAGGGCTGCGGCGGCAGCCATACGCTTCGCATCCGGGGTGCCCGCCGAGCCTTTGGTGGAGTGACTGAGCATGGCCACGCGCGGTGTGCGACCAAGAAAATGGCGGGCAAGTTTACCGGTTTCCAAGGCAATGGCGGCCAGATCCTCTACCGTGGGATTGGGAATGAGCCCGCAATCAGCGAGAAATAACAATCCATCATTGCCGAGGTGCTCAAGGTGATTCCCAAAAATCAAGCTGGTAGCGAAAATTTTGGCGACATGTGGGAGCGGTTTGATCGTCTGAATCAAGGCGCGGAAAAACGCGGCGGGTAACGCTTGATTGCCGCTGACAATGGCGTCGGCCTGACCGTATTGCACCATTAACGCGCCGAAATAATGCGGGCGGGCGACAATTTCAGCAGGATTGGCCGCTTGCAGTGTGCGATAACGGGCCATATTTTCCATGCGTCGGCAGAACAGTCCGAAATCCGTGGCGGTAGGAGGATCAACGATATGGATGAAGGTGAGGGGCACACCATGAGCGGCGGCCAAGGCGCGGATGCGCTCGCGGTTGCCAAGCAGAACGGGGGCCACGGCTTCGTGTTTGACGAGGCATGCGGCGACTTGGAGGATACGTAGGTCCTCGCCCTCGGTGAAGACGATCCGTTTTGGATGGCGGCGCAGTTGGGCGAGAAGGTGCGTGGTAAGCACGTTTTCTGCTGGGAATTCTTGAGGAGAATCAGACATTGGGAAGACCGACGCTTGCGCCGTAGCGGAGTCTAGTATGAGATTGGCCGTCCGTTCAACTCCCATTCCCAGAGAAATTTTTTCCCCCGTGCCAGCAGATTACCACAGCCATACCCCACTGTGCCACCACGCCGAAGGTGAAGCGCATGCCTATGTGGACGCCGCCCTGGCAGCCGGAATGAGCGAATTCGGAATCTCGGACCACGCTCCGCTTCTCCCGGAACCCTTTGACGATTGGCGAATGCTGGAGCGCGAATTGCCCGTGTATTTTCGCTGGATCGAGCAGGCTCGCTCCCACGCCGCCGGACGCCTGCCCATCCGCGCCGGACTGGAGTGCGATTGGCTCCCGGGCTGTGAGGCGTGGATCGGCCAACTCAGCGACCGCTATGACTGGGACTATTTGATCGGCTCTATCCACTACCTCCATGATGAAACACTTGGAATCTGGGATTTTGATAATCCCAAATGGCTGGGCCGATGGGCGGCCCAGGACGTCGATCGACTCTGGACAAATTATTGGCACGCTTATGCCGCCATGGCCGCGAGCGGATTGTTCGATATCCTCGGCCACCCGGATTTAGTGAAAAAATTCGGGTTTTATCCGGCGGGGAATTTGGATCGGTATTACGCGCCGGTCATTGACGCAGTAGCGGCCTCGGGTTGTGTCATTGAGTTGAACACGGCGGGTTGGCACAAACCCTGTGCTCAATGTTACCCGGCGCCGCGGTTTTTACACTTAGCTTGCGCGGCAGGCATTCCGCTGGTCATTTCCTCCGACGCCCACTCGCCGGACCAAGTCGGTCGGGATTTCGCCCAAGCCATCAGCGTGGCCCGGGCCGCCGGCTATCGGGAAACCGTCCTCTTCAACAAGCGCCGCCGCTTACCGGAACTCTTACCAGAAAACCGGGATTTTTTTGATAGCGAAGAATTGGCGAAAAATTCCGGAAAATGACTTGGCACACCGGGTCGTCAGGGCAGCCTCAAGCATTAGCCCCCGAGTCACTTTGGCTGCACTATGGCACGCTGGCTTCCGCCGACCCTACGCGCCCGGCTGAAGCCAGCGATCCGTAACGGTCCAAGTGACTCGGGAGGCGTGCTGACTCTGTGCGATATTATTTCGCGCCGATGCTGCGCAATTCCGGTTGGGTGGTGGCGGCTTCGATGGCCTTGATCGTGTCTTCGACCGCGTCGAGGCGCACCTGGTTGATAGCGCCCTTGGGGAAATGGCCCTCCGCGCATTCGGTATTGAAGTGCACGATCAATTCCTTGAGTCCGGGCAAGGCATCGCGGGCAGCCGTGCCATAGGGAAGCAACTCTTTCATGATTTCACCGGTGCGCTTCTGGCTGCCGTGACCCCCCTGGGTCTTGGCAAAAATAACAGCTGCGGCGATGCCCTCCTTGAAATGGTATTTTGTCAGGGCCTTGTAGGCACCCATGCGGATTTCATTGGCAAACATCTTGTCCGCCGGACTCGGCGTGATAACGGCAGCCACTAGGATCGGTCCCAGCGCCTGCACGTCCTCCAATGTCAGCAACTTCTCAAACGTCTTGCGCAGCGTGGCGCGTGCCATACCGTCCGCATTGAGCGCCACTGCCTGAATCGACGGATAGAGTAACTTGCGATCCACTCCCTCAATCGAATTTTTCATGACGTTGCCAAATAAAGTGGCCGCCAATTCCCCATGCGTCAGTTGGATCGGATCCTCCCACACGATCGGTTTCAGCGGTTCGGCGGTCGTCACCACCGCTTGCATCATGCCGGCGAGGACCGGTTTGGCGCCGTCACCCATTTTTTTAAGGGCGTTGGCGGCTTTGACCCGCAGCCAGCGATCCTGGTGAGTGAGCAAACGCACCAACACCGGCAACGCCGCCGGATCCTTGATGCAGCCCAGCGCCTCACAAGCTCCTTGCCGCATGTGCTGGTCCTTGCCCTCGGCCATGGCTATCAACTCTGGCACCATCGATCGGGCCTCGGGCCGGGTAGCCAGTTCCTCCGCTGCCCAACCGCGGGCAATGGGCGACCAATCGGCAAATGCCGCCACCAATTGCGCCGCAGTCTTGTTAGCCCGCGCCACGTCGAAATTTCCTGAAACCACGGCTTGCGCCACATCCTTACTGCTGAGCCAATTTGCCGGATTCGCGTCCCTGCCGGTGATGCAAAGTTTTTTGAGGGGCAGCGAATAAGTTAGTACATAGGTGGCGGTGGGGCTGATGCCATAGTAGCTGGGATGGGCGAAATAGGTATTATCGGCGGGCTTTTTCTGGCCTGGGCCGTGTTGCTCACCCCCGTCATAAGTGAACGATCCATCGCTGCGCCGCATCAGGTCGAGGTGCCAGGCAGCTTCTTTGATAAAGGCAGCGGCTGCCGCCGGGCCGCCCATATTGGCCCCCAGAGCGCCCCACAAATAACTGAACCCCTGGCCGGTGTGTCCGTATTCGCGACACTGATAGGATGCGGTGACCATCTTGGCATAGTACTGGGTTTGGGCGACGCGATTGCCCTGCACACCATACATCACCGCTGCCATGGCGTTTTTGCCGTTATTGTCATGACTTGCCCACGGCATGTGCTCACCGTATGGAACCGACCCTTTATCTACGAAGTAACCGAAGAACTTCGCCGCGCGTTCGATCGCCGGCTCAATCTCGGGGTCGCTCACACCGCATTTTTTGCCCATCACAATAGCGATGTTGGCGATGAGTCCGGCGGCATTGACCGGGCCATAGGGCGGGATTGAGCCGTGGAGTTGGCCATCGGGTGTCTTATCCGAGCCGCCGTGGCCGAAGGTGCCATACATGCCCTGGCCCTTGGCGAGAGCGATGGTGTATTGCTGAAGAGCTGGAAACACTTGCTTGTCGTTAGTCAGTAAATAGTATTCGCATAGGAACAGGTTGTCGTAGCCCCACATCCATGAGCTGCACCCTGTTAGATGGAGGTCCGCCGGGGCGATCAAATGGGCATAGTCGCGCACTTTTGGCAGGTATTGCGGATTGCCGGTCGCCAGTAGCGCCAGCGCGTTGATAGATCCAAACCGGTTTTTATCGAGGGATTCTTTTTCGAGCGCCTTGCATGCTTCGGCGAGAATCAGCGTGGATTTCGGGCAATTATAGGGGGCGGTGCTACTATAACTTCCCATCACCTTGAGTTTAAGTAGGACCTCGCTGGTTTTGCCCCCGCGAGATACGGATAGGGCCAAGCGCCCCTGATTGGCGGACTTTTCCGCTTCGGTGATCGCCTTGGCCAGGGTTTTGCGGGCATCGTCGGTGAACGGCTTGCCGCTCACCCCGATAATCACGTCGTCCACTTTCATCACGCCATCGGCCGGCGTTTTGGGCCCCACATCAGTGACGAGAATTTGGCGGCTTGCCGCGCTGATGCGCCCCTGTTGGCTATCGAGATTGGATGCCGGACGCGTGTATATCCAGCCGCGCATGCCTGTAGCGCCCAGATTCCACGTTTCGCTCAGATCCACGCCGTCGCGCTGGGTGAGCACATCCGGGGGAGTTTTGGGCGGCTCTGCGGCCAGGCCGCAGGTGATCATCGTGGCCAGGGCGGCCGAGCGCATCAGGCATTTATGTTCGGTTTTCATAGGTTGGCTTTTCCGGTGGTATCTTGTGCTTTTTAAAAAAAATGTGCCTCTGCATACTTGAATGACGCGGCGGTTATTTCACGACGTCGTGTCCGTGAATGCTTTCCATGCAAGGCGTGTAGGTAAATACTGGCGGAAACCAAGAATAATTATTCTGTATTGCGCTGGGCACTGCGGTAAAATACCGCCAAAATGATAAAGCAGCCCGCGATCATCGCTCCAAGCGTGGCCCATAATTCCAACCAGCCGTGACCGTCGGCGTCGAGCAGTTGCCCGCGCAGCCAGCCGCAGAGCAAGGCGCCGAGTAAGGGGCCGAGGCCGCTCGCAGCTAAGGTGAGCAAGCCTTGCGCCTGACCCTTGAGATCGGGCGCGACGCGCCGGTCCAAGAATACCTGAGCTGTGACGAAATAGAAGGTATAACAAATCCCGTGCAGTGCGATGCCGGCGATGTGCCAGCCTAGCAACCCGCTGGCACCCGCATAGGCGCTCATGCCATAGCGCAACACCGAAAGTCCCAGCGCCCATAGCAACAGGGTTTTCACGCGGTAGCGCGTCATCAGCCCCGCCACCACAAGCATCGCTAGCATCTCACTCCATTGCGCCGTGGACATCGTCGCCGTCGGATGCTTTCCCCCGAGTACCATGAGTTGCTGCGGTGCTAACATGTAAAAACCCGCCAGCGGAATCGAAAATAATAACGTCACCGTGAAAAATACCAGTTGGTTGCGCTCCCGCAACAGCGCAAAGGCCCCTATCCCCATCGCATTGCGCCACGACCCCGCACGGCCCAACGGCGGAGTGCATGGCAAACCCATGCCGGCGAGCCCGGCCAATCCCGTCGCCACTGCCGCCACACAACCTGCCGCCGCGCTGGCATCCGTTTTGAAGACGTAGCTTGTTAGATATCCAGCCATCACCCAGCCGATGGTCGAGCCCAGACGGACCAACGGGAATAGCCGCTCGCCTTGCGTCAAATGGGTGAGGGAGATCATCGTCAGCAAGCCCCAGGACGGACCAGCCAGAACCGCGTGAATCATCAAAATACCGAAAAACCACCATGGATTCCAGTGCAGCGCGAGGCAACTGAAAGCACCCGCCAGCGCCACCGCCGCCAGCAGCGTGGATACCGCGTAAAGCCGGTTGGCCGCCACCCGCTGGTCGGCCAGAGCCCCGCCGATGAGCGGGGAAACCAGCGCCCCGAGCGGTCCGACCATGAACGCCATGGCCACCCAACTGCTCAGCCCCTGCGCGCTGAGAATATTGGTCAAGGCCGGTAACCATAATCCCGGTGCCATCCCTTGAAAAAAATACACCAGCCACAGTCGGTGAAAGATCCCCTCACTGTTTGCCCCTTGCTCCGTTGCGCTCGCCACGCCGTCGTTCTACTCCACCCCAGCCGCTTTACCAGCAGGATATCTCATCCCTCGGCTTTCTTGCCCGACTCCTCCCCCCCAGTGTGAAAAACCGGATTTTTTCGCTTGCGCAGCTGCCACTTCCGAGCTTTGTTCTTTGGAACACTGTTCACAATGCTATGCAAAGCCAACTCACCAACCGCCAACAAGAAATCGTCGATTACCTCCGCATGGCCCAGCACACCACTGGCGTGATGCCTTCCACCCGAGAAATCCAACACTATTTCGGCTTCGCCAGCCAAACTGCCGCCATGAGCCACCTTCGCGCCCTCGAGCGTAAAGCCGTCATCCAGCGTCTCCCTGGCAAGGCCCGCGCTGTAATCTTCCCCGAGGAACTCGACCGCCCGCAAATTGTTGATATCCCCATCTACGGTCGCATCGCCGCCGGTCGCGCCCAGGACGTCGAGGCTCTTCGCGAGGGCTGTATTTCCATCGACGTTACCACCCTCGGCATCCGCCGCCCGGGCCGCGCTTTCGCCCTTCGCGTGCGCGGCGATTCCATGATCGACGCTCATATATGCAGTGGCGACACGGTCATTCTGGAAAAACGCGAACCACAGAAAGGCGATATCGTAGCTGCCCTTATTGACGGCGAAACCACCCTCAAGCGCTACTTGCTGAACCGCGGCAAACCCTTCCTCCGTGCTGAAAACCCCGCCTACCCAGATCTAATCCCAGCCCGCGAACTCATTATCCAAGGCGTTCTCATCGCACTCATCCGCCACGCCGCCTGAGCTTCACGTTCAGAACCCAGCATTCGACCTCAATCATGCCAAAGATGTCAGCAAGTTGGCTTCCCTGCAATAAGTGGCTCTAAAGCGTAGTGCCGCACGAGGATGGCGCGGATGACTGTAGGGAGCGACGGCTTTACTGTCGTTGTAAGGAGTGACGGCTTTACTGTCGTCGTAGGGAGCTTGCAGCGCCGATGAGCTGACAACGACGGGGACTAACTGGGCGGGGATGTTAGTGAGGAGCGTCACCCGAGGCTGCTGTGGCAGCCGCGTTCGGTGGTGGCGCGGCAAGCTGGACACTGGACAGTGGCACCGTGCGATGAGTTCTCAAAAGCGTGTAAGCAGAGTCGGCAAATGACCCGGCGGGCCAGTGCCTGGCGTTCGCCGCGGGCATGGAAAAAGCGAGAGAACAAGGCGGCGAGCAGCACAAGCGCCAACGAGCCGCCAAGCGCCAAACGGACAAACTCAGTGAGGGTCAGTTCCATTGCTAGGTTGGTTGTTAAACCTTATTCCGACCGCCAGCCAGCCGCCGTCGGCAGCTAGCTTTGGATCAAAGACCACCCCTCGCAGCCAGTTTTCCAACGGTGCCGAAGCCGTTCCCGTTGCCTTCGTCAGTGAGACCACATCCGCCACCCCGCCGTTGGCTTGAAGGTGCAGTAAAAAGCGCCAGTCCGTGGCTGTCATCGCCGCATCGACATCGCCGGACAACACCGGTAGGTCGCGCGGCAGGCCGACGGTACCGACCGCGGACAACGGATAGAGAGCGGGTGCCAGCCGCACAGTTGGCAGGTCATGACGCGGGGTCGCCAGCGGCACGCGTCGAGGTAGCACCGGTTCACTCTTGTCGGCTAGCGCCTGCGGTTGGGCTTGCGCGGCGGCTGGCAAGTTGCGCAAGTTCGGCACATAGGCGTGAGCCGTTATGCGCGTCGCTTGCAACACCTCCTGCGCCAGCGGCGCATAAGCCCCCCACTCGGCTGGTTCGTAGCGTGCCAGCAAGGGGCCGCCCTCTTTGGCCAGCAGCGCCCATGATACGCCGTTGCCGCTAGCTGGCAGTTGAATCCAAGACGCCTTGCTGGCCATTTTGAATTGGGGGGCGGCCACCTTGATGCGCACCAAGCCCAGCAACACGGCAAAGACCAGAATGGCGAGCACGGTTGGGACGCACATGGCAAAGCGCGACCGGGATGGTCCGTGCCAAGGGAAAAGCAGCGACACGGGTTCGTCGGCTCGATCCTTGGGGCTGGTGGGTGCCGGGCTCATGAATCCGGTTGGTTGATATCCGGGCTAGGTGCCGCCCGCGGTTTTGCTGCCGCTTGGCCCACCATTGCCAGGCGAAATCCCTTGCCCACAATAAGTTCCGCCACCGCTCTCTCATCACCCACCGGGGTCGCCGCATCAGTTTGCAGCAATATCACCCCTTTCGCCGCCACCCCATCGCCTCGTAAACCATCTAGCCGCGCCGCCAATTCGTCGAACGTCACCGGATGGCGCTGCAGGTGAATGCGCGGGCCGCTTTGGCCGGGGCTCAAGGTGACCACCAAGGTGTCGCGGAAGCGCTCCATCTGAAACTTGGACGGCGGCAAATCCACCATCACCCCAGATTGCGTAACCAACGATGGCCCTAACATGAAAAACAGGGTCAATAACAAAAACAAGTTGAACACCGGCAATGCGTGCAGGAAGCCGGGACGCTCTGGCAATGTCATCTCCAACTTCATGGGGCAGCGTCACGCGGGGGGGGGGGCACGGCCTTGCCAGCACTCACCTCACCCCGGAACGGCGCGAATTGTGCCTCCTCGCGCGTATCTGAGATCAAGTTGACCATTTCTATGCCGGCCCGCTCAATGCGATGTACCAGACGCTTGGCTCGCCCTAGAAAATATAGGTAAAAAACGTACATTGGCACCGCCACGCTCAGGCCCACCACCGAGGTGATCAAGGCGGTGAATACGCCGCCTGATAGTTCGCCGGGGCCGGAAAATCCGCCTTGTTCAGTGACCCGCTGGAACGTTTCGACCATGCCGACCATGGTGCCGAGCATGCCCACCAGCGGAGCCAAGAGTGCCACGCCAAGGATGGCACGGACGTTATTTTCGATTTGCGGCACCTCCAACTGACCGGCCTCTTGCACCACATCGCGCAAATCCTGCCGCGGCAAATAATACCGCAACAACGCCGCATGGGTCACCCGCGCCACTGGGCCCGGTGCCCGCGCCGCCTCATGCAACGCCTCGGCAAATGCCCGCCGCCGAATGTGATGCGCCAGCCCGACGAGCAAATCGCCGACGTTGATACGAGCCCGGTGGAAATAGAACAAGCGCTCGATCACGCAGACCGAGCCGACAAACGCCAGACCCAGCAGAATCCAGACCAGAGGTCCGCCCCGCTCGATCAAACCCGATGGTTCCATCAATCCCAAGATCATCCGGGGGCAAACTACGCCAGCCACCCGACCGCTGACCAGCACCAAAAGCTTCAGATCTTAGTAAAGTCCCTTGGATCTCGTTTGAGGCCAAGTTCTGCGCTTGCCACCCGCACCACCTTCGCACCAGCATCCCCCGCGCATGCTCCAACTCGTCATCACTGGCGGCAGTGGCGGGCTCGGCCTCGCCTTGGCCGCCGCCTTTCATAGCCCGCTGTGGCAGATCGCCACCCCCAGCCACGGCGATCTCGACGTCACCAATGCAGCCGCTGTGCGCGGGTTTTTCCACGACCGAGCAGTGGATTTGCTCGTTTGCGCGGCTGGTTTAACCCGCGACGCCCCACTGGCCCGGCTAGCGGAAAGCGCCTGGGACGAGGTCGTCGCGGTGAATTTCAGCGCTGCCCGGGCCTGTGCGGCTGCGGCTTTGCCGGGCATGCTGGAACGCGGCAGCGGACACATTGTTTTCATTTCCAGTTTTTCGGCACGCCACCCGCCGCACGGCCAAGTTGCGTATGCGACTGCCAAGGCCGGTCTGCTGGGGCTCACCCAACAGCTCGCTGCGCGTCACGGGTGCCACGGTATCCGCGTCAACGCCATCCTCCCCGGGTTCCTGGAAACGCCGATGACCCGTCCAGTGACCGCAACCCGGCGGGCCGCCGTCCTAGCCGAGCACGCATTAGGCACCTTCAACACGCCTGCCGCCGTAGCCGGCTTCATTCACTTTCTCCACGACCAACTCCCGCACACTTCCGGTCAAATTTTCCAACTCGACAGCCGGGCAGCCACCTGAGCGTAGAATTTTTCAAGATTGTGCGGGCAAAAGGTTGCGTCACGCCGTGAATTCCTGTTCAATTCCGGCTCCACCAACTAACAAAACATACACATTCCCCATGAAAATCGTCAAAAACACCTTTGCGAATGAAGAAGTGCTGCTCGACTTCCACGAGTACGATAGTTGCGAATTCCGCGATTGCCGCTTTGTGGTGCTCGGCTATGGCCCGTTCGTTCTCAACAAGTGCGAGGTGATCAATTGCACATTCAACTTTGCCGGACCTGCGGCCAACACCATCCAGACCATGTCCGCTATCTACAACAACAATGGCGAACAGGGCAAGCAACTCATCGAGGCCACCTTCGACAATATCCGCAAAGGGATTGCCGCTCCTGCCCAGCCCACCGCCTAAGAGCCTGAGCCACGAACTAGGTACGACACTCGCCAAGTGTCGTACCTAGATGATATGGAGGCAGTGAAGGCCTCAATCGCGAGGTGGCGAGTCACCGCCAACGATGATTCGTGCCTTAGGCTCGCATCAATGTAGCAAAGTATTTTCACCGCCCTGATGTGACCCCGATAGTACAGGATCCCCTCTTACACCGGAGGGATGGCGGGCGGTGCCGGTTCCTGTTTTTTAATTAGCGCGGGCAGATCAACACCTGGCAGCAATTTAGTTAGCATACCCATGAGGCCATCGGTGGCGTTGCCGCCGCCGGCGACGAGCACATCCGGGACGATTTTGATGTGACCCTTCTCGATGGCAGCAGCGATGAGTTCGACGATTTTAATTTGTTTGATAGCATCCTCGCCGATGGCCTGCTGCTGTTTATTATACGCTTGGGCAGTGGCTTCGCCGATGGCGGCGATTTTAGAGGCCTCCCCATCACCGATAGCTATCAGGCGCTTGCCTTCGCCGGTGCCCTCCAGTGCCTTGGCTTCGGCATTACCCTCGGCCAGGGTAATCATCTCGGCCTTTTTCTGGGTAGCCACTTTCACCGCGATCTCGGAGGCAACGAGCGTCGGTTGTTGGTCGGCGGTGGCACGCATTTTTTCCATTTCGGTGCGTTCCGCCTGTGAGCGTTGCTCCATTTTGAACATTTCCTGTTGTTGTTCGGCGATGATGCGTTTGGTCTGAGTTTGCATCAGGTCCTCGGGGAGGCGGATCTGGCAGATGAGCACCGACACGCACTCGACGTGATATCTCTCCAAATCGGCGCGGGCACGGGTTTCCGCCTTGGTTTGTTCTTCGGAACGGCTTTGCAGGAAGTTCATCGCCGAGGCGGTGGACGCCTGATTGCGGAACGACGAGTCGATCATCGGATGAATAACATGTTGGATAAGGTTATCGATGGAGCCGACCTTTGCCACCATGTACGGTGCCTGGTCCGGGCGCACGCGGATGACCACTTTGACGGATACTTCGATCGGGAAACCGTCCTTCGAGATAACATTCAACTGGTCGAAGCGGGTGTCTTTCTGGTCGTCCCAGTCGATGGTGATGTTAG
>JBAXOP010000070.1:0-20026 GCA_037133195.1 Verrucomicrobiota bacterium | reverse complement strand
AAGCACAATGCATCCTCCGGCCATGGTCCCTCCGGGCAGGATGCCCGGGCCACGTAGCGCGGGCATGCTGCCCGCATTGCCCATGCGAGGTGAATGGAACTTGCGCGAAGCACAATGCATCCTCCGGCCATGGTCCCTCCGGGCAGGATGCCCGGGCCACGTAGCGCGGGCATGCTGCCCGCCGCCAGTATCTCAGCCAAGTTCCTCGGGAGGTCACGGGGATTTGAGCAAGCGAGCGGCAAGGGCCTGGAGGTCTTCGACGGGAATGGCGAAACTCTCGGCGCGATTGGCACGGGCAATGTTCATGCCGAGACAACGGCCTTCCAGATCTAATAAGGGCCCACCGGTGATGGATTTGGCACCGAGGATATCATGCTGGAGGATACGGGGGAAGCCGCTGCGACGTTCGGAAAACGAGCCGCTCATGGCGTCGTTGCGATTGAGTTCCTCGCTCATTTCGCTGCGTGCCATGAGCCGCACGTCAGCGGATTTTTCCTCCTGGCTGCGACGATAGGTGAGCTTGGCGGTGGAGCCCGCCTTGCGGTCTTTGAGGACAGCGGCGAGATCCTCGAGTTTGGCGACGGGTTTGCCGTCGATGGCAATAATGACGTCGCCTTTTTGGAGACCGGCGTCCTTGGCACCACTCTTGTCTTGGACGTCGTCGATCTCGAGTTCCTGGGCATCAGGCTTGAGTTTGACGCCGAGAGCACCGCCGCCAGCGGTGGGGATTTCATGGATCTTGGCGCTGATGATGCCAGCCAGAATTCGGCGGTGAGTGCGGGTAGTGGTGCCGTTGGCCACCACCCATGTGCCTTGGGGCACCGCGCTGGTGGGCGCGTAGATCACCGGGGTCAGGTCGCTGGCTTCGATTTTTATCAGGGCCACATCCCACTGGTCATCAGTGGTGATGATTTTAACGTCAGAATATTTTTTCTCATCGACGGTGACGGCGAGTTTTTTGATAGATTTGAGTTCGCTGGCTTTAGTTAGGATAAAACCATCGGTGGAAATGACCGTGCCGCAAATGGCCTCGGTGCGGCCGTCGTAGATGATAGCGCTAGATTTTTGGATGACCTGGCGTTGGGTATCGAAGGCCGCCAGCACGGTAGGTCCGGTGGTGCGGAAGGCGGTTTCCAAGCTTTGGTCGGCCAGGGCGTGGGAGACGAGAGCGAGGGCGAGAGTGAGGGGGAGGAGTTTAGCGTGCACCGAGTTTAAGTTTGATGGTGAGGGGTTTACCGGCGCGCAGGGCTTCAAATTCCAGGGCGTCGCCTTCGGCCATTTCCTTCAACAGCCCTTGAAATTGCTCGCGACTCTTCAGCTCGCTCCCGTTGAGCTTGAGCAGCACGTCGCCTTCTTTGATATCGGCCTTCGCCGCCGGCGTGTCATTGCCCACCTTGGTGACCGTTAAACCGCCTTCACTGCGGGCTTCGGTGGCCAAACCGAGGAAACCCTTACCTTTTTCAGGTTTTTTGACAAACGGGCCCTCGCCGATGAACTCGGCCTTGAGCAAACCCTCCCAATTTTTCAAGAATACTTGGATAGGCACGTGCATGTCGATACCCATCCAAACGCCGACGCGCGAATGGATACCGATCAACTGGCCTTGCAGGTTGAACAAGGGGCCGCCGGAATCGCCGCCGATGAGGGTACAATCGGATTGGTAGGTGTTCTCGGTCATACGCACCAATCGGCCGAGGCGAACGACCGAGCCGCGCTCCTTATCGAAGCCGCCGGAATGCCCGAGCGCGAACACCCAGTCGCCCAACCGCGTCGTATCCTTGCGCTCGAGTTCCACGTAGGGGAATTTCTCCTTGTCGATGATGCGCACCATCGCCGCATCCGTATCGGCGACGACGCCGAGGGACACGGCTTTCAGCTTGCGGCCGTCTTCGAGCAACACGGTGAGGTCCTTGTTGACACCGCTGGCGACGTGGGCGGCGGTAAGGATCAGGCCATCCTCGGAAACGATGACCCCACTGCCGCTGCCTTCGCCCAGTTCGATGCACACGGTGGCGTTGCGAGCCGCCGCTAATACCTGGGTGAGGGCGTGCTGGATGGCGTCGAGGTCCTGGCGGTTTTCGGGCGCTTTCTTGTCATTAACGTAAGGTCTGACCGGTTCGGCGGAGGTGGCCCAAGGCAGCAGGGCGGTAAGCAAGCAGGTGAGCAGGCGTTTCATCACGTGGAAAGAGCGGCACATTAGGCGCGTCCCGTCTGTGAAGCAATCCCGCAAGCCGGGTTTTTGCGGCGGTTCAAGTCCGGCGCAAATAATCGGCCACCTGTAGGCGCTGGGAGGCCGGTGGCAAGTTAGGGCTGGCAAAGGCGATCACTGCTCCCACGCCCGCTGCGTATTCCCCGCCGAGGCGCGGTTCCACAGCCAGCTCAGGAAACCGGTAAGTGGCACGCCGACGCCGCCAACTGGTGATGCCCAAAATTGCCGCGAGCAAGCTGGCGAGCAACAGGCCGGGGATCGCCAGTTCCTGCGCCAACGGGCGCCAGCGGCCCAAGTATGTGGCTAGCGAGGAAGATTTTTTTGCCAATTTGGCGGCCCGTGTTTGTGAGAGTTTTGATCCTTCGGGGTCCTCGACGATGCCGTGGAGCATTTGTTCCATTCGATAGATCCGCTTGATTAGCTGCACGGTGAACGCCTTCAATTGGGCAGCGGGGCTGGCGGGTAGGCAGGCCTGGGAGATGGCACTTTGGAGTGCCTGGTGTTGTTCTGAGGCGGGGATGGATTCGGGTAATGACGGGCTGGCGTAGAGCACCGCCTGTTGCGGGGCACCTAGGAAATAGTACACCAAGATAGCCGGACGGCCTGTCGCGAAGCAGCGTTCGCTCAATTCCTCGCCGCGCACCTCACCCGGAATTTCCTGATCCTTGGCAAATACATAAATAAATAGATCGATGGGTGAATCGCCAGCATGGTCCCGCAGCAATCCGAGCAGGTCGTGGCCGCTAGACTCGTCGAGCAACCCCTGGGGATCAATCAGAAATGTCTTCGGATGAGCGTCAAAGTACGCCGCCAAATATTTTTCGGGAACCGCCACCGCCGGGGCCTGTGTCGAGGCGAGGTCAACCGACGGCGGAGCCTCGCCAAGGTCCGGCAGCGGTTCGGCATCCGTGCCGCCGCCCAATTCATGGCTTCCAGCAACCCTCCCGGATGTTGCCGCGGCCTTGCGTTGCGCCTCACTCAATGTGGGCAGCGGACTCGTGTCGCGGGCCGGCAGAAGCGGCCCGGCAAGGCATGCCGCCAACGTCAGCCACGGCCATGATTTCATCGCGCCACCTCCTCAGGGGCCGGTTGTGGCAGGTGGCGGGTAAAGCGCCGGGGATGGCGCTTGGCTTGGTGGCTGCGTTTGCGCAGCAGCCAGGCCAATTGCTCGAACGCCTTGATCATGCCGTCGGCATAGCGACCTTCCAGGAAATAGGAATGGGCGCGTGCCAGGCATTCAAAAGTATCCGCCTCTTCCAGAAATGGCTCCAACAGGTAGCCTACGCTCATGCCGGCGGTCTTAACTACCGGATCGATGGTCAGCAAAATACCCGCCGCGTTGCTGCTGCCAGTTGGCACATCCACAAAGGTTGCCCGGTTGAGCAACCAAAAACCGAAGCGCCGCAGATGGGCCGCCTCCCCGAGGGCACCGGTGTAGATAGCCACGAACAACTGCGGAAAGCGTTGCCGAAATTGCCCCATCGCCACCTCCACCCGTTCGCGTTCCTCGTGCCGCAGCAATCCCGCCGTGTCCGCCAGACATCGCAGGCGCAATTCCCGCCCGCCAAATTGCCCGTCCGCATCCGCAAGCGTGAAACCACAATGCGGACAGGCACTCGCCGCCCGGTGGATCTTTAGCACGCATCGAGGACATTTCATTACCATCGCTCAACCCAACCCTGCTAAACCGATGGTAATCCGTCAAAGCGAAAATTCAGGAAATGCAAATTGATCCAGTGAGTATTACTTGGCGGCGGGCCGGACCCGCACTAGGAGAACGCCGGTGATGCGGCCAGTTTGCGCGTCGAGCATCAAACCTGGGGGTAAATCCTTGGCGGCTCACAACAATTTGCCATCGCCGTACACATGGAATTCCACGCTGCCGGCATCGGGTTTGGCTTCATCGTCCACGCCCACCGTGGCGGTAAAGTGTTGGCAGCCACCTTGCAGGTCGAGATAGAGCAAGCTCACGGCATGGGTTCCCAGACCGTTGGCAAATTTTTGTCCGGCAATAGAGAGCGGGGTTTTATTAATCGATTGATTAGCCATCGGACTGGCCCACCCTTGCGTCGCCAGGCTCACGTCCAGCGAGCCTAACGGAACGATTTCCGCAGCTCGAGCCTGAGCCGACAGGAGGCCGCCAATGGCGGCGATGCAAAGGGTGCGTAACAAGCAAAAAGGCCGGGAGACAGGCTCCCGGCCTTTGGGAATTGCAATCAGGCGTTATCTTCTTCAGGCAGCGCGGACGTCTCGCCCAATACGGTCAGGTTAGCGCATGATTTTGCAGTCTTCTCACTCGGCGCTCACCCGCATGAACAACTTCGACGCAGCCAGCGGCGTGGAGGCACTGAGTTTGACCGTGACCGATTGGACATCGCCAACGGTGCTGACGTTCACTTCCGTCGCACCCGTATCTTCCGTCCAACCCGTCACCAATTCGGTGGACGTCCACACCCGATAGGTATAGCCGGTGCCAACACGGCGGGTATATGTGAAGGTGCCGCTGGTCTTGTCCAGCGGGGTCTTGATCGGATTGCACGAGGTGCCGTTAGACGGATCCAGTCCGAAGGCATATTCCCCCTTGTTGCTCATGCCGTCGCCATCCGGATCGCCCGTCGCCGAATTGTCAGACAAGCCTGGATAATTGGTGCTGATCCACGAGGCGAATGGATCGGTGGGGGCCGTCACGGTTACGTTCACACTGGTGGTGGCGCTGTTGTAATTAGCCGTGTCAGTAGGCGTGAAGGTTACGCTATGGGACGCCGTGCCGACATTGGGCACCTCGTTAGGATGGGTGAACGCCAGGGTGCCGGCCACCACCACACCCGCGGCATCGACAAACGTGCCGCCCAAGACTGAGGCGCTGAGTTGTTGGCCATATACAATATCCGTGGCCTCCAGCGTGGGGGCTCCGGCTGCTACTAACTGGAAACCGCTTAAAAACGCGTTTTTACCATTATTGCCGCCGATCTGGAACACGATTTTGTTATTTCCATCAGGCAACACGTCTTTGAAGACCGCATAATTCTCACCCTCAACCCAGGTTGCTGAATTGCCAGTTGAGCCGTCGTTTTCAACCCACTGGATCTGCCCGTTTCCTGCCGTGTTGTTCATTTCAAACCTAGCCGAGTTACCATAAGGTTTGTTAAAACTGGCAATGTAAAGGGTATAGGTCTTGCCGGAGGTAAGGCCTGTGATTTCGCACCATTTCCAGTCACTAGGCGCATCCGTATAACTCCAAGGTTGATACAACCCACCCTGGATCATCGGCAGGGTGACGCCGCCAGACCAGAAACCTTGATTCGCTATCGCAAAACTAAAGCCGACAGACGTTGCCGCACCAGCGGAATCTATCAATCCACCCCGGCCTTCCACATTCCAGTTGCCCGGGTCATTGTAGTCGTTCCAATTCGAACTTTCCCCGGCAGGACCACTCCCGGACGTAGGCGCGTCGCCTCCTTCGTGGAAATTCACCGTCACCATTTGCCCAGCTCCCGATGCTGGTGCCTTGTACACTGGCGTCGCCATATTCACCGTCACGCTCACCGAGGTGGTGGCGGTGGTATAGTTCGCATCAGTCGGGGTGAAGGTGATATTTTGAGCAGAGGTGCCGACGCCCGGCGCGGTGGTCGGCGTGGTGAAGGCGAAACTGCCTGCCACAGAGCCCGCACCACCGCTCAAGGTGGAGCTGGCGAGTGTTTGGCCATAGCTGATGGCGGTGGCCATCGGCGCGGTGGTGATCGTCGCCGTCGCCTTGTCAACCGTCTGGGTGATGGAGCTCGAGGTGCTGCCACTGATACCGGTCGTGCCGCTATATGTGACGGTGATGCTGTGGCCGCCGGTGCTAAGGGCGCTGGTGGCAAGCTGGGCCTGGCCGGTGACGGTATCCACCTCCACCGGGCTGCCGAGCGCAAAGCCGTTGTCGCGGAATTGCACTGTGCCGCCCGTAGGTGCCGGAGCCACCGTGGCCGTAAGGGTCACCGAGTCGCCGTAGTTCGACGTACTGCTAGAGGAAGCCAGCGTGGTGGTGGTGGCGGTTCCGGGGAGAACATAGGTGGTTTGAACCCCGTATTTGTCTGCCAGATACTTGCCCACTTGATTGGCTTCGTCGGTGGACAGCACGCGGTTGAAGATGACCAACTCGGAGATGTCGCCATTCAGCTGTGAGCCACCATTGCCGCCTTGCGCCCGGTTGCCGATGGTCCAGTTCTGGCCGCTGCCGCTGTTATAGTCAGCCGAGCCGGTAGCGAGCGCTGCGCCGTCAATCAGATACCGGTAGATCGAACTGCTGCTTTCCATCGCAAAGACATGCGATCCGCTGGTGGGCCAGGCGGCCTTGATAGCGTCAGTACTGAAGGAGCCATCACGACCACCTCGGAAAGTACCGGGGGTGGACTCGTTATATTGGCTAGGCCCGCTCAGCCAGCGTCCGTCGTTGTCGCGGTTATCGAACAGGGTGTAACCCGTTCTTGTGGTTGTTTCGTCGGGTGACGCAACCACGAATACAGAGCCGGCGGTGGGGGTTTGCGCGCTCAGATCGCCCAGATAGAGGCGGGTGCCCGCATTGCCGCCGCTGCTGAGATCCTCCGTGAAGCGGATCGCGGGTTTGCCGTTCAAGGCGCTGGCGATATACTTCGGCTGATCGCCTTCGGTGGCGTTCGAGGCCTTGCGGCCGGAACCGCTCGCATCGTTCCACAGCTTGACGAAAGTATCACTGCCCGAGGTGCGGACCTGATTGGCGTCGCCGGTGTTGATGTCATCGGCTTTGAGCCAGACCACCAATCCGTCACCCACACCGCCCGGAGGGGCTGGCGCCACGGTCACCGTGACATGATAGACCTTGGTGGAGGCATCATCGGCGGTGACGGTATAATCGACGGTATTGGTGAAGTTCTGGGTGGAACCGCCGTCCGGAGCACACGACACCCCGGAAAACGTGTAGGTAGGCGCAAGTGCCGTCACGCCAGTTCCGTTAGGCACGGTAAGGGTGATGTCGGTGCCGGAAATAGTGGCGGCTCCGTAAGTCGGGAACGTGAAGGTTAGGATGTTTTTCTGGTGCGCCGGCGGCAGGATGGCACCGGGAATGGAGACATTGTCCAACACCGTCCAGCCCCATCCGCCTTTGTTATAGTCGATATAGTCCAGCGTGTACATGTTGCCGTCGCCGACGAAGGGAGCCAATTGTGCCGCGGTGAACGTTCCTGTCTGCCATTGATCGCTACTGCCGTTGCGTCTGGCGCTCAAGACGTAGGTGTCGGTGGCGACATTGCGCAGGGCGGCGCCGGCGAAACCGTTATTTTGCACCGCAGACTGGGGGATCGCGGAGGGTGCCACGGCGGGTGCTGCAAGCGGCGATTGGCCACCGGCCAACTGGAAAGTCAGATTGCCCGAGCCAAGCAGTTGAAATTCCGGGGAACGGGCGAGATACGTATTGGCACTATCGTCATTCCAGTTGCCAAGATATTTGCCGCCGCTATTCCACACGTTGCCGTTATTGCCACCAGCATAAATTTGGGTCCACCCTTGCAGGCCGTCGCTGAAGTCATAGGTGAGCACGGGGTCGGGAGGCGTTCCTGGAATCTCATACCTGAGGGTGATCGTGCCCGACCAGACACCGGGGCCATACCAGCCATCGAGATAGATTTTGGTGGTACTCAGGTCAATGTTGCTGGCAAAGTCAATACCCGCGTATTTCGTGTCAATCACCGTCGTGCCAACGTCACCGCCATAGCCATTGGCCCAGTCGGGACTGCCACCGTCAGCGCCGATGGTCATCCCCCCATCGAAGGTCACATGCAGGTCAGAAGCATAGGCACCGTTGGGACCACTGTCGTCGAGTCGCGCGTTGATGGAGACAGCCTTCAGGATTGAGCCCGTGGGCAGGGCTCCAGCCGCGATCCAATCCGCCTGGCCGAGAGTCGTGCCGCTGCCGGCAGCCCCGAGATTGAAGATACTAGTGGTGGTGGTCGCTTGGGCACTGTTTATAGCGAGCGCCACGATCGCGGCGGTGCCTGAAGCGAGGGCGAGGCGCTGGGTAGCGGCGAGGGCTCGGTGGATGATGGTTGGTGTTCTCATGGGGATGTTGTGGAAGAAGATTGGGGTTGCATGATGCTGGCTCGTTCAGGGGGGGGCTGGGGTCTGTGGGTCGTGATCTATAGTCTGTAGTTTGTCTGGTGAAGCACATCGCCGAGATCGGCGAGGGCGGGCAAAATGGCCGAAACTGCCCGAACCGCGAGAAAAATTTTCTTGTGAACTATGTCAAAGACCGGCATAGTACGGGCGCGATGCATCCGATGCGCCGAATTTCCCTAGCTGAGCAATGCGCCGAGCACCTACGGGCGGGGCTGGTGGCGGGCCGATGGAGCGGGGTGTTGCCCGGGGTTGGGCGCTTGGCGGCGGAGTTGGATATTTCCCCGGCGACATTGCAGACAGCACTGCGGCAACTCGAGGCGGAGGGCTGGTTGGGCACGCATGGGCGGGGCCGCAACCGCAGCATCACGCCGCAGCCCGAGGAGCGAGGAGGATTGCGAGTGGGGATATTATTGTTTGAGCCACCCCTGGACGACCAACCGCAAACCTCGCAGGTGTTGTTTCAGATCCAACATGACCTGGAAGCGGCGGGCCACGAGGTGTTTTTCTCCAAAAAAACCCAGACCCAACTCGGCTTCGATGTGCGCCGCATCACCCGCCACCTCAGCGCCAACCCGGCAGACGCCTGGATCGTAGCCGGTGGATCGCGCGAGTTACTGGAGTGGTTCGCCGGGCAATCGCTGCCCTGCATTGCATTGTTCGGACGCACCGAGGGGCTGCCGCTGGCCCGCACCGGGCCGGATAAGATGGATGCCTATCTGGCCGCGACGCGCCACCTGCTGGCGCTCGGCCACCGGCGCATCGTACTCATCAGCAGCCGCTCGCGGCGCAACCCCGCAGGCAACGTCGAACAGGCATTTTTGGATGAGTTGGCGACCCACGGCATCACCACCGGCGAATACCATCTGCCAGACTGGGAAGAATCTCCAGAGGGGTTTTTCGCTTTATTAGAAGCCCTTTTCCGCAGCACCCCGCCCACCGCCTTGATCGTCGAACAAACCCCGCGGGTCATCGCAGCGGTGCAATTCCTGACCCAGCGCGGCATCCGGGTGCCCGCTCAAGTGTCCCTGATTTGCACCGACTATGATGTCACCCTCGCCTGGTGCCCGACTCCCATCGCCCATATCCGCTGGGACAATGACCGCATCATCCGGCGCATCGTGCGCTGGGTCGCCGCCTTGCGCGTCGGCCGCGCCGATCACAAAACTATCAACTTTCCGGCAGAGTTCATAGCCGGCGGGAGCATCGGCCCGGTGTGGCGCGGATCACATGGCGACGAATAGTCCAACCCCAATTGGCGCTCGCCAGTTCAAGGGGCGGCGTGCATGCTGTGCCGGGTTGCGCCCGCACGGTCCTCATGAAACTCGACGCCCACCAACATTTTTGGCAATATCATCCGGTCCACCACGTCTGGATGGGCGAGGCGATGCAGGTGTTGCGCCGTGACTATCTGCCGGAAGAATTCGAGCCGCTGCTCACCGCCGCGGGGTTTGACGGCAGCATTGCGGTGCAGGCGCGGCAAATGCCCGAGGAAACCGCGTGGTTGCTGCAACTCGCCGACACCCACAACTTCATCCAAGGGGTGGTCGGCTGGGTGGACCTGTGCTCGCCCGCGCTCGCCGGCCAATTGGCTCGCTTTGCCCCACATCCCAAGCTGGTAGGCGTGCGCCACGTCATCCACGACGAGCCGGACGACGGCTTCATGTTGCGGCCGGATTTCCGCCGCGGCATCAGCCAACTCCACGGGTACGGCCTCACCTATGACCTGCTGGTTTTTCCCAGGCATTTGCCGGCGGCGGTGGAGCTGGCGGGCGAATTTCCTAACCAGCCGTTCGTGCTCGACCACCTGGCCAAGCCGGCCATCGCGGCGGGGCTGCTATCGCCGTGGCGCGAGGACCTGCGGCGTCTGGCAGACTTGCCCAACATTTTCTGCAAACTCTCCGGCATGGTCACCGAGGCCACGTGGCAACAGTGGCACGCCAGCGATTTCCACCGCTATCTGGATGCCGTAATGGATGCCTTCGGCCCCCAGCGCGTAATGGTCGGCTCGGACTGGCCGGTGTGCACTTTATCCGGATCATACGCCGCCACCATGGACATCGTCAGCGGGTATTTCCAACAATTTCCGGCCGCCGAACGCGAGGCGGTTCTGGGCGGCAACTGCGCCCGTTTCTACAAAATCAACCCAACCCCCGAGTCGCCATGAGTGAAAGCATGTTAGCCGGCGTCCTGCACGGTGCCAAAGATCTGCGCGTACAACACGTCGCGCCGCCCGAATTGCGCCCTGGCATGGTGCTACTGCAAGTGCGCCGCGTCGGTATTTGCGGCTCTGATATGCATTACTTCCAGCACGGCTACTGTGGCTCCTTCGTCCCATCGCGCCCATTTATCCTCGGCCATGAATTCACCGCTGATGTCGCGGCCGTCGCCGAAAATGTCTCATCCCCTGCCGTCGGCTCCCGCGTCACCGTCAACCCGGCCCGCTCCTGCGGCGTGTGCGAATATTGCAAGGCTGGCCGCCGCAACCTGTGCCGCCATACTATCATGTTAGGCAGCGGCAGCACCACCCCGCCAACCGATGGCGCATTCGCCGAATTTGTCACAGTGCGTGCCGATCAATGCCATGAGTTGCCTCTGCTGATGGACGACGGCGTGGGCGCGCTGATGGAACCTTTCGCAGTGGCACTCCATGCGGTAAAACGCGCCGGGGTACTGGCCGGTAAACGCGTGCTGGTGATCGGCGGCGGGCCTATCGGATTGCTCGTCCTGCTCACCGCGCGGGCATTTGGTGCCACCCCGGTGGTGCTCAGCGACGTGGTCGAGGGGCGGCGCCACACCGCACTCAAACATCATGCCGACGCCGTGCTGGACCCGGCCGCCGCTCATTTTCCCGAGCGAGTGCGCGAACTCACCGGCAACGGGTTCGACGTGATTTTCGAGGCGTCTGGCGCGCCACCCGCCTTGCGACAGGCATTTGATCTGGTGCGCCCCGGCGCCACCATCGTGCAAATCGGCACCCTCGGCAGCGAAGACGTGGGTTTGCCTGCCAACCATCTGATGGTAAATGAGACTCAATTGATTGGCTCATTCCGCTATGGCGATGTGTTTGGCGAGGCGATCCGCTTGGTGGAGGGCGGCCGGATCAACCTGGCGCCGTTGCTCAGCGATGTTTTTTCGCTGGTAGAACTGCCGCGAGCAATGCAGCGTTGCTTCGCCAAGGACGACGTCATCAAAGTACAACTACAAATCAGCTAGGCATCAACCCAACAATCCAACTATATCAACATGAATGTTTTTTCCAATTTGCTAGCATCCACATCGCTACCCACATGGATCGATCCGGTAGTCATAGCGGTGTATCTCATCGGCATCACGGCCTTTGGCATTTGGATCGGTTACCGCCGCAACACCTCGTCGCAACAGTATTTCCTGGCCAACAAGTCGCTCGGCTGGTTCACCGTCGGTGCCGCCGTGTTCACCTCCAACATTTCCACCATCCATCTGGTCGGCCTGGCTGCCAGCGGCGCGGAAAATGGCATGGTCATCGGCAATTTCGAGTGGATGGCATGCTTCACCCTGATGGCGCTGGCGCTCGTGTTCGCGCCGTTTTACATCAACTCGAAGGTTTCGACGCTGCCGGAGTTTATGGAGCGGCGCTATTGTCCGGAAGCCCGGACGTTTTTGGCAGTCATTGGTTTGCTTGGCGCGCTGCTCATTCATATCGGCATCAGTCTGTTTGCGGCGGCCAAGGTGTTTGAAAGTTTCCTTGGAGTGCCGATGGTGTGGACCATTGTTGTGCTCTCTCTGTTCACCGTGACTTACACCGCTCTGGGCGGCTTGAAAGCCGTGGTCATGACCGAAAATATCCAGGTCTGCCTGTTGTTGGGTGGCGCTACTTTGGTCACTGTGTTAGGCATCAAGGCGCTGCCGGGTGTCGGCGTGCCGGACGTCGCCAGCTTCAAAGCGGCAGTGGCTCCGGGCCAGTTGAATATGTTGCAACCCATCATCAATGGCCAGGGCCACCTCAATGAGTTCTCATGGCTGAGCGTGTTGCTGGGTTATCCGATTCTGGGAATTTGGTACTGGTGCGCTGATCAGACGCATGTCCAGCGTGTGCTCGGTGCCAAGAGCCTCAAAGACGGCCAAAACGGCGCGCTGTTTGCCGGGTTTTTGAAAATCACGCCGGTGTTCCTGATGGTGTTGCCGGGGGTGGTCGGCTATGTGTTGTGGCAAAAAGGTGCGATTCATTTAGGCGTGGTGGAAAGCACCGGCAAGCCGGATTACAACACGATGTTGCCATCCTTGATCAACTATCTCATTCCCGTCGGCCTGCGCGGCTTGCTCGCCGCGGGTATGGCTGCCGCTCTGATGAGTTGCATGGCCGCCGCTCTGAACAGTTGCGCCACCTTGGTTTCGTTAGACATCGTCAAGCGCATCCGCCCCGACACCAGCGACCGGCGCACGGTCGTCATCGGCCGGATCACCACCGGCGTGATCATGGTGCTGGCGATGCTGTGGTCCACACAGGGTGAACAATTCGGTACCATCTTCAAGGCTATCAACAAAATCCCGATGACCTTCGCCCCGGCGGTGACCACCGTGTTTGTGTTAGGTTTGCTTTGGAAACGCGGTACCAAACAAGCCGCGATGGCGACGCTATATATCGGATCGATTATTGGGATCATCTACTTTGTGGCAGACTTGCCGAGCATCGGTAAAATGTTCCTGGCAGCGGGCAATGTACATAAGGACTTTTCCGGTTTGGTCACCGATCCCGAAGTCGGCTTGGGCGTGCCCTTCATGTTGGTCGGCCCGCTGCTGGTCGTATTTTGCGTCGCCATCTATGTGATCACGAGCCTGATGACCCCGCCGATGCCTGCCGAGGAAGTCGCCAAAGTTTGTTGGGATCATCCGCTGGCCTTCCTCCGGGGCCGCATCACTGGTGCCAGCGACCCGCGCATGGTCACCCTCATTCTATTTGCAGTAGTCGGCGTGCTATACGTTTGGCTGCATTGACCTATGGAAGGCTACCCCTGCGGAAGCGCCGGCGCACCCGATAGAGTGCCTTGAACATGCCCCAAGCGTCCCGCAGGGGATGGACCTTGCCGCCATTTTTCTGGGTCCAACTGACCGGAATTTCCTGCCATGCGGCACCACTGTGATGCAAGGCGCAGAGCAATTCGGAATCAAATGCCAGGCCCGGTTCGCGCAAGCCAGGAGCAATGCGCCGGTAATCCTCCCCACGCAATACCTTGGCCCCGCATTGCAAATCTTGCGAATGCATTCCTAACATGCCATCCGCCACCGCTAAAAACACCCGGTGCAACACACCCCGATAGAAACTTTCCTCTATGTGGGTGCCCGGCGTGCGCTTGCGAATACCCATCACCGATCTATCCGCCGCCACCGCCGCCTCAATGAGACCGACGATTTGCGCCGCCGACACCGCCCCATCCGCATCGACAAATGCCAGCCACCCGACTTGCGAGTCCAACGCCCAGGCCTCCCGAATCACCGACCCCTTGCCGTAATGCGCCGCCGCAAAATGCAGGGTCACTTGCGGATACACCGCTGCAAATTCCTCTAATAGCTCAGCCAGCCGCGCGTGCTCACTCGGCTCCGAGCCATCATCGGCGATGATCCAGCGGATCGGCAACGCGGTGGCCGCCAGCACCGTCGCCAATTCCGGCCCGTAACCCGCCAGCCGCGCCGAGTCATTCCACACGGGAGTGACTAACAAAATATTAGGTGGTGGGTGTGGCATGGCGGCTACTATTTGACGAGACATTACCTTGCAAGGGTGGCGGCTCTTTAAGCGTATCGATCCCCCACATGGCAAGGAAATTCGTCATCAGCTTGTGTTGGGTCAGCATATTCGCCATCGGCGCATTGCTGCGCTTCGATGGGTTGGCGTCTCGGCCGTTCCACTGTGACGAAGCCACCGGAGCACGCATCACCGCACGGCGCATGGAATCCGGCAACAGCCAATTCGATCCGCAACATTTCCACGGACCACTCCTCAGCAGCTTGGCCATGCCGCTGTGCCGCGCCCGCGGCGAAACATGCTGGCAAGACCTGACCAAGGGCAGCCTGCGCTTGGTGCCGGCCATCGCCGGGTGCCTGCTTGTATTACTGCCGTTAGCGTGGAGGCGGCGCTGGGGCGATGCACCGATGTTATTGGCCGCGGCCTTGCTGGCCACCTCGCCGTTGTTAGTTTATTACAGCCGCATGTTTATCCATGAGTCATTGTTCGGGTTGTTAGGCATGCTCACCCTGATGGTCGCTCTTACCAAGCCGAAGTGGGGGCTGCCGGGTGTCTGCCTCGGCCTGATGTTTGCTACTCGCGAAACGTTTGTCATCAGCACCCTCGCTTGGTTAGGTGCGGCCGGACTCGTCGCGCTGGGCCGACGTGAGTGGTGGACCCATGCCTCGCTGAGTGGAGCGTGGCGGATGTGGCGCGGGCCGCTGCTCTTCTCGCTGGCCAGCGCCGTACTCACCGCTGGATATTTCTATAGCGACGGGCTGCACCACCCCGCGGGAATACTGGACGCCGTTCGCACGTTCTTCGTATATAAGACCGGTGCCGGTCATGACAAACCATTCTTCTATTATCTGAATTTTCTAACAGTCCCGCACAAATCGGGTGGGGTTTGGTGGTATGGTACGCCGGTAGCCGTGCTGGCGTTGCTGGCCTTCGCAGCGAGTTTCCGCCGTGGCGCGATGGATGAAAAGTTGCGTCTCACCAGCCGCTTTCTCGGTTATGCGGCACTGGGGCATTTCATCATCTACGGCTTGATCGCCTACAAGACACCGTGGCTGATGGTGTTGCCATGGGCGCATGTGTGTGTGCTAGCCGGCTTGAACCTGGCGGGTCTGGCGGGCATGCGCCGACTGTGGCAGGTTGCCTTGTTAGTGCTGGTGTGTTTAGCGCTAGCATCGCAGTACCGGCAAACGAGATATGCCATTGGCCGCTTGGCTTCAGATGCACGCAACCCATTTGCTTATGTGCCCACGCGCCGCGACCTCGAGAGCGTCGAATCCTGGTTGCCACAACTCGCCGCCAAGGCACCCCAACATACCGTCGAGCCCCTCGCGGTCATCGGCAGTGGATATTGGCCGCTGCCGTGGTATTTGCGCTCATTCAAAGCCATCGGCTACTGGCAGGAGCCACCGCCAAACATCGCGGACTTTGCCATTGTGTTTTGCGTACCGGAATCCACTGCAGCGGTTATGACCCAACTCGCCACCACCCACCAACTCTTGCTGCGCGGGTTGCGGGATAACGTAGCGCTCTCCATGTTCATCCGCAATGATATCTGGGTCGCTTGGAAACAGCCCGACGAGCCATGAATCAGCCCGTGCCACTACCGGAATCCCATGTCTTCATGCATGAGGCGATGCATACCACCTTTTGCCTGCGTCTCATTGGCGGGGACGCTCAGTTGGTCGCTGGAGCGGCTAGGGAGTGCCTGGATTTGGTGGATGAACTCGAGGCGAATTTGAGTCGTTTCATTGATGGCAGCGAGGTATTCCGCATCAATCGCCTACATGCCGGCGAAACCCTCTTTCTGAGCGATTCTTGCCACCAATGCCTGTTGCTCGCCATGCAAGCCCACAACCTAACCAACGGGCTGTTCGACATCACCGCCGGCCGCCGCATCGCCCACCGCAAAACCGGTGCCAGCGGCCCGGCGCCGGCTCTATCCGGTAAGCTGATCATCCATCCAGACGTGGCCGCCATCACCTGCGAAAGTCCCGGCCGCGAAATCGACTTAGGTGGTATCGCCAAAGGCTTTGCCCTCGATCAAATGGCAGGGCTACTGGCGGATTGGGGCGTGACTGGCGGCTTGCTGGCCGCTGGTGACAGTTCCTTGTTAGCTATAGGTGCACAGGCATGGCCGGTGCGGCTTGGCGGCGAGTTGGAGGCCCGCCTGCTCGCCCTAACCAACCAATCGCTCAGCGCCTCTGGCACCGCAGAGCAAGGCAGTCATATCATCCATCCTGATAGTGGGGACGGCCACCAGATCTATCTGAGCGAGCGGGTATGGGCGGTGGCACACTCCGCCACCATGGCGGAAGCTTGGTCTACTGCGCTGATGCTGATGAACCGCGAGGACGTCGCTGTCGTCATCGCGCAACAAGAGTCCCTGCTGCATGCCTATGCCGAGTTCGACGGCCGGGTGGCGGTGTTGAAATCAAGATAGATTTCGGTACGGCGGTTGGCGCGACGGCCAATGAGATCGTCAAGGCCGGAGTTCTGGAGGCAGCGCATGCAACCGGCAACGCGGCGTTGTTCAGCCAATTAGAAATCGAGATAGATTTCGGTGCGACGGTTGGCGCGACGGCCGATGGGATCGTCATGGCCGGAGTCTGTTACGTTAGGGCGGCGGGGTTGACTGGCCCCCTTGGCGAAAGTGATGATTTGAGAAGGCGAGACACCGGCGGCGGCGAGGAAATCGTGGACAGTGGCGGCGCGACGAGCGGAGAGTTGGTTATTGTAATGAACGGTACCAAGAGCGTCGGTGTGACCGCTGAGAGTGATTTTTTTGGCAGGATCTGCGCGAAGAATGTGGGTAATAATGTCCAATTGGCGGCGGGTGCGCGGATTGATTTGGTCTTCGTCGAATTCGAAATAGAGAGCAAGGGTATCACCGCCTTGGGGATTTTTGACGAGAGGGGAATAATAGACATCGCCACCGGCGACGTGACTCGCGTAATCCGCCAGAAGTTGGTCGAGATTAATTTCGGCGATGATCCAGTTAGCTGGAGCTGGTGCTTGGCGCAAGGTGAGGGCAAACTGAGCGGTCTGGGAAGCATCGTGGGTTTGGAGATTGGCAAGATAACCGACGGTATCGCCGCGGTGGAACATGGCACGCAAGGGCTTGGTGGGGCGGAGTTGGTACTTGCCCTCTTCGAAAAGGATGCAAAGGGCGGCAATTTTGGCTTCGGAGAGGGTTTGAGGATCGACGAAGCCACGGGCCAACTCAAATTTTTGCTGCAGGACAGCTTGGATAAAGGCATCTGCGATGGTAAGTGAATCGTCTGCCAGGGTGGGGGGATGTGATGGGTCGGGTAAGGGCGGTAAAATGAGTTTGGTTATGGACCATTTGCCATTGGTATTGCGTAGATCAAGGAAAATACTCTCATGCCCGGCTTCAGCGTCTTCAAGGGTGAGCGACCAGCGGGAGAGAGCGTTAAGTTCAAGTTCGCCCACTTCGCGAATCCCGTTTTCCGGCTTAATTTTCAATGGATGTTTGCTGGCGAGGGATTTGAGTAATTCAACCGTTTTGGCATCGCAAACATCCTTTCCAAGCAAGTGGACCAAGCCGTCGTAATCCGCTGCCTCGAGGGTTTTGGCTATGTCGGTAACAAGTTGCGTCGGATCTGCTTTGGCAACTGCATTCACCGGGAGATCCACCGACGGCATAGATTGACTGTCACGCGGATTAACAGGCGAAACATGTGGGTCATCACGCGGATTAACAGGCGGTACAGATGTGGTTTTATCCACGTTTGCTGGTGGATGACCGGCTGGCATTGGCACGGTGAACTCAGGCCCAGCGATGGATGGATCTGACAAGGGTTGGGACTGCGATTTACGAAAATCCCTTGTACGATGAATAAACAAGCCCAGCGCTGTGAGTGCCAATAATGCGGCAAGCGCCAAAAAAAAGGTTGAAAATTTCAAGCGGTACATAAAAAACCAGGCCAATTATCCGGATAAGAGCCAGCAATACAACTGGTACTTCAAAGGATAAAAGTGGCGTTAAGAATCCTCTGCTGCAAGCTTATTTTTCCAGTAGTGTGGTCCGTGTGAATAGACAAATAACCGGAACACCGCGTGCCTCGATTGCCTGACGGCCACCTTCTTCCCGATCGACAAGAACCAAAGCAAAGGCCACTTTTCCGCCCTCACTCTCGATGACGTCGATGGCTTTAAGGGTGGATCCACCCGTAGTAATAACATCATCGACGACAATGACGGTATTGCCGGAATGGAAATTACCTTCGATTTGGCGGCCCCGGCCGTGCCCCTTGGGTTCTTTACGGACAGTGAACACTTGCAGAGCCTCGGTGGGATGATTGCGTGCGGAGGTAATCCCAATGGCTAGGGAAATGGGATCTGCACCTAATGTCATACCGCCTATAGCATCGATTTTAAGGTGTGACGAATGAATTTTGGAGCGCACCGCGTGCCAGCCGATGTCGCCGATGAGATTGGCTCCAAAGGGGTCTAGCGCCGTCACCCGGCAATCAATGTAAAGATCACTTTGTTGGCCAGAAGCGAGAGTGAACGTTCCGGTGCGGACGGATTTTTCCAGGAGCAAAGCTCTGAGCGCGGCTACGGTTTGGTGCATAGACAAAGGTGAAAAATTTCCTCTGCCGGTGCAAGCTAAGAACTCCAGAACTCAGCGATCAACCTCAAAATCGAGGTCCGAATTCTCAAGCCAGAATAGTTTGTGGGAGGTGTGTGAATAACCCGGAAGTTTATGGGAGAAGCCGGGGTTTGATTTAAGCCAAACTGACTTATCGGGACCTTGCGAGGATTCTTTCCCAAGTTATTCCTGCCGTGGAACCCGCATGGTGAAAATGTGGAACTGATGAATCTATGGGTTATTCACACTATTACGGTGATGATCTTATAAATTCAAAAATAAAGAATTCATCATAAGAGCATCACGGCTGGGTGCTCAATAAGGCGTTTGACCTCGGCAAGGAATTGGGCGCCGATGGCACCGTCAATTACGCGATGGTCGCAGGATAGACCGATATTCATGCGCAATCCTGGAACAATTTGACCGTCTTTGACGACAGGTTTAGCGATGGCGGCACCGATTGAGAGGATAGCGGCTTGGGGTGGGTTGATGATGGCATCGAACGACTCAATGCCCCAGGCACCGAGGTTGGAAACTGTGATCGTGCCACCGTCAAATTCATCGGGTTTGAGTTTGCGTGCCTTAGCGCGGGTGGCCAATTCCTTGACTTCGCGGGAAATGGCAAGCAACGACTTGGATTGCGCCTGTTTGATTACCGGTGTTACCAGGCCGTCTTCAAGGGCAATGGCAATGGCTATACCGATGTGCTTGAACCGCATGATCGAATCACCATCAAGCGCAGCGTTGATAGCCGGGACGACAGCAGCAGCATGAATTACAGCGAGCAATATGAAATCGTTGAGCGAGTATTTATTGCCGTGGGTTTGGGCGGTTTGCTCATTGATGAGTTTGCGCAAATCCGTGAGAGGGGTGGCGTCCGCTTCAAGGTGAAGATAGAAATGAGGAATGGTTTGTTTCGAAACTAACAAGCGGGTGGCGATGATTTTTCGCAATGTGCTCAGCGGGATAATTTCATCGCCCTCATTGACCACGGGAAGAGCAGGCTGGTTCGGGGTTGTTTCTATGTTAGATTGTGCAGGTGCCGCGAATGTTCGAGCTTTGATCGAGGCAGTCAAGGCCGCGGCGGCCGTGGCATCGGTAGAAGGTGGCTGCGCATGAGGTATTTTGGTGGCTGCGGCTTCAATATCTTCTGCAACGATGCGCCCTCCGGGCCCGCTGCCGGTAAGCGTCGAGAGGTCAACACGGCGCTCCTCGGCGAGCTTGCGGGCTAACGGTGAGGCTTTGATTCGATCCGTGATTGTAGGAACTGATGACGTTGCGGGCGTTCTGCTTGCTTCTGGTGCCGGGGCGCTTACGGGTGCCGTCGGTGGAGTCGTCAGCGGAGTCGTCG
>JBAXOP010000069.1:0-20300 GCA_037133195.1 Verrucomicrobiota bacterium | reverse complement strand
TTAGCCTCCGTGATGCTGCCGTGTGCGCCGGGGTGGAGGGTGACGGTGTGGGTGGCGGGCGTAGCTGAGGAGTTATACAATGCGCCAACCTCGCTGGAGGAAAGGGCGCGGTTGTAGATGCGAACGTCATCGATAAGCCCCTTGAAGGTGCGGTGATTAGAATCCTCATTCGAGAAGTCCCTGCCAATATTAAACCCGAATATTCCGAAGGTTAGCCCTTTGTTCGCCGTATTCTGGAGCACTCCGTCGAAGTAAATGGCAAGCGTATTTCCTGCCATAGTTACACTGTAGGAATGCCATCTCGAATCGGTTTCCAAGTCTATTGGATAGTAGAGAAACGACCATGTCCCCGGAATGCCGAATACGAAGGCTGTATCTGTTGGTCTGGGTGTCCCGTACTGGAATGCAAAACCAGTCGAATTGCGGTGACCTTGACTGACCATCACAGCATAGGTGTTTTGAGCCCCCAAAGATCGCGCAAAGAATGTGATCGTTGCGTTTTGTGTACCACTGAAAAAGAGTTGCTCAATGTCAACGTAGTCGTCAATACCATCGAAGACACCAGCACTGCCGATCATTCCGTCAGCGTAGGTAAGGCCACCGTGTTCGGTCCCATCATGTCCACTCCCACTTGCATCATGTGCATTCCCATCCAGTGGATAATACGCCGCCAGCCCCAGCGTGCTGCCGGCATTGGCGGGATCGGTACCGTCGGCGAGTTCCTGGGCGTCGCTGCGGCCGTCGCGGTCGAAGTCGCCGCTGCCGTTGGAGGTTGTCAGGTTGCCGAAGTGTAGGATCTCCCACCAGTCGGGAAGCCCGTCGGTGTCGGTGTCGAGTTCTGCTGTGGACGGGGTTCTGGTAACCCGGAAGCCAACGGCGTCATTGCTGGCGCCGCTTACCGGGATATTGCCGGTCCGATACACGATATTACAAATGGACGAGCTGTACGCCCAGCCACCGCCCCGGTATTCCCGGAATGGAGGATCGCCCGACCAATGATATCCAGAAGGCAGCCAGTCGAAAACCCACTCCAAGGCGTTTCCATTCATATCATAAATTCCCAGCTCGTTGGCCGCCTTAGTGCCAACCTCGTGCGCTACTCCGCCCGAATTGCCAATGTGCCAAGCCACCGCGTTCAGGTCATTGCCGCCGCTATAGGTATAGCTATGGCTTTGGATTCCGCCGCGTGCCGCGAATTCCCATTCAGCCGCCGTGGGCAGGCGGTATCCGTTGGCGGCAGGATTCACCACTACATTATCACTATTGCCGCTGCGATAGATCGCCCCTCCCACCGCATAAACTGGCGTAAGCGACTCTTTCTCGCTGCGGGCGTTGCACCACTTCACGATGTCATACCAATTGATGTTACAGACCGGAAAATTGTCTGCCCGGCCCTCTCCGACGCTGCCAATTAGGTAGCCGTTGGCCATTGCCCATGTGCGCACGGTCCGCCACTCACCCCAAGTAACCTCATATTTATTCATGGCGAAAGTCGCTACGTTCAAGGCCCCATTGCCGATGCTGGGCAGTGTCCCGCCTGGGACCAGCGCCATTCTCTGCGCCACCGTCTCATACTGCGCCGTCGCGGTGAAGTCGCCCGTCACCGTTGTCGGGGCAGACGGATTCCAGCCGCTAAAGGACCAGCCTGTGGCCGGCGTGACCGCCACCGTCGGGAACGCCGCGCCGCTGGCGACGGTGGTCACGTAGTCGTTGTTGCTGTTAGCGCCGGTGATGCTGCCGTGCAATCCTGGGTGGAGGGTGACGGTGTAGGCCAATGCTGGCGACATCCAGGACAGGCATAGGGACAGGAAGGCAAGGAGGCAGTGTTTCAATGAGATATTCATCGGGGGTATCCGGGTTGGGGTTTTGAAAAAATCCAGCACTCAAAAAACAATGGGGCGACCGGGAAGCAGCGGACAAGAAAATAGGCCGCGCATTATCAGTCAATAGATCCACATGAATTGTGACACTTGGGGAATTCGTCAAGCTCAGCGCCTGCTCGTGGCTGTAGGTGCCCAATTTCAATTTTAAAAAAATCCCGGCGTGCGAATTTCCACGAAAGAATTGACCAGTGACGGCGTAACGCATGGCGAGAAACGACAATTGAAAATCAAATGAACACACGGCAGCGACTTGAATTGGGCATGGTGGTGGCGGGCTTGGCACTCGGATGTTTACCTGCGGCAGGCAATGATTGGCCGCAATTCCGTGGCCCTAACCTCGACGGGAAATCCACTGAAACTGGTATCATCAAAAGTTGGGAACAAAAGGCTCCAGAGTTGGCTTGGATGGGCGAAGGCCTCGGCCATGGCTATGGCGGCTTGGCGGTGGTCGGCGAGCGCATCTATACCACCAGCGACTTCAAGGATGGCCAGGGCGTGGTTGCCGTCAGTGCCAAGGACGGTAAGTTGCTCTGGACCAAGGTGCTGACCGAAGGGGTGCCCAAGCACGGCTTTGAAGGGTCGCGCTGCACGCCCACGGTGGTCGGCGATCACCTGTGGGTGACCACATCCAACGGCACGGTCGCCTGTCTAACCACCGAGGGAAAGCTGGTCTGGCAGAAAAATTTTGACAAGGAATGGGGTGGTAAAATGATGTCCGGTTGGGGGTTTGCAGAATCGGTGCTCATCGATGGCAACACCGCAATTTGCACGCCCGGCGGCCCCGAGGCCATGATGGTGGCCCTCGACAAAGCCAGCGGCAAAGAACTCTGGAAATGCCAGGTGCCAGAGTACGGCAGCAACGGCAAACCCGGCGCTGGCTACAGCACGGCGGTCATTTCGATGGGTGCTGGCGTCAAACAATATGTGCAAATGACCGGTCACGGGGTCATCGGTGTGCGCGCCAGCGATGGCAAATTCCTCTGGGGCTACGATCATTCGGCCAACGGCGTGGCCAACATTTCCAGCCCGGTCGTCTCCGGGGATTATGTCTTCAGTTCCAGCGCTTACGGGGCTGGTTCAGGTATGGTGAAACTTGAAAAATCCGGCGATGGAGTGAAAGCCAGCGAAGTATATTTCCTCGGAGCCGACGCTCTACAAAACCACCACGGCGGCATGGTGCTGGTGGATGGTAACCTATATTGCGGCCACAAGCAAAATGGCGGCGATCTCGTCTGCATCGACCTCAAAACCGGCAAATTCCTTTGGGGTCCGATCAAAGCCCCCGGTAAAGGCTCGGCCTGTGTCACCTATGTGGACGGGCACCTGATCTTCCGCTATCAGGACGGATTAGTGGCATTGGTGGAGGCCACGCCCAAGGAATTCCGCTTGCAGGGGTCGTTCAAGCCGAAGTTCCAGGAAAAGGAATCCTGGGCGTATCCGGTGGTGAGCGGCGGCCGCCTCTATCTGCGCGAGCAGGATAAGCTCATGTGCTATCAACTCTGACCCCCGCGGGGGCCTGATCGCTCACCTTTTTGATTTATTTTGCTCCACCGCCTTACGCCAGGCGGGGCTTTGGCTGGAATCCGCTGCGCCTTTAGGAGGGAGCAAGACAGGGAAGGGATCGGCGGCAGCTTCTGTCTCGAGGCGCTCCACGGTCTTGCGCCAAGCCGGGCTTTGATCGGTCTCCAACGTGTCTTTAGATGGGTTCAGGGAAGGCAGGACATCGGCGGCGCGGTCTTTCTCGAGGCGCTCCACAGCCTTGCGCCAAGCCGGGCTTTGGTCTGAATCCGCTTCGAGCGGCTCACCTTTAATGACCGGCAACGGGATGGAGGCGACCTTGAGTTTTACGAGAATGTCGCGGAAGATATTGCGCTCCTGGCGCATGAAGCTGGACCAATCGACCTGTTGTAGCAAGGACGCGCCAGCCTCAGTTTCGCCAAACATGACCCGAGCACTTCCTTCGAGCGCGGTTTTCATCATCGGTTCCACGCCTTTGCAATCGCGCAATTTTGGTAAGCAGTCCAGCGCGTCGGCCGGGTGGCCAGCTAACATTTCGGCGAGCATCAGTGTGGAATTGAATTCCTTGCGAGCCGGAAATTCGCTCATCAATCTGAGTTGCGCCGTGGTTACCACGTCGGGCGGTACGATGCCGTGAAGCAGCGCGAGATAATTGAAGTTGTTGAGCAGATCGGGGTGGGATGGCTCGAAGCGGCGCAGCGTCCGGCAGATGGCCAGCAGATCCTCTGAGCGGTTTTTGGCCGCCAGCCCGATGATGACCGACTGCAAGTCTTGGTAGAGCGGCAATTGGCCACAACCCATGCGGATGGCGGCCACCCACGCATCGAGGGTTGCGGTTTTGGCACCGTGCTGTTGGGCGATGAGGGCGATTTCGATAAAGCGGTTGTGGTTGGTGTCCAGAGCGGCGCGATTCATGGCGCGGTTCAAGGCGGCTTCGGCGAGGATGGGTTTTTCGCGCAGCCATGCCAACATGGCACTGGCGATTTCGATATCCACGAGGTCCACTGTGGCTGGCGCGGCGGCCAAAGCGGCCTCCACACCGGCATCGCGCCGCAAGCGTAGCAAGACGTGGAGGCGTGCGAGGTAGGCGTCGGCGCTGGTTTTCGCCGGGCCTTCGAGGATGGCGGCTGCCTTGTCGGCTTGGTTGTGGCGGGCCAACCAAGAGCCAAGTACCGCTGGATCGGTGGCGAGGAAGCGTTTGATGGCTGAGTTAAAAATGTGTTCGGCAGAGGCCGGCCGGGCTTCCAGCGCAGGAGTCAAGGCGGTGAGGTGGTGAATGGCGGTGGCTTTAGGCAAGCCATTGAGCCAGGATGGCAGATCGGGCAAGGCCAGTCCCGGGGCGAGGGCCCGCGGGATCTCGCCAAGCAGCAACAAGGCCGCCAAGGCTTGCTCGTCGGCTTTGGCGGCGATGAAGTCTGCGAAAATCCGGCGTGCCTCTGCCATGCGCCAGACGTTGGGGCGCTGGCAAAGTGTGCGCAGCAGCTCGAGGCGCACCGGGGGGCCGTCGTCCGGCCGGAGCACTTCGCGCAAGCGCTTTTCAGCGGCGGCGCTTTCCCCGCGCTTAACTAGCAAAGGGGTGATGGCGGCGCGGAAGGCTGCCTGGTTGCGCAGCGGCTCTGGCAAACTCGAATAGGCATGCAGGGCTTGGGCTTGCGGCGCTTGGAGGGCCAATGTCTGGAGGGTTTCCAAGCGATCTTCACGGGTGGCACGCGGATCGCTGAAAAGCTCGCTCGCTGCTAAGAACGCGCGGTTCTCGCCAAGCTTGCTGATGGCTCGGGTCCAGATGCGGTAGGCGTCGAAGTCGGTCCGCCGTGCTAACAGGACACTGAGGGCCTTGTCGCGGGCTGTTCTCCAGTCTTCCTGGCGGGCCGCTGTCTTGGCCTCTTCAAAATTTTGGTTGATGCGGTAGGTTCGATAGGCGTGGTAAGCGGGTTTAGCGGCGAAGCCCAAAGCGGCGACGAAGCCGAGCAACACGAGGGCCCAAATGGAGATCCAGTGTCGTCCGATTTTGAGTTTCCCTTGTCCGATCCTGATCTTTGCCAGCCCGTCTATGTGTCGTTCCAGCGAACTGGCAGTGGCACTGGCACTGGTACGGCGGCGGCTGGCGGGGGGCATTTTCTTAGTCAGGTGGGTGAGTTCACATCAGTGGGGCAGCACTGACGGCGCAGCGGTAGCGGAAAGGCGCGGCGCTGGCCAGCACATTCTCGTGGCTCAACACATCGAACAACGGAATGTCTGGCAATCTATTCCCTGGGGTTTACATGCCCGGTGTGCACCGATAGACTCTGCGCCGATGAGTGCGTTTTGGTGCAACGGTGAGTGGCTGGCCCCACGGGATTTTCCTGCGGCCCCGCTGGATCGCGGCACCTTGCTGGGCTTGGGCTTGTTTGAGACGTTGTTAGGTATGGATGGCAGGGCGGTGTTTCGCGAACGCCACCTCGCGCGGCTTGCCGCAGGTTGCGCGAGGTTGGGATGGGTGCCACCGCAACAGCAATTTGCGAATTTGCCGGAAGTAATGGAGCGCCTGTTACAGCATGCCGGCTTTGCTGCCGGGCCTGCACGCTTGCGCCTAACGGTTACTGCGGGTACCGGCACGCTGACGGATATTGCCAGTGGAGCGGATCGCTTGGTGTGGCTTAGCGCCTCGCCGATAACTGAGACGCCCGCCAGCCTGGAGTTGGGGTTCGCCTCGTGGACACGCAATGAACGCGGGGCACTGGCCGGCTTGAAATGCGCCGCCTATGCCGAAAACCTGCTGGCCCTTGATGAGGCGCGGCGCGGCGGCTTTGACGAATCATTGTTCTTCAACACCGCAGGCGAGTTGTGCGAGGCCGCCACCGGCAATATCTTCATTGTGAAAGATGGCTTGGTGGCAACGCCGCCGCTGGAATCCGGTTGCTTGGCGGGTATCACGCGCGAGGTGCTGCTAGAACTTGCGACTCGCGATGGGTTGGCTTGCGGCGAGGTGCTGCTGCGGCGAGCGGATCTTGATAGTGCCGACGAGGTATTCGTCACCTCTGCCACGCGCGGACCGATGGCCGTGGTGCGGGTTGGTGATAGGTTGCTAGGGCCACCGCGCTTAGTGCCACGCCTCCGCGGATTGTGGGAGGCAGAAGTGCGTCGCAATATTCTTGCCTGAGGCTGAGTTTTTTTCTTTAATTCGGCACGCTGTTTTCATACAAACTCGCCGAACCTAACCCCAACCCCCATCCGTCATGCCTCGTCCAGTCACACTCTTCACCGGCCAATGGGCCGATCTGCCACTCGAACAACTCGCCCCACTCGCATGCGAGATGGGTTATGATGGCCTCGAACTCGCTTGTTGGGGCGACCACTTTGATGTGGACGCCGCCGTTTCCAAGAAATCCTACGTCAAGGAGAAATGGGAGTTGCTGGCCGATCACGGCCTCACCTGTTTCGCCATTTCCAACCACTTGGTGGGCCAGGCGGTGTGCGATTTGATCGATGAGCGCCACCAAGCGATTCTCTCGCCCGAGATTTGGGGCGATGGCAGTGCCGAGGGGGTGCGTAAACGCGCTGCCAAGCAAATGATCGCCACTGGCAAAGCGGCTCGTGCGTTCTTCGATGCCAAGCCAGGCCGCAAGGGCAAGGATGAGTTTCCGGCGGTGGTCAACGGCTTTACTGGCTCGTCCATCTGGCATTCGATCTATGCGTTTCCGCCGACCACGCAGGCGTATTATGAGAAGGGATTTGCGGATTTTGCCAAGCGTTGGCTGCCGATTCTCGATGCGTTCGACAAGGCCGACGTGAACTTCGGCCTGGAAGTGCACCCCACCGAAATCGCCTTTGATATCGCCTCGGCCAAGCGTGCCCTCGCAGCAGTGGGCAACCACAAGCGCTTCGGCTTCAACTATGATCCATCACACCTTGGCTATCAAGGAGTGGATTACGTGAAATTCATCCGCGAATTTTCCGAGCGCATCTTCCACGTCCACATGAAGGATGTGTGGTGGAGCCATGGTGATGGCAGCGTCGGCGTGTTCGGCGGCCACACGAATTTCGGCGATGCCCGCCGTTTCTGGGATTTCCGTTCGCTGGGTCACGGTGATATCGAGTTTGAAGATATCATTGTCGCACTTAATGACACCGGCTATCGCGGCCCGCTCTCGGTGGAGTGGGAAGACATTCGCATGGACCGCGTGCATGGGGCGACGGAAGCCTCCGCTTTTGTCCGCAGCGTGGACTTCCCGTCGAGCAACATTGCCTTCGACGCTGCCTTCGATAAGGCGAAACAATAAGCGCGGCAGGGGAGGGGATGTGGGCTTGCCAAAGTCCCGCCTCTCTCCGCAAGTGCATTCAGAAGCAGTCCATTCAGAAGCGGCACTCGCCAGAGTGCCGCTTCTTTCGTGCTTTGCTCTGGGTGCCGGGCATTGTAACATCGCGCCATGGTGACGCCTAGGAAGTCGTTGAAATTACCCGCACATTTTGAGATTGAACCCGAGTTGCGCGAGCAATTGAGTAACCGCGCGGGGCATCAGCGTTGTCTGGAAGGGCGCGACGAATTGTTGCTCGTGGTCCATGATGTCCCGCAAGCAGGCGTGCCGGAACGCGAGGCCTGGTTTTTTTGGAAACGCCACGACGGGCGCTGGGCCCAACCGGGCGGCAGCGGACTGGGCGAGTTGGGCGAGTTGCTCGAGCGTTATGCGGAGGCGATTGACGACCATGAGGACCGACTCGACAAGGCGGCGGGGGCGGCGGAAATATGCGTGGTGTTGCGGCATGCGCCCCCATTGGCCCGATGCACTCGCAATCTCATGGTGGCGTTGGAGCAAACACTGGCGGCCGACCCTGAGAATCGCGAGATACGCACCTACCGCGATCGGGCACGGGAACTGGAACGAGCGGCCGAGTTGCTTAACACGGATGCGCGGGTGGCCCTGGAGTGTTGGCAAGCCGAACGCGTTGGGGAGCAATCGCAGGCGTCCCGGCGCCTGGGGATTCTGGCCTTCCGGATGTGCTTGCTGGCCGGTTTCTCCTTGCCTTTACTGGTAATCAGCAATTTGTCCGTTACGCTTGTGGGGGGGGCCGCATTCATTCAACCGCTTTCGTGGGGGATGTTTTTTGGCGGCAGCGCGGTTGGCACCATGACGTTGTGGCTCGTCGCTCGCCACACTCGCAAGACCTGCGTTGAAAACCGAAAAGCGACTGACTAACTTGGGTGCGATGTGGGTCACCCCAATATTCGGGGTTGCTTTACCTGCCTTTGCCGGGAATGTTGTCGCTGATGAATTGCAAATCGTTGGAGGGAAAAGTCGGGGTTGTATTTGGCGTGGCAAACAAGCGCAGCATCGCCTGGGCGATTGCACAGGCGTGGGCGGAACAAGGAGTTAAGTTGATTTTCAACTACCAAGGCGAGCGGGTGAAGGAAAACGTCGAGGAACTCACCACCACTTTTGGCGAAAATGTGCCTCTTTATCCCTGTGACGTCACCAGCGATGAGGAAATTGACACGTTTTTCCAAAATGTGCGCAATCATACCGATCAGGTGGACCTATTGCTGCACTCGGTGGCCTACGCGCCGCGCGAGGCTCTCGAGGGGCGCTTTGTTGCCACTAGCCGCGAAGCTTACCGCGTTGCCCACGATATTTCCGCCTACTCACTCATCGCCTTGGCGCAACGGGCCGAGCCCTTGATGACCCATGGTGGCAGCATTCTGGCCATGAGCTATTACGGCGCCGAAAAGGTCATTCCAAACTACAATATCATGGGTGTGGCCAAGGCCAGCCTCGAAGCTTGTACCCGTTATCTGGCTTGGGACTTGGGTAAAAAGGCGATCCGCGTCAATTGCATCAGTGCCGGGCCGGTCCAAACGCTCGCCGCGCGGGGTATCGGCGGGTTCGGTCAGATGATCAAACAATATGGGGAGCGCGCGCCGCTGGGCCGTTCATGCAGTCTCGAGGAAATCGGTGCTACCGGGGTATTCCTTGCCAGCGACGGAGCCGCGTCCATTTCCGGCCAGGTCCTCTATGTGGACGGCGGATACCAGATCATGGGGATGTAAACCGCCTCACGAACATTCCCGCCAAGTTACTCAACGTTCCACACCCGCCCGCCGGGATTATTGCTGCGGAGCGAAAGGAATCCGATGGGCGTGGCGTAGTCAACGCCTCACTACCCACACCGCATGAATCGTCACTCTGAATTTTTACTAACAGTCGCAGCAACCGTGTTGGCGGCCACAGCGGGGTTGCAGCCGGGCCGGGCAAGCGCCGCAGAATCAGCCACTGCCGCGCAAGACGCGCCGCCGCAGATGAAGGATTACGGCTTGAAAGAGTATGTCCGTGTTTCCAAGGATCTGCCCCACTCAGAGCCCAAGGCATGGAAATTGGTGTGTTCGCTCCCCTACAACTGCCACTTCCAGGCGTGGATCGAGCTGGAGGCTGCCGCCGACCAGCAGATCCGCTTCGACTCGAGCAATCCGCTTGTGCGTTACCTCACGCCCACCGAAACCCGCGCCACCACCGCCGGTACCCAAGTCCACGAGGCGAAAAACTGGGTCAGCGGCGAAGGCGCTATTTACACGATTCCCGCAGGGGCCACCGTCAAGGCCGTGAAGTATCGCGAAACCGGTTACGACACCACCTTTGCCGGCTCGTTCGAGTGCAACGACAACGACTATAATATTTTGTGGAAGAAAGCGGCACGCACGGCCTACCTGTGCATGCGCGACCATTTCTATGATTGTCCGGACCGCGAGCGGGTCGGGTTTTGGGGCGACGGCACGCCGGAGATGAACCAGTGTTTCTATGTTTTTGATTCGAAGGCCCACCGTTTGGCCAGGGATTTGGTGCGCCGCGAGTTGCAACCCAAATTCTATCCGGGCCAACACCTCGAATTCCTCGGCGAGTACGGATTGTGGTTCTACTACCTCCAAAGCGGTGACTTGGAGTCCATGAAAACTATCTATGAGCCCACTAAAAAATTCCTGTTCGAAACCTATCAATTCGGCAACCCCCGCACCTGGTTCGATTGGGGCAAGGAAGTCAAGGACACCGCCGTCACCGAAACCTGCTTCTTCTATATCTGCCTCGGTACTTTGAAAAAAATTGCCCTCATCACCGGTCATGAGGCCGACGTCGCCGCCATCGACGCCAAGCGCGAGGCAATTAAAAGCACTTTCGATAGCCAGTACTGGAAGGACGGCTGCTATATGTCGCCACAGGTGAGCGAACCGGACGACCGTGCCAACGCCATGGCGGTCAACGCCGGGTTAGCGGAGCCGGCGAAGTGGCAGGCGATCTACGAGCATGTTCTAACCAAGAAGACATACTCGAGTTGTTTTTTTGACCGCTGGGTATTTGAGGCCCTCTGCACGATGGGCAAGCAAGAGTACGCATTGTTGCGGATGTACAACCGCTACAAGACGATGATTCCATGCAGTTTCACCACCCTGTGGGAGCATTACGACCGCTGGTGGGCGTCGCGAATCGACGCCTTCGATGAGGGATCCTCACTCAATCACGGCTGGAATCCTCCGGCCATCCTGCTATCCCAGACCATCGCCGGGGTGTCTGCCATCGCACCGGGTTGGGCGACCTATCAGGTTATGCCCAAAGAGGCATTCCTAACATACATCAAGGTGGTCGTCCCCTCGGTCCAGGGGAACGTCACGGTGGACTTGCGCAAGAACGCCGCTGAGTATGCCATCGATCTGATCTCCCCGGCTGACACCACGGCCATCGTCGGTATCCCAAAAGGTTCGTTCACCAAGTTGGAAACCATCGCGGTCAATGGCACCACCATCTGGCACGGCGACGCCAAAGCTGGCGTCGAGGGTGTCAAAGGGGTCAGTTGGGTTGGCGAGGACGCCAACTATGTGAAATTTAAAGCAGCTCCTGGTACCTGGAAATTCGTCGGTCACGGCAGCCTGCCGCTCGCTTCACCCAAGCAAGCGCCGCCGCCACCGACCCATGATATTGCGCTGGACAAGAAGACATGGAGCGCCTCGGCCTCCGTGCCCGACGGGGTGTTTCCATTCAGCGGTGGCAAAATTCCGGTGGATGTCGGGGCTGCCAATGCCCTTGACGGCGACCATTGGACGGGTTGGCGAGATCTGACCGAATTCCAGCATCCTGGACAGTGGTTCCAAGTGGATATGCAACAGCCGCAGAAGATCCATAAAATCGTCTTGGACAATACTTGGGCGCTGTGGGATTCCCCGGAAAAGTATGCCGTCACGGTGTCTAACGATGGCAGCGCCTGGAGCGACCCCATCGCCAGCGGTGCCGGGCAATTGGGCATCACCACCCTCACCTTCCCGCCGCAAACCGCCCGATTTTTCAGGATTACCCAGACCGGGTCCAATCCCAAGTATCATTGGTCGATCTATGAGTTGGATGTCTTTGGCGCTAAGTAAGTCCGCAAATCGGGGCGTGACAAATCGGTTTTCCGGTCGATATTCGTCGCCACTCCGACATGCGCACCGCACTTAATTCCTACATCAATTGTCTGCTTACGGTCTTGGGACTGGTCTTACTTTCCTCTTCACTGGGGAGTTGTGGATCAAGCCAATCCAAACCGCCTACGCCTCCGGTGGCCTCCGGATCGGTGAAAACCACCAATAACAAGGCCTATCGGACCCCGGCCTTGCACGGGCCGGTGCCGCGCAATCCAGACATGACCTTGCGTGATGATTTTGCCAAGGGCCCACGAGTATCGTTCTCGCGGGTGCCGGTGAGCGATAAGTACATCGCCATCACATTTGACGATGGCCCGCATCCGCAAAATACCCCGCGCTTGCTCGATATGCTGCGGGCCCGTAATATCAAGGCCACTTTCTACATGGTCGGCAGCAACGTCGATCTCTATCCGCAAGTGGTGCGCAGGGTCGTGGCGGAGGGCCATGAGATCGGCAATCATAGCTACACCCACCGCCTGTTCTCAAAAATGAGCGACTCGGATATCCGCCAGGAACTCACCCGCACCCGCGACGCCGTCGTGCGGGCCGCCGGCGTCCAACCCCGCACCCTCCGCCCTCCTTATGGCGGCATGCTCCAACACCAGCGCGAGTGGGTGAATGCCGAATTCGGCTATCCGATCATCCTGTGGTCGGTCGATCCCTTGGATTGGAAGCGCCCCGGATCCAGCGCGGTGTGCTCCCGCATTCTCAGTTCCACCACTGCGGGTAGCATCGTGCTGGCCCATGATTTGCACCGCCAAACCGTCGATGCCATGCCTGCCACCCTCGATGGATTGTTGCAGCGCGGGTTCAAATTTGTCACCGTGTCGCAGTTGTTAGCGATGCAAGCAGAGCCCGCCACCGCTCACCTTGCGGCGGGGATGACGGCTCACTAACCCCAGCCACCACTGCCCCACTCAGATGTTAGGCGAGCGTTATTTCGCGACCCGCGAGCGCTTGTCCGGACTGCTGGCGGACATTGTGGCACTGGCTGCGGAAACCGGCACCGATCTGGCTGGCGTGCTGCCGCCGGGTAACTTGGCGCATGGCTTGGGTCCGCCGTTTCTCGTCGTCGTTTGTGGCGAGGTCAACGCCGGTAAATCCACTTTCCTCAATGGGTTGTGCGGCCACGAGTTATGCCGCACCAACCGCCTCCCGGAAACCAAACAACTCATCCGCTATCGCTTCGGTGAGACCGCCCGCGAGGTGCACTCCTCCAAATTATTTGAAGAGTCCTACCGGCCGCTGGCTTTTTTGCGAGATTTCAACCTTCTGGATACTCCTGGTACCAACGCCCCCGGCAATGAGTGGCAACCGTTGCTCGACCCCTTGTTGACGCCCGCCGAACTCATTTGCGTGGTTTTTCCCGTATCCAACCCGTGGGGTGCCGCCACTTGGAATTTTGTCTCGCGCTTGCCTGCGGACGCTCTCGGACGCTTGGTGTTCATCCTCCAACAAATTGACCAGCGCGACCCCGCCGATATTGCCGTGATTCTGGGCCACCTGCGCGACCTTTCTCTCAAGCGCCTCGCCCGCGTGCCGCCTATCTTTGCCGTGTCCGCCACTCTCGCCTGCGAGGCCAAGCGTACCACCCCGGCGACCGCAGCCACCCTGGCCGCCAGCGGTTATCCGGCGCTCGAAGACTATATTTCTCGCACGGTTTGTAGCGCCCCGTCTCGCCAGGCATTGTTGAAAAATTGGTGGTCACAGGCCGCCGCCGCCTTGCGCAATATCGATGAGCAAATCGAGGGCCAAACCCGCGATATCTATTCCCACGGCAACCTGCTGGCTACCATCGAGCAGGAAATCGATGGCATGCGTGAGCATTTCTTCAGCCGCCTGCCACACCATCTCACCGGTGTGGCTGAGGTTTTCCAAAGCGAGTCGCTAGGCGCGGCAAAATTGTTAGGCAAGCGGCTGGGTGTGCTGCGTTCGGTGTTTCGGCTATTTGTCGGCGACCGCACCGGCCAGGAAATGGAAGCGGTGATCATTGCCCGCTTGCAAGCCACCGTAGAAGCCGTAGCCCAGACCGATGGTGCCGAAGTCGCCGATGCCTGCCGCCGCCACTGGGACGACGTCGCCGCCCGCGTGCGTCAGGCGCTCGGCGTGGATCTGGGCGACTCGGTACAGCTCGACGACACCCTGGCCGTCGCGCGGCGGCGTTTTGTGCAACGTCTCGGCAGTGCGGCCAGCGAAGGGATAGGCAACTTGAACGTGCGCCACCAGTTGGGCAAGGATTTGCTGCGCCGCAACATCGCGTTGAAATCATTCAGCTTCATGACTCTGATGTTGTTGGCAAGCGGTGCCACCTGTGGTGCCCTCGCGCTGCCGTGGGCACCGGCTGCGCTGTGCGGAATGTCGGCGACTTTCTGTTTGGCGGGCATGCTTATCGGTCGGCTCACCCGCAAATCACTCATTGCCGAGTTCCACGCCAGGTTGTTGGACACTTGTGGCAGCTATGCCAGCACTTTGCGTGCAGACTACGAGGAAGCCTTGCGTATCATCTTCCAAGATTATGCGGACTCGCTGGCGGCCATCCGCCGCCACCTCGCCGGTGAAAAATGTTCCCTCGAGCCGCGCCAGCGCCGCTGGAATGAAGTATTCTTAACACTCAAGGCGGTCGAGCAGGATTTGTGAGGAAACGCGGGCGGAGCGCCCAATACTGGCAGGTTTGTTCATGCAGTGGCAGGCATAAAGAAGAGGCGGCGGGCAGGATGCCCGCTCCACGTGGCCCGGGCATCCTGCCCGGAGCTTTCTGTAACGAAATCATGCGCTAACCTGCTAGTATTGGGCGTCGCACCGGCTTCAGCCGACGTGTGGTTCTTCCGCAGCCCTCAGCGGCGCCGGCTGAAGCCAGCGCTCCGTGGCTGCCCCCTCATAACGCGAACCACTCGCTCGGCTCGCTGGGACTGGCACAATGGATTTGTGTGAGTGGGTGGCCCAGCGAGGTCAGGCATTCGCGCAACAGTCCCAGCGCCAGTTGCGGCCCGTTGCAATCCGCACTCAAATGCCCCAGCACCACTCGCGTGAGCGCCGGGTGGGCAATGTCGCTCATCAACTCCATCACCTGCGTGTTGGATAAATGACCGTGGCGCGAACTGATCCGCTGCTTGGTCGGCCATGGCCGCTTGGTATCTGCTTCGAGCATCGCTTCGTCATAATTCGCTTCTACAAACAAGCCGTTGAGGTCGCGTAAATTGGCGGTCACGTTGCCGGTGATATAGCCTGTATCTGAGAGCACACCAAGGCGCTTGGCTTGGTGGTGGATGACGAAACCCACCGGATCAACCGCATCGTGTTGGGTGGTGAACGAATCGATGGTCGTCGCTCCTATGGTAAACGTGCGCCCTCCTTCAAATACTTTCCATCGGCCGCCTTCGATCCCGGCCTCGCGCACGACCTGTGCGGTGGCCGCCGTCGCGTACACCGGTAACCCGTGTTGCTTGAGAAAAATTTTCAATCCGCGGATATGGTCACCGTGTTCGTGGGTGAGCAAGATGGCGTCGAGAGAATCGGCGGAGATGCCGACTTGGGCGAGGCGAAGGTTGAGTTGTTTGGCGCTCAAGCCAGCATCGATCATCAAGCGCAGTGAGCCGCACTCGACCACCGCCGCGTTGCCACGACTTCCGCTGCCAAGAATTACAAATCGCATTTCGCCGGCGACCTTGGCCCATCCCTCAGTCCATGGCAAGGAGAACCCGAGTGGCGGCGATTCAGACCCGCGCCCCCGGGCTAATCGCATGATTCCTCTCCGGCATCTACGTCCGGCGCCGTCGCATCGTCAGGTGCCGTCGCATCGTCAGGTGCCGTCGCGTTGTCCGGCGGGAGAGGGGCGGTTTCCTGGAGGAAGGATTTGCGGCACAGCTCGGCGTATTTTTTCCCGTGGGCGAGCAATTCATTGTGGGTGCCTTGCTCGATGACCCTGCCTTTTTCCAGTACGTAGATGCGTCCGGCATTCTGGATGGTGGAAAGCCGGTGGGCGATGACGATGGCGGTGCGGTTTTCCATCAAGCGGTCCAGAGCGTCCTGGATTTGGCGTTCGGTTTCCGAATCGACCGATGCGGTGGCCTCATCGAGGAGCAAGATGGGGGCATTTTTGAGTAAGGCGCGAGCGATGGACAAGCGCTGTTTTTCGCCGCCGGAGAGTTTGACGCCGCGTTCGCCGACGTTGGTGTCGAGGTGCTGGGGCAGGGCGCGGACAAATACGTCGGCATGTGCGGCGGTCAGGGCGGCCCACAACTCGGCGTCGGTGGCATCACGTTTGGACAGAAGAAGGTTTTCGCGGACAGTGCCATTGAACAAAAATGGCTCCTGGGTGACATAGGCAAGGTGCTCGCGCAACGAGTCTTTCGCGAGTCCCGCGATGTCTTGCCCGTCGATAGTGATGGCTCCGGCCTCGATTTCGTAGAAGCGTGCCAATAACGCCAGCACGGTCGTCTTGCCGGCTCCCGTCGAGCCTACCAAGGCAATGGTTTGCCCGGGTTGGGCCTCAAGGGTGACGTCGTGGAGGGTCGGTTGATCCTGATAGGTGAAGGAAACCTTGTCAAAGCGCACGGCACCGAGGAGGTGCTTGGGCAGGCATTTGCCGTGGCGCGCGTTGGGCTCTTCCTCAGCGTCCAATATCTGAAATACCCGGTCCGCCGCCGCTCGCCCTGAGAGGACCATTTGGTTGAGCGAATTGAGCCGGTCTATCGGTTCGTAAAATAAGGATAAAAATAGCAGAAACCCCGCAAAATCCCCCATCTTCAATTCGCCGCGCATCACCGATTGCCCCCCGAACGCCAGGACCAGCACGTAGCCGCTCATCCGCAAAAACGACATCCCCGGCGAGTACACCGCCCACCACCGCATCATCCGCAGCGTGCTACTGCGCAGTTCATCGGAAAAACGATTGAAGCGTGCGTGCTCGTCGGCCTCCGCCGCGTAGGCCTTGATTTGGCGCACGCCTGAAATATTGTCGTGCAACAAGGCATTCAGATCCGACGCTGCCTCGCGTTGGTTGCGGTAGCGGTCGCGGCCTCGCGTCGAATAAATCCATGCCGAGAGCGCCAAAAATGGCACCGGCAGGGTGGCCCAGGCCGCCACCACAGGATTCAGATAGAACAAAAATCCGCCGACGCTCAGTACCTGCAGGGCCGCCACCAGTCCTTGCTCGATGCCGTCTATGAGCACCCGCTCCATGTTGGTGACGTCTTCGACCACCCGGGTCATGATGTCGCCGGTGCGCCGGGTATCGAACCAACGCAGGGGCAATCGCTGGATTTGCGCGTAAAGATCCGAGCGAATATCGAAGATGACCTTCTGCTCAAACGTGTTGTTGATGAGAATTCTCAACGAATTGAGCCCGTCTTTGACCAGAAATCCGAGTAAGGCGAGCCCGATCCACAGAAAAAATTCGTCATGGCGCTGGGGATTGGGGATAATATCGTTGATGACATGGCGGGTGGCGTTGGGGAACACGAAGATCGCCAGCGTCATGCCCATGGCACAGATAAGCTGAGCAATTGCAAGGCCTGGATAGTGCCGAAGGTACGCTAAAACACGGAAAATTGACTGCATGGATGAGCGCCACTGATGCTCGCTTGTGGTTGCTTTGTAAAGGCAAGCCGAAAAAAATTCAAAACTTCCGTAAATTTGGGATTGCGGTAGTGGTGGTGACGTCCCTAGAGTCCGTCGCACACGACGAACCCAACCCGCCCAACCAATCAATCTCATGGCTAATGTCTTCGGAATTCTAACTGCAATAGTGCTCGCACTGGCATCCTTTGTCGCCTACAAGAACAAAGATGCTTACGCCAACGAGCTGACTCACCGCAAGAATGAGGATCGCAACCTCGCCGCCACCGAGGCGCGGTTGAAAACCGCTCAGAAAAGTCTGGCCGAGTTCTGTGTCAGCCCGGAACTGATCGCGACCCGCTTGTTCTGTCCCGTCATGGAGAAAGATGAGGCCATCCTGGTGGAGGGGGCCGAAAGATATTCTGAGCCTGTTGGATACGGCTGGGATCTTGGCTTTGGAGGTCCTTTCACAGATATGAGCCCTGTCGTTCATGGAAGAAGCCTTGATTCCTGGGTCGTGGCCATTGATGCATCCGATTTCCGAGGGGGCAACAGGAATTCTCAATTCGAACCCGCGGGTATCATCAGGGAACTGAACAAGGCCTGGGCTGGGTTTTCCATGCCCGGCGCTCCGGATCGAATCGCCACTGGGAACTGGGGCTGCGGTCTCTTCAAGGGCGATGTCGAATTGAAGAGCATTCTGCAATGGCTGGCGGCCAGCAGGGCCGGCCGCGCCATCCACTATCATCCCTGGAACGAGGAACGGGTATACCGGGAACTCCCGCCCCTGGCCGAGCGCCTTTGCGCCTCCCGTATCACAGTAGGTGAGGTCACCAGGGCCTTGCTGGGTGGTGTTGCTCCGCGAAGGTGCTATACCCAGTTAAGGGATACCTATGCCGCCACCTGACTGGTATTCATCACCTGGTTTCGGGAACCCACCAAGGGGAATTGCCACTCCCCCTAAGATCGAGGCAATCAATTGATCCAAACAAACAAGCTTCAGGCCCATCTTTAGTGATCGAAGGGAAGCACCACCTCCAGATATCTGTTCCACCCAGCTCACACCAACGCAGAATTTCAATGCAATCCTGCTAAATACGGCTCATCCTTAAAATCATAAACCCTACCCATTCCACTGGAGGCTACACATGACGGAAGAGGCAAAAAAAATCAAGGGGGTCGCTGACATCGTGTTTCTTATCGATGCAACAGGCAGCATGGGCACCTGCATTGACGCCCTCAAAGCCAATATCTCCATCTTTGTCGACTCTCTTTCCGGTCACAATGCCAACAATGCTTCCCCAATTAAGGACTGGCGAGCGAAGGTGGTGGGCTACCGTGACTTCGAAGAGGACGAAACGCCCTTCGTGGACAACCCCTTCGTGAAGGACGCCGCAGCCCTGAAGGCCCAACTCGGCGGCCTGGAGGCAACAGGGGGAGGCGACGAACCGGAATCCCTCCTGGATGCCATGTACAAGGTCGTCAATATGGATTGCACTGATGACATCAGCGGCACCGAAGATCCAAGCAAGTGGCGTCACCGTCACCAAGCCAGGCGCGTCGTCATCATTTTCACCGATGCCACCTTCAAAGAGTCAATGAAGGAACCAGCTGGTGGCACATTCAATGATCTTGCGAATCTCATATATCAGAATAGGGTCATCGTTAATCTGTTTGCCCCCGATCTGCCCATCTACCCTGATACGTTCGCCAGTCTGGACAAGGCTGAATACGTCAACGTGACCACTTCCCCAGGCCAGTCCCCCCAGGCGGCCTTGGCTGCCTTTACCGCGGACCAATCGAATTTCCGAAAGGTGATGGAACAACTTGCCAAGACGGTTTCCGCCAGCGCCATTGTAGATCCGGTGGAACTCTAACCCGCTTGCTTCATCCATCCCTTGACTGGTTCACGAACCCAGGACTGTGGAGAGTGCATGTCAACCAAAGGCACTGCGGATATCGTCTTCTGCATCGACGCATCAGCCTCCATGCAACCCTGTATCGACGCGCTGCGCACTCATATCGGGGCGTTCCTGGAGGGACTGAAAACCGCCAACTACAGTCAATGGGATTGGCGGATGGAATTCATTGCGCACAATTCCTCGGAGAGCCACCTGTTCCACCGATCCCATGCCTATAGTGACGTTTGGGATCTCCTTCATGCCCTTTATCCCCAGGGTGCGGATGGCCAGGGGGGTACCCCAGGGGGAGCGCTGTTCACCACTGACCTGGAACGGTTCAAGACCAGCCTCGGGACGGTTGAGGTCAGAGGGGATGAAGCCCCTCTTGTGGCGCTTGATTTCTGTCTGGACCTGCCCTGGCGGCCAGCCAGGGACTGTCACCGTGTAGTTATTCTCCTCACGGATGAAGCCTTTGAAACAGGGGTCCGGCAGGCTTGGCAACGACCGATGTTGGCAGAAATCCAGCAGAAGCTCATGGCTTTAAGGGTCATGCTCTTCATCGTGGCACCTGAATCGGACGTCTTTACGGAACTTGCGGCGGTAGACAAGTGCGAATACCAGGTCGTGGAATCCACTGGGGATGGCCTGGCGACTGTCAACTTTCGCAAGATCCTCGGCTACATCGGAAAGTCCATTTCCGTTTCAGTTCCAAGCCAGGGCCTTGAGGTTTCCGCTCCGGCAGGGCCAGCGCCTGCCCGCACGCCGTACAGGCTATTCCATATCCCTCGACAACCTCCGAAACTGCTTGGAGTCGCCCGCAGGCCGGACACGTTAATTGGATATCCGCCATGGGAATGGGGCCTGTTTCCGCCACAGGCGGACCCGCCTTTGGCGGGCACCTTTTAATAAAACATTAAGAATTCACCTTAAGATCCCCGCTTTCGCGGGGATGACAAATAATAAAGTATGTTAGACAAATTTACACACAAATCACAAGAAGCCATTATCAATGCTCAAGTCATT
>JBAXOP010000068.1:0-20744 GCA_037133195.1 Verrucomicrobiota bacterium | reverse complement strand
ACGAATCGTCTATGCCGCCATCGACCGTGCCAATGAAGGCATCGATACCGTGGATCCGCTCGAAGTGGTCACCCGCGCCGTCGAGAATTCCAAGCCACGCGTGGAGGTGAAGAGCCGCCGTGTGGGGGGTGCCACTTATCAGGTGCCGCTGGAAGTCGCTGCCGATCGTTCCGAATCACTGGCGATGCGCTGGTTGGTCAATTACGCCCGCAACCGCAAAGGCACGCCGATGCATGTGGCGCTGGCTAACGAGATCAAGGACGCGGCCAACAACCAAGGCAGCGCAGTGCGCAAACGCGATGACGTACATAAGATGGCGCAAGCCAATCGTGCCTTCGCCCATTTCCGCTGGTAACTAGCAGCCGCCGCGATTTTTTCCACCTAACCAGACCCGGTCACCCTTCGTGAATCCCAACAGTCCAAATCGACAACATGTGCTTGAGCGCACCCGGAATATCGGGATCGCCGCGCACATCGATGCGGGCAAGACGACCCTCACGGAGCGGATACTCTTTTATACCGGGATGATTCATAAGATTGGTGAGGTGCACGATGGTGCGGCCACCACGGATTGGATGGAGCAAGAGCGTGAACGTGGCATAACAATTACCTCTGCCGCAGTGACCACCGAGTGGTGGCAGCGTGCCGAGGAGGGTTCAGTGAAGTTATATCCCGAACAAAAACACCGCATCAATATCATCGACACCCCCGGTCACGTGGACTTCACCGCAGAGGTGGAGCGCTCACTGCGGGTGCTGGATGGCGCGATCGTGGTATTTTGTGCGGTGGCCGGCGTCCAACCCCAAACCGAGACTGTCTGGCGCCAAGCCACCAAGTACGATGTTCCGCGCATCGTCTTCGTTAATAAGATGGATCGCACCGGCGCTGATTTCGATAGTGTCTGCCATGAGATGAAGGAAAAACTCGGTGCCAACGCCGTACGTGTCCTCATCCCCATCGGCGCCGAAGACCAACTCATCGGTCAGATCGACGTGGTCAACCAAAAGGCTGTCTATTTCTCCGACGACGACAAACTCGGCTCCACCTACTCAGTGGCCGAACTCAATGGCGAACTCGCCGACATCGCCGCCAGCGCCTACGATGAATTGATCCACGCGGTGGCCGATGTCGATGACCAGATCGCCGATATGTTCGTCCACGAGCAACCGATCAGCGCCACCGATCTCAAGCACGGCATCCGCCGCGCTACCATCGCTAACAAACTCGTCCCCGTCGCCGGTGGTTCCGCTTTCAAAAATAAAGGTGTCCAATACTTGCTCGACGCAGTGGTGGACTATCTGCCCAGCCCGCTGGACATTCCGCCGGCCCAGGGCATGGACCCCGATAACCGCGAGAGCATCATCGGCGTGCTCACCTCCGACAACGAAAAGTTCGTTGCACTGGCCTTTAAGTTATGGGCTGACAAATATGTCGGCAAGCTGGTGTTCTTCCGCGTCTATTCCGGCATGGTCAAAAAGGGTGACACCGTCTATAACCCGCGTACCCGCCGCAGCGAACGCGTCGGTCGCCTGATCCAAATCCAGGCTAACGAACACAAGGACATCGACGCTTGCTACGCCGGCGATATCGCCGCTTTGGTCGGTCTGAAAAATGTCACCACCGGTGATACTCTAACCACTCCAGGCCACGACGTGGTGCTCGAGCCACCGACATTTCCGGATCCGGTTATTTCGATGGCGGTGGAGCCCAAAACCAAGGCCGACCAGGAAAAGCTCGCCATTGCGTTGGGCCGTCTATCTGAAGAGGATCCGACGTTCATGGTCAAGACAGACGAGGACACCGCCCAGACGATCATCTCCGGGATGGGCGAACTCCACCTCGAAATCATCATCGACCGCATCCGCCGCGAGTTCAAGGTGGCCGCCAATACCGGTGCACCGCAAATCGCTTACCGCGAAACTATCACCAAACCCGCCGGCGGCGAAGGCAAGCTCGTCAAACAGTCCGGCGGCCGCGGCCAATACGGCCATGTGGTGCTCAAGATAAAGCCCAACGAAAAGGGCAAGGGCCTAACCATCGAAAACAAAACCGTTGGCGGTTCGATCCCCAAGGAATATATCAACTCGGTATTCAAGGGTGTCACCGAGTCCATGACCAACGGCGTCATCGCCGGCTATCCTGTCGTGGACGTCGCCGTGGAAATCACCGATGGCTCATACCACGACGTGGATTCCAACGAAAACGCCTTCACCATGGCCGCTATCTTCGCAATGAAAGATGGCTTCAAAAAAGCGGGTCCAATATTGCTAGAGCCGATCATGGCCGTCGAAGTTACTACCCCGGAAGACTACCAAGGCGACGTGATGGGCGATTTAAACCGCCGCCGCGGCCAAATCGGCAACACCGAAACCAAAGGCCGCTTGGCTATTGTTCACGCCAAGGTGCCGCTGAAGGAAATGTTCGGCTACTCGACCGCCGTGCGCACACTCTCCTCGGGCCGCGCGTCCTACGCAATGACTCCCTCACATTTTGAACAAGTTCCCGCCACCATCGCCGACGCTATCGTCAACGACCGACTAGGCTAACCGTTTCACCCACGTCCTCACCCCCACACGCACACCGCCACCCCCCCTTCACCATGGAAACACCGAAAATCCGTATCCGCCTGCGTGCCTACGACCACCGTGCCATTGACCGCTCAGCCCAGGAAATCGTGGAGACTGCCAAACGCACCGGTGCTCGCGTTGCAGGTCCCATTCCGCTGCCTACCCGCATTGAGAAGTTCAGCGTCAACCGCTCCGTCCACGTCAATAAAAAGTCGGCCGAACAATTCGAAATCCGCACTCACAAGCGCCTGCTCGATATTGTCGATCCGACTGCCCGCACCGTCGATGAGTTGAAAAAGCTCAACCTCCCAGCCGGCGTTGATATCACCATCCGCATCTGAGTTGCCCCCCCCGCTGCAGCATCTCCTATATCATATATCAAATTTCAAATTCTCCCATCGCCATGTCTCTCGGAATTTTAGGCAAAAAACTCGGCATGACCCGTCTGTTTGACCAACAGGCCGGCAGCATGATCCCCGTCACCGTCATCGACGTGTCCGGCAACACCGTGCTCCAGGTCAAAACCCCCGAAACCGACGGCTACACCGCCGTGCAGGTCGGCTTCTGCGACCAAAAGGAACAACGCGTTTCCAAACCGGATATGGGCCGCTTCAAGAAAGCTGGTTCCACGCCCAAGCGCTTCATCCAGGAATTCCGGCTCAAAGACGGTACCACACCGCCGGCCGTGCATCCAGGCCTGGAAGTATTCACGGAAGGCCAATGGGTTGACGTGATCGGCACGACTATCGGCAAAGGTTTCCAAGGGGTTTACAAACGCTACGATTTCGGCGGACTCAAGCAAACCCACGGATCCATGATGCATCGGCGCACCGGTGCCATCGGTTGCCGCTCCACACCCGGTCGCGTCTGGAAAAACCAGAAAATGCCTGGTCATCACGGGACCACACGTGCCACCGTGCAGAATCTCAAAATTGTCGCTATCCGTCCTGAAGATGGAGTGCTCCTTATCTCCGGCCCGGTTCCCGGAGCCACCGGCAGCTACCTCACCGTTCGTCCCGCCAAGAAGAAGACCGCTTGATTTTCCGCGAGCCCTCTTTGAAACCTTCCACACCGCTTCCCAGTCATGTCCGCAAAGACCTTCACCGTTGAAGACGCCCAAGCCGCCAACCTCGTGTTAGCCGGCGTCGAAAAAGGCCGCCAGGCAGTTCACGACCTCGTGACCGCCTATCGCGCCAACCGCCGCACCGGCTCCGCCTGCACCAAAACGCGTGGCGAAGTATCTGGTAACAATAAGAAAATCTTCAAGCAAAAGGGCACCGGTAATGCCCGTCACGGCGACAAGCGCGCGCCCATCTTCGTCGGTGGTGGCGTGGTCTTCGGCCCTCGTCCACGTGACTATTCTAAAAAAGTTCCCAAGACTGTCCGCAAGCTTGCCTTGCGCCGCGTGTTGGGTGATCTAACCCGTGCCGGTACGATCCACACGGTGGATTCCTTCACCATTCCGGACGGCAAGACCAAGTCATTCATCACTGCGGTGTCTGCTATCACATCACCGGCCAAAATCCTCGTCGTCGGTAACGCCTTTGACGATAACACCTATCTCGCAGGCCGCAACGTCAGCTGGGTCCAGCTCGTCACCGCCAGCGATCTCAACGTCGAACAACTCCTCCTCGCCAAGTCCGTCATCCTCGTGGGTGATGCGCTCACCACTTTGGCCCACCGCACCGCCTAATTCCGGACCCCTCCCCCGAGACCATGAAAGATATCTACCAGGTCATTACCAACCTTCACCTCAGCGAAAAGGCGACCCTCCTCCAGGAGACTAACAACGAAATCGTCCTCAAGGTGGACCGACGCGCTAACAAGCTTGAAATCAAGCACGCCGTCGAAACGTTGTTCGGCAAAAAAGTCGATTCCGTCCGCACCGCCAATTGTCTCGGCAAAGCGCGCCGTCGCCGCCGCGCCGATGCCGGCCGCACTAACCATTGGAAAAAAGCCATTGTCCGTCTAGTTGCAGGCGAGTCACTCGACCTCGTCTGAGCCGCACCTCTGCTGCAGCACACGTAACCTCGAACCGTTCCGCGAGTCATGCCCCTGAAAAACTTCAATCCCATCACTCCCTCCGCCCGCTATAAGTCACATCCTTCTTTCGAGGAAGTGACGAAAAGCAAGCCGGAGAAGAGCCTCCTCACCCCACTCAAACGCTCCGGCGGCCGCAACAACACCGGCCGTATCACATGCCGCCACGTCGGCGGTGGTCACAAGCGTCACTATCGCATCATCGACTTCAAGCGCCGCAAGCATGATATGCCTGCCACCGTCATTGGTATCGAGTATGATCCTAACCGCACCTGCCGCATCGCCCTCATCCAATATGAAGACGGCCTCAAAAATTATATCCTCGCACCGGTCGGCTTGGAAGTAGGTGCCGCAGTGATTGCCGGCGAAAAGGTCGCCCCCAAGACTGGCAACGCCATGCCGCTGCGCTGCGTGCCGCTCGGCACTCCTATCCATAATATCGAATTGCTGCCAGGTAACGGCGGCAAGGTCGCACGTTCCGCCGGCCAGCAGGCAGTCCTCTCTAACCGCGATGGCGGCTGGGCATTAGTCAAAATGCCATCCGGAGAAATCCGCCGCTTCCACGATGCGTGCTTCTGCACCATCGGCCAAGTCGGCAACCGCGACCACATGAACGAAATTTCGGGCAAGGCCGGCCGCACCCGCTGGATGGGTGTACGCCCAACGGTCCGCGGTATGACGATGAACCCGGTTGACCACCCCAATGGCGGTGGCGAAGGGAAGTCGAAATCCGGTGGCGGTCGCCAGCATCTGCTCAGCCCCTGGGGCCACGCCAAGGGCCAGAAAACCCGCAACGTCAAGAAGACCACTTCCGTCTTCATCGTCGAATCCCGCCACAAGAAGCAATAATAAGTCGCTTCCACCGCCCCTCACGCCCCGCATTCTAACGCACCGATCCCCATGCCCCGTTCCCTCAAGAAAGGTCCCTTCGTTGATCAAAAACTCCTCGCCAAAATTGACGTCGTGGCCGAAGCCGGTTCCGACCGCAAGCCCATCAAAACATGGAGCCGCAAGTCGATGATCACCCCGGACTTTGTTAGTCATAACTTCGCCGTCCACAATGGCAAAACGTTTGTGCCCGTCTATGTCACCGAAAACATGGTAGGCCACAAACTCGGCGAATTCGCTCCTACCCGCATATTCCGCAATCACGGCGGCATCGGCAAGAAATAACCTGTTGTCCTCACTGCACCTCATTTTCATGCGCCCCTTACTTTATCTGCCAACGTTTGCCGCGACCTTCGGGTTGTGGGTTGTTGGTGGATTGTGTCCGGCGCAACAGAGTGAGAGTTTTGAGAAATTGCAGGAAACCCTCGCCGATCTCCGCGACCAAAACCGCACCCTCCAGCGTAGCCTCGCAGAGGCCAATCGCGGAGAAAAACAAGCCTCCGAGCAACTCGCTCAGGTCCGTCTCCGCCTCGAAGCCCTCGGCAAAAACCTCCTCGATGGCGGTGATGACCGCTTGGTGCGCGCCGCCTCCGATATCGAGTTGTCCAAGGAACGCATCACTGAACTGGAAACCACCTCCAGGCACCTCACTTCCGCCGTCACCGATTACTTGCGCCAGGCCGTCGTCTCCGACCCCGCCGCCCGCCTGCGCGTCGAAACCTCGTTGCGCGAGCTTGACGCTGTCCTCGGCTTGCGTCAGAAACCCCGCCCGGATGTCATCGCTGGTTCCCTCCAAAAAGCCCGCGTCGTCAGTATCGATCAGGAAAGCGGCATGCTCGTCCTTAACCTCGGAGAAATCCAAGGTGCCAAAATCGGCATGAGCTTCCGCCTTTTCCGCGGCCAGCAGCCATACGCCAAAGCCATTCTCGCCGACGTCCGCAAGGCCGTCAGCGGCGCCTTCACCGAACAGGTGAATGCCGCCGATTCTCCCCGCCCCGGCGACCTCGCCGTTCTCGAAACCGAATAAGCCTCACCGCCCCACCAACCCCTCACGTCCGCCGACCTATGGAAGTCAAAAGCAGCACCAAATTCATTCGCGTCTCGCCGCAAAAAGCCCGGGACGTCGCTCGGGAAATCCAAGGCCTCCCCGTTTCGAGCGCCCTAGATATTCTCAACTTCACGCCGAAGAAAGCCGCCACCCTCATTGGCAAGACACTCAAAACCGCCATCGCCGATGCGGAACACAATTACTCGCTCGATACCAATTCATTGGTTATCAAAGAGGCGGTTATTGGAGCGGGTCCGACGTTGCGCCGATTCAGTCCGCGTGCCAAGGGATCTGCCGGTCCCCTCCTCAAGCGCTCCAGCCATATCTATATCACTCTCGTCGGCACCGCCCCTGAGAAAAAGACCCGGGCCATCCCAAAGGTCGCCAAGAAAAAATTGCCAGCAGCCCCGATTGTCGAGGCCCCCGCAGAAGAGCAAGAAGCACAAGCCTGAATCCTCCCTCATTAATCTTATCCCTCACCGAACATGGGCCAGAAAGTAAATCCGATCGCATTCCGCCTCGCCGTCAACAAGGACTGGCGCTCCAAGTGGTATGCCAGTGGCAAAGACTACACCGATAAGCTCCACGAGGATCTTTCCGTCCGCGCCTATCTCCGCAACAAGCTCCAGAACGCCGGCCTCGCTAAAGTGGTCATTGAGCGTGCCTGGAACAGTGTCCGCGTCACTCTCCACACCTCCCGTCCGGGTCTCATCATCGGTCGCCAGGGCAAGGAAATCGAGGTCATGACCAAGGACATCACTGATATCTGTAAAGGTGCTCAGGTCAAACTCGATATCCTCGAAATCCGCAAGCCCGAACTCGATGCCCAACTCGTCGCCGAGCAAGTGGCCGTCCAACTCGAACGCCGGATCAGTTTCCGCCGCGCCATGAAACGCGCCATCCAAACCGCTATGGAATTCGGTGCCGAAGGAATCCGTCTGCGCGTCGCCGGCCGCCTCGGCGGTGCCGATATCGCCCGCTCCGAATCCTATCGCGAAGGCAAGGTGCCTCTCCAAACCCTGCGCGTCCCACTCGAATATGGCTTCGCAGAGGCCCGCACCCTCTATGGCATCATCGGTGTCAAATGCTGGGTCAATAAAAAGGAGGAAGATCCCAAGGCCCCCCAACAAGGCCGCGGCGACCGCAGTGAACGTGGCGACCGTGGTGATCGCGGTGAGCGTGGCGATCGCAATAACCGCCGCCCCGGCCCTCCTCGCAACTGAGTTTTCCTACCGATTAACCATTCCTAACCGAACATCTTACCTAAGAAGGACTGAGCCATGGCCTTAATGCCCAAACGAACCAAGTTCCGCAAGAGTCACCGCGGAAGCCGCTCTGGCAATGCCCAGACCGGAACCACCGTCGCCTTCGGTGACTTCGGCCTCCAAACCCTCGACCGCGGCTGGATGACCAACCGCCAAATCGAAGCCTGCCGTATCGCCATTAACCGCTCCCTCAAGCGCAAAGGCAAGGTGTGGATCCGTATCTTCCCTCACAAGCCAATCACCTCCCGCCCCCCGGAAACCCGTATGGGCAAGGGCAAAGGCGCTGTCGAAGGATGGGTGGCCGTGGTTCGCCCGGGCAATGTCATATTTGAAATCGGCGGCATTCCTGAAAGCCAGGCCCGCGAGGCCATGCGCTTGGCCTCCTATAAACTCGGCATCCGCACCCGTCTGATCGTCCGCAATCCTCACCTCTGAGACCCGCCCCGCCGCTCCAGTCCTTATCCGTCCCTACCATGGCCAGAACCAAAGTTAAAGATATCCGCGAGTGCTCCGCCGACGAGCTGGCTCTCCAGCTCCGCGATCTCAAGCAAGAAGCACTCAACCTCCGTCTCCAGCAGGCCACAGGCCAACTCGAGAACTCCGCTCGCATCCGCATCGTACGCCGACAAGTCGCCCGTATCCTCACCATCCTCTCGGGTCGCAAATCCGCCTGACCCGCCGCCTACCTAACGCCTACCTATCCACCTCATGAGCGACTCCCCACTGGAAACCCGGCTCCACTTGCGCAAAACCCGCGTCGGTCTAGTCATATCTAATAAGATGGAGAAAACCATCGTCGTCGAACACATCGCCCGTGTTCCCCATCCCAAGTTTAACAAAATCGTCAAACGCTCGAAGAAGTACTATGTGCACGATGAGGACCGCCAGGCCCAAATCGGCGACCGCGTACGCATCGTCGAGACACGCCCATTGTCCAAACTGAAGTGTTGGGCACTGCAGGAGATCATCACTCATTGAGCCGGCGTTGCTGGATCTCAAATCTCTAATTTCTAATTTCAAATCTCTAATTCACTACTGCCATGATCCAAATGGAAAGCATGATAGCCGTCGCCGATAATACCGGCGCGCGCTCCGCAAAAATGATTGGCGTGCTCGGCAAACGCACCCGTTCCGCTCGCATCGGCGACGTCATCACCTGTCATATCCGTGATTCCACGCCCACCGCCGCAGTCAAAAAGGGCAGCGTGGTTAAGGCGGTGATCGTGCGTACAGCCTATCCAATCCGCCGTCCCGATGGCTCAGTTCTGCGTTTTGATACCAATGCGGTGGTGCTCATCGACAAGGATAACAATCCGCGCGGCACCCGTATCTTTGGGCCCGTCGCCCGTGAACTCCGCGAAAAGGGGTTCATGAAAATCGTCTCCCTCGCCCCGGAAGTGCTCTGATGCTCTCCCTCTGTCCCAACTCCTTACCTCTCTCTATCTGATGAGCAATATCAAGACTCACGTCAAAAAAGGCGACCAAGTCCAAATCATCGCCGGCAACCATAAGGGCAAAAGCGGCCTCGTCCTCAGCGTCGATGCCGCCAAGGGCAAAGTCGTCGTCGAAGGCGGCCGCCCTATCAAAAAAGCCGTTAAACGTTCTGAAAAAGAGCCCGATGGCGGAATCAAAACCATCGACGGCCCGATCCATATCTCCAATGTAAAGAAACTGGCTTGAAGCACCCGCTTCAGGCCGCGCTTAAGCGCTACATCAACCCCGCGCTGACCCGCCACTGCCATGACCATCCCGCCCCTACAACAACACTACCAAGACAAGGTCGTCCCGAACCTCAAAAAGAAGTTCGGCTATACCAATATCCATCAGGTGCCTCGCCTCGAGAAAATCGTGGTCACCTCCTGCATGGGCAAGTCACCCGATCGTAAACTCGCCGTCGATGACGCAGCCAACGAGATCACGAAGATCACCGGCCAGCGCCCATCCATTTCTTTTTCCAAGAAAGCGGTGGCCAACTTCAAATTGCGCGAGGGTGAACCGCTCGGTGCACGCGTCACTTTGCGAGGTGCCCGCATGTGGGAGTTCATGCATCGCTTTATCCACATCACGGCGCCTAACATCCGCGACTTTCGTGGCATCTCTTCCAAGTCATTCGATGGCCGCGGCAACTACGCTTGCGGCATCACGGACCAGGCAATCTTCCCAGAAATCGAGATCGATCAAATCAAACGCCACATCGGCTTTGACCTCATCTTCGTCACCTCCGCCGCCACCGACGCACCAGGCCGCGAATTGCTAGCCGAACTAGGCATGCCGTTCCGCGATATGAAAAAAGCCACCGAAGTGGAGGCCGAAGCCGCCGCAGCGGCAGCGGCTGGCGCACACTAACCTACCGGACCCACCCACACAGGAATCCCCACCATGGCAGTTTTAACCGATCCAATCGCCGACTTCTTCACCCGTTTCAAGAATGCTTGTAACGCGGGCAACGAGGAATTCACCGCCCCTTACTCCAAGATTAAGGCCGACATCGCCCGCATCCTCCAGGAGGAAGGCTACCTCTGGAATTATGAGGTGGTCACCGGCACCCGCACCATGCTCAAGCTCAAGCCGAAGTTTATCGACGGACGCGCAGTGCTCACCGACCTCAAGCGCGTGTCCAAACCGGGCCGCCGCAAATACGTCGGCTCCACCGCCATCCCCTCCGTCATGTCCGGCCTCGGCATCTCGATCCTTTCCACATCGAAAGGCGTTATGTCCGGCGGCTCCGCCAAACGGCAAAAACTTGGCGGCGAACTCCTCGCCTCCATCTGGTAAACCCCCAACTCGCCAAAGGAAACTTATACTATGTCACGAGTCGGTCTTAAACCAATCTCCCTCCCGGAAAAAGTCGCTGTCACTCTCGACGGCCGCACGGTCATCGTCGCAGGCCCCAAAGGCCAGCTCGATTTCCTCCTCCCGGACGGTATCTCCCTCAGCAACGAAGGCAGCACTGTCGTCGTCTCCCGCGCCAGTGAATTGCGCCAGCACCGCGCCCTCCACGGCACCGCACGCTCGCTAGTTCAAAACATGATACTCGGCGTCACTCAAGGATACGTCAAAAATCTTGAAATCCAAGGTGTCGGTCTGCGTGCCGCAGTCAAGGGATCGGATTTGGACTTGTCGCTGGGCCGTTCCCATCCGCTGCTCCACCCGATCCCCACCGGCCTAACCGTCACGGTGGCGGATAACACCAAAATCAAGGTGGAAGGAATCGACAAACAACTTGTTGGGCAGTTCGCCGCCGAAGTGCGAGCCTACTATCCGCCAGAACCTTACAAGGGCAAGGGCGTCCGCTACGTCGGTGAACACGTCCGCCGCAAGGAAGGCAAAAGCGTCGGCAAGTAAGTAAGCCGCAATCATCCCCATTCCCATCACGGCAATATGAGCACTATCAATCGCAAGGACATCCGTCGGCGCATTCACAACCGCATCCGTCGCAAAGTCGTCGGCACGGCAGAGCGTCCGCGCCTCGCTGTCCATTACTCCAACCAGCATATCTACGCGCAGGTCATCGACGATGCCCACGGCCGCACTCTGTGTTCGGCATCCACCTTGGACAAGTCCTTCGAAAAGGCCTCTTCCAATATCGTCAGCGCCCAGCTAGTAGGCACACTCCTCGCCGAGCGCGCCCTCGCCTCGAGCATCAGCGCCGTGGTCTTTGATCGCGGCGGCCACCTCTATCACGGCAAAGTCAAAGCCCTAGCCGATGCCGCACGCGCCGGCGGTCTCCAATTCTAACGCCTATCCCCTCATGGTAACTAATCCTGAATCCAGTAACGAACCAACCGCATCCATTGGCCCAGTGGCGCCAACAATTGCTGCCCCGCCCCAACGCGAATATCGTGGCGGTGGCCGTGGCGGCCAAGGCGGCGGCGGCGGTCAAGGCGGCGGCGGCGGTGGCGGTCAAGGCGGTGGCGGCCAAGGCGGCCGTGGCCGTGGTCCGCGGCGTGAAGAACGCGCCACCCCGACCGATGCGGATGGCAACGAGATTTCCGAAAAGGTGGTCTTTATCAATCGTTGCGCGAAGGTCGTCAAGGGCGGTCGTCGCTTCAGCTTCTCCGCACTGGTGGTTTCCGGCAATAAGTTCGGCAAAGTTGGCCTCGGCTTCGGCAAGGCTAACGAAGTGGCCGATGCTATCAAAAAAGCCAGTGAAGGTGCCAAGAAGGTGCTCAAGCCGATGTGCATTGTCGATGGCACTATCCCTCATGAAATTTACGCCGAATTCGGCGGTGGCAAGGTGCTCCTCAAGCCAGCCTCACCCGGTACCGGTATCATCGCCGGTGGCGGCGTGCGTGCGGTTTGCGAAGCGGTCGGTATCCGCGACGTGCTCGCCAAGTCGATGGGCTCGTCCAACCACGCCAACGTCGTCAAGGCCACTCTCAAGGCCTTGTCGCAATTGCGCACCCGCGACCAGGTCCTCTCGGCCCGCGGCAAGAAAAAGCGCGAGAAGGCAATCTGAATTCTAACTCTCTCCCCCCATGAACTTACAAACACTCAGCCCCAATCCCGGTGCCAAGCATCGCGTCAAGCGTCTTGGCTGTGGCGAAAGCTCCGGCCACGGCAAAACATCCTGCAAAGGCAATAAGGGCCAGAAAGCTCGTTCCGGCAGCGGCACCCGCGTCGGCTTCGAAGGTGGCCAGATGCCCCTGCATCGCCGCCTGCCCAAGCGCGGCTTCAATAACTATGACTTCCGCGATGTGCCCGGCGTAATCAACGTCGGCGATCTGGATGACGCATTTGAAGCCGGTGCCATCGTTGACGAGGCCGCGCTGCGCGCCAGCGGGTTGCTCAACGGTCGTTGCGATTACGTGAAGGTCCTCGGCACTGGTGAAGTCACCAAGGCGTTTACTTTGGTAGTTAAGACTGCCAGCGCTTCCGCCCGTGAGAAAATCGAAAAAGCCGGTGGCACGGTTCAGGCCCTCGCTTGATCCCGTTTGCTGTCATTCATTGATCTCCGGTGAGGAAGTGCCAGCGCACTTCCTCGTCGTGTATCTAACCCCATCCTCAGTCCCGTCCCCACTCAGTCATGATTTCCGCCTTTGCTAACACATGGAAAATCCCGGAACTCCGGGACCGCATCCTCTTCACCCTCGCACTTATCGTCATCGTGCGCCTCGGCACACACGTGACCATTCCAGGCGTCGATGCCACCGTCATCAAGGCCTGGCTGGATAGTCTGCAAAAGGTTGATCCGGCCAGCCCCAGCGGCGGCATCACCGCGCTACTCACCGTGTTCTCCGGTGGCGGCCTGCAACAAGCGGGCATTTTCGCACTCGGCATTATGCCATATATCTCGGCGTCTATCGTGGTGCAGCTTATGACGGCCATCGTGCCCAAGCTCTCGCGCCTCGCCCGTGAGGACGGCGGCCGCCAGAAAATCACTCAGTACACCCGCTACATCACCATCGGCATTGCTTTTGTGCAGGGGTTTTTCGTTACCCGCAGCTTGATGAGCCCAGGGAGTATCCCCTATATGGCCGGCGTGGAAAAATTTGGCACTCTGGTACCGGATCCGTCCTACAGCTGGATGGCCATCACGGTCATCACGATTGTGGCGGGCACTGTGCTGCTGATGTGGATCGGCGACCAGATGACGGACAAGGGCATTGGCAACGGCATCTCGATCATTATTACGGTAAATATCATTTCGGCGCTGCCGGGTGCACTTATACAAGCATGGAAATACTTTACCAGCGGTGAAAACCAAGGGTTCCATTCACTGATGATGGTGGTGATGATAGCGCTATTGCTGGTGGTCATTGCCGCCACCATATCCATCACCCAGGCCCAGCGGCGCATCGCGGTGCAATACGCCAAGCGCAACGTCGGTCGCAAACAATTTGGCGGCCAAACCCAGTACCTGCCGCTCAAGGTCAACTATGCCGGGGTGATGCCTATCATCTTCGCGTCCGCCGTGTTGTCGTTGCCGCCGATGATGTTGCAGTGGTTTTTCCCGCACCAGGCGTGGTCCACCAAGTTATATGGTGAACTCGCTGGTGGTGGTACTTACTATTACATTCTCGGTGGTATTGGTATCTTCCTGTTCTCTTACTTCTGGGTGGCGATGATGTTCCAGCCATCGCAAATCGCCGAAGACCTCAAGCGCAACGGCGGCTATGTCCCAGGCGTGCGACCCGGCAAACCTACCGCCGATTTTCTCGACTTCACCATGACCCGGCTGACGTTCGCCGGCGCGATTTTCCTAACTGTCATCTTCATCCTGCCGGTGGGTGTGGGTAAGATGGTTGCACTTCCGCCCGGTTCGCTGGTGTTGCATTTCTTTGGTGGCACATCGTTGCTCATCATGGTCGGCGTCATCCTCGATGTCATGCGCCAGGTAGAAACCCACTTGCTGCAGAAGCATTACGATGGCTTCCTGCGCAAGGGAAAACTCAAGGGCCGCTATGACCGCCTCACCCAGAGTGGAGCCGGTGCCTCGCGCACTGCCCTGGTCTATCTGTGGGTGGTCATCGCCGTGCTTATTGTTTTCGGCATTACTGCATTCATCTACAAGAGCTAGCCGTCGCGCTTTCAGACATTCACTCCAGCCTGCAAGGTGTCCCGTCGCGTCCGCATTCCAATCAAATCTCCGCGGGAGATTGATTTCATGCGTGCTGCTGGTGCCATCGCATCCTCCATCTTGCAGGCCCTCGCCAAGGCCGTCGAACCCGGTCGTACCACCGCCGAGATCGATCAATTGGCTGCCGCGCTGATGCGCCAACACGATTGCAAAAGCGCCTTCCTAGGCTACCGCGGGTTTCCCGGATACACCTGCATTTCCATCAACGAGGAAGTCGTCCACGGCATCGCAGGCCCGCGCCGCATCATGCCCGGCGATATCGTTAAAATTGATGTAGGCATCATCAAGAGCGGCTTCATCGGTGACAATGCCACTACCGTCGCGGCCGGCGATTTGCCGCAAACCACGCGCCATCTGTTAGCCGTGACCGAGCAGGCACTCTATCAAGCCATTGACCGCGCTCGCCCCGGTGCCCGGCTAGCCGACCTGTGTGGTTCGGTCGAGGCGTATGTGGTGCCGCGAGGTTATACGGTGGTGCGCGAATTTGTCGGCCATGGCGTTGGCCGTCGCCTCCACGAAGAGCCGCAAATCCCTAATTTTCGTCCGCCGGGGGTGACCACCACCCTGTTGCCTGGCATGACTCTGGCCATCGAGCCGATGATCAATGCCGGGGTGCCCACCGTGCGCATCCTAGCCGACGGCTGGACCGTCATCACCGAAGACCGCAAGCCCTCCGCTCACTTCGAGCACACCGTTCTAGTCACCCACGGTGAGCCTGAACTCCTCACCTGGCGCCCCCGCGAGGCCCTGCCGGAAATGCTCGGCCTGGCCCCGCTCTAGCAGCGGCGGGGCTGCTGAAAAGATTTCTTCTTAGAACACTTGCGGCAAATCCATTACCGTGGTAATGATGAGCCATGAAGCTTTCACAAAGCAGAATCACAGCCCAAGGGCAAATCTCGGTACCGGCCGAGGTTCGCAGGCGTTTGGCACTGGTGCCTGGCTCGGTCTTGGAGTGGGGTGCCGAGCAGGATCACATCACGGTGCGACGCGTCGGCAGCCATAGCTTCGACGACCTTCACCACACGCTGTTTCCGCGGGAACCAGTCGCACGCAGTCTTGAGGATCTCAAGGATGGGATCAGGCAACACGTGCGAGCCCGCCATGCGCGCCATTGATACCAACGTCTTGGTGCGTTTGCTGGCGCGTGATGAACCACGGCAATTGGCCTCTGCTGAGGCGTTCGTGCAAACGGGCGCATGGGTCTCGCTGCTCGTGCTCATGGAGACCGTCTGGGTCCTGGATACCGTCTACGGGATCAAGCCGGGACCCCTCGCGGACGGAGTGGAGATGTTGCTCGACCACATGCAGATAGTGGTTCAAGACGCCGACATGGCGAAGGTGGCTTTGGAGCAGTATCGCAAACACCCCGAACTGGGTTTCTCCGATTGCCTCATCCTCGAGGTCGCCTGCGCCGCGGGACATGTCCCTCTCGGGACGTTTGATCGCCGCCTAGCCAAACTCAAAGGATCTCAAAAATTGTGAGCATCCTCCCGACTCACTCGAAGATTTACCGCAGAGTCGCAAAGGACGCAAAGGGGAATGGGTGACAGCAGAAGACCCAAGATAAGATAAGAGAGCGCAGCGACAACTTCAGCTTTTCAAGGACTCTAGGCTAAGCGCATGGTCCCATCGCTGAGCACGCGGGCCCGCAGTCCGCCGCGGAAGTGCGTTTTAAGAAACTCCTCCACTCCCGGCGCCACGGCTGCGTCCATCCAGTAGCAGGGTTTGCATTCTTCGCTGCCTTCAAACTCGACGCCCTGAAACCGGAAACGCTGCCCTACCCATGCTGATAAATCGACCCCGCGGACGATGAAATTGCGACGGAACTCGCCACTTGATAGATCCGGCCGTTTGAATTGTTGGCGCACCGCGTCCACCGCAGCGGCGTCAAAAAACGTCACCTGCCCCTTGAAATCGGCCTTGTAGCCGAAGTAGCGGTCGCCCCGCAGCCCCATGCCTGCCACGCACTCGATCTGCGCCACGCTCGTGATGCCGTGGGTGCCCCGCTCCGCGCCGTGATGGCCGCGAAAATCGTTGCCCGGGGAAATCCAGATGTCCACCAACTCCGCCCGCCACTCAGCGAGCTCTTCAAGCGCGCGCCCGGTCTCCGCGGATTTATTGTCGGGGCCCACCCACTCGGTGCTGCCATCGGCATAGGTTTCCTTTTTCCAGACTGGCAATTCGTATTTGAGCCGCTCGATGATGGCTCGAACCGCCTCGAAGGCAGCCCCCCGATGGGCGGACGCCACACCCACCCAGACGGCGGACTCACCGATGTCGAGCGGTCCGGTGCGATGCACGGCCACCGCCCGCAGGATGCCATGGCGCGCCGCCTCTTGCTCCAGAATCAGCCGGCCGGTGGCCAGCGCCAGTGCCGGATAGGCCTGATATTCGAGCCGGCTGACGGCGCGACCGTCGTTGTGGTTTCTAACACGACCATCGAACGTCACCTCCGCACCGGCTGCTGCATCATGCAACTCCGCTGCCAGCGTCGCAATATCGAGAGGCTGGTCGGTCAGGAAAAAACGGACTTCGGGCGGCATGGAGTTCGGGTGTTTGGAAATACTAACCGCCGGACATCGGTGGCAGCAGGGCGATGCGGTCACCGTCCTTGAGCGGGTGGTTCCATGCGACGAATTCGTCGTTGACCACGGCGCGGACATCGCGGGTCGAAAGCCCTAGCCGGTGCTCCGCGTCGAGCGATGCGTAAAGCTCAGCGGCAGTGGCTGCCGAGTGCTGCAGGCGTTCTTCGGACAGTCCGCGGCGCTCGGCGAGCAGGCCGAAATAACAGACATGATAGGAGGCGAGTGGAGTCATCGGGTGATTGCGCTTGCCCAATCGGCAGGGGTGTTGGCGTTATCGAGGGCATGCGGGGTGATGGGTTCGAGCAAGCGGCACTGGTGGCGGATGAGGGGTTTGCGCGGGCAGCGGATTCCCTCGGCCTGCGCCTGTTCGAGGATCGGCAGGGCCGCCACGCCATACAGTGCGCACAAGGGTTCCGGCAAGTTGTCAAACTCGCTGCGGTAGGACAGGAACGGCTCGTCAGAACGCTTCTCGGCTAACAACAGCATGAGCGTTGCCAAGTCGAGACCCGGCAGGTCGCAGGCAAGGATCAACCAATCGGCCTCCGGGCGCAACCGCATCGCGGCGAGCATACCGCCGAGCGGCCCTTGGCTCAGGCCTTCAGGATCGCGGACCAGCAGAATGTCCGCTAGGTCGACAAATCCCGGCGGCAGGTCCTGGTCGTGACGCAGGGACAGCGCCACGGATTGGCAACCGGCCTGCGCTAACAAATCATAGCCGCGCCGCGCGAGGGTGCGCCCGTCCGGATGGACCAAGGCCGCCTTGTCAGTGCCCATGCGCGAGCTGCGGCCACCCGCCAGGATCAGGCCGCACAGGGGGATGGGTGCATGTGGAGTCATGACGGCTCGGCGTGGTAATCGCCGGATTTGCCGCCGGTTTTCTCGACGAGGTGGAGGTCGTGGATGCGGATGGCTTTGTTCATGGCTTTGCACATGTCATAGACGGTGAGCGCGGCGACGCTGGCGCCGGTCAATGCCTCCATTTCGATACCGGTTTTGCCGGTGGTGGTGACTTCGCAGCGGATGAGGAGGCCATCGTCCGTTAGATCGATTTCAAACCCGCAGTGCTCGACCGGCAGCGGATGGCAGAAAGGAATGAGCATGCTGGTGTTCTTGACGGCCATGGTGCCGGCAATGATCGCGGTTTGCACGACCGGTCCCTTGGGGCCGTGGAGTTCGTTGCGTTCAAAGCGGGCGATGAGCTCCACCCCGAGCACCACGCGCACCGAGGCCACCGCCGTGCGGCACTTGGCGGGTTTGGCCGAAACATCGACCATCGTCGGCAGACCGTCGCGGACGTGGGTGAAATCGGGATTGGCGGGAGGATTCATTAGATTCAAAGCCATGGAGTGAACGGCAAGGCGGCGGAAATCCCCAGACTCGCGCTGCGCGGTGGCAACGTAACGAATCCATCGCTCTTGAGCAAGCCGATGAAATCCCCGCTGTTGCCAGTGGCGGCGGCCTCAACCCGACCATCGTCGCGCAGCGTGACCGGCAGATGCTGAGTCATGCTGGGCAGCCCATCGAGGCCGCCAGCCACCATCACCACCCGCCGCTTGGCAAGCGGCAAACCGCTGGCCACGGTGAGCGCCGGCAACACCATGGTATGCAAACCGGTGAGCGCCGAGACCGGATTGCCGGGCAGCGCCATGATCACCTGCCCCGCCGGGCCCAGCCAACAACCGGCGGGTTTGCCCGGGCGTTGCGCCACCCCGTGAAACAGCCGGGTGCAACCGATCGCATCGAGCACGGCCGGGATGAAATCGCGCCCGCCCTTGGAGACCGCACCCGTTAGAACGAGCCAGTCGCAGGCCGTCAGTTGTTGTCGCAGCACCTCAGCGAATTTATCGGAGTCGTCGCCGAGCGTTCCGACGTGCTGCGGCGCATACCCGGCCCGGCGAAGCGCGCAGGTGATGGCGTGGGCATTGGATTGGCGGATCTGGTGGGCGGCGGGCTGCTCATCTACAGCCACCAGTTCGTCGCCGGTGGCGATTACGGCGATACGCGGCAGCCGCGAGACTTGAATCCACGCCGCACCGCACGAGGCGGCCACGCCGATTTGCCGTGAACCGAGCAGGGTGGGGGGGCGCAGCAGGATGTCTGCCGCGCTCGCGTCGCTGCCGCTGCGGTGGATGAAACGCCCCGCGACCGGCACAAAGGAGCCCGTGATGGTGATGCCATCCGTGCCTGAGCGTGAAATCTCTTCGATCGGCACAATGCTGTCCGCACCCATGGGCAGCGGCGCGCCGGTCATCACCTCGACGCAGGTCCCAGCTTCTTCTGATAGTGCGATGGCTGCCTGGCCGGCCGGAGCGCAACCGGTGACGCGGAACGAGCGCTGCCCCGCCAGCCAATCGCCAGCGCGCAGCGCGTAACCATCCATCATCACCCGCTCGAAGGGCGGAAACGCCCGGTCGGCGCGGATTTCCTCGCGCAACACCCGGCCAGCAGCCTGCTCGATGCGGCAGCTTTCGGCTGACAACACTGGCGTGTGTTGCAATAACAGATCAAGAGCCTCGCGGAATGATAGCATGATGGGTCGATTGTGTTAGGGAAACGCAAATTTGGCGGCTGCCATCACCAGCACCGCGGCGAGGGCACGCAACAATGCTGGCGAGCCCGCGCGGTGGCTGCCCCAGCGCGCTCCCAGCCAGCCCCCGGCAAGCACGGCGGGCAGCAGGAACCACGCCAACTCCGGGACGGCACGGCCGGTGGCCAGGAATCCGGTCAGCCCGGCCAGCGAGTTGACGCAAATGACGGCGGCGGAAATCGCGGCGGCGGGTTTGGCCGGGCACCAGCGCCAAAGAATGAGCAATGGAGTTAGAAAGATGCCGCCGCCGATGCCGATGAGCCCGGAGAGGAAACCGATGGCCAGCCCGAGCATCATCGGGGTGGGCCAGCGCGCTTCGCGGAGGGTGGCTTCATCCACCTTGCACCCGCAGACGAGACGCCACGCCCCGACGATGAGTGCCGCCGCCAGAATGAGTTTGAAGACCGGCTCGGGAGACTGCAGCCACCCGCCGACCAGCGCGGCGGGCACCGAGGCCGCGGCCAGCGGCCAGAACAGGCGGGGCCGGAAATGCCCGGCGCTCCTGAAGGCGGTGAATGCCAGCAATGACACGGCGATGTTGAGCGTGAGCGCGATGGGTTTCATCTCCGCCGGAGCCATGCCCAGCAGTCCCATCACTGCCAGATAGGCGGATGCTCCGCCATGACCCACCGAGGCGTAGAGCGCCGCCGCCAGGAAAAACGCCAGGCCAAGCGCCAACGGAGAACAGGTGTGCAGGGTATCGGACAACATCTTTGGCTTTTCAAGGACTCTAGACACCGGCAACTCACCCGCCGATGGCGATCATCGGGCGCTGGACGGCAAAATCATCCGCAAAGGCATGGTTTTCCGGTTTGTTGGCGATTGCCTGGTGGATGGCATCGGGCAGAGCTGCAACCGTGTTAGCATTGGAGCGCAGGGCGTCCAGCAGGTCGATTTCCCCGTGACGGCCCAGACAGGGGCGGAGTTTGCCGTCGGCAGTAAGCCGCAGTTTGTTGCATGTCGCGCAGAAATCCGCACAGCTCACCGAGCCGATGAAGCCGACCAGCGCCCCGCTGTGGCGGAGGCGAAAATAACGCGCGGGACCGTGACCGAGGGGATTGGCCGCGGCGGGATCCAGCGCATCGTGCGCCGTTAGATGCGCCATAGCCTCGGCGACAGGAAAAAAATGCCGGTCGTCGATGGGGCCGCCGGGTGCGAGTGGCATGAGTTCGATAAAGCGCACG
>JBAXOP010000067.1:0-20780 GCA_037133195.1 Verrucomicrobiota bacterium | reverse complement strand
TTGGTCGATGGGCCTGCTAGATGCGGTGGACTGGCAGGCGAAGTGGGTCAAGCCAGACCCCTGGATGTTCGGGATGCGTGGGCTCGATCACTGCGCGTGGATCTGGTTTCCGCATGCCGGGGCCACCGCCGAGATGCCGGCGACCACGGCCTATTTCCGTGGTCACCTGAAACTGCCGGCGGATAGTGCGCTGCGGCGTGCCTCGGTGACGATGTGCGCAGACAGCGACTTTGTGTTGTCCGTCAATGGCAAGGAAGTGCTTAAAGGCGGCAGTTGGAACACCCCCGAAAAGGCCGATCTCACGGCGCTCTTGAAGGCCGGTGATAATGTCTTCGCGGTGGCCGCAGGCAACGGCGGTGACAAGCCGAACCCAGCAGGATTGCTCGGTTGCGTGACGGCCGAACTCGCCGATGGCCGCCAACTCGTGCTCGCAACGGGCCCTGCCTGGAAGTCCCAGTCGAGCGAGCAGGCCGGCTGGCGGGAGGCCGGATTCAATGACGAGTCCTGGCCTGTGGCGCGGGAGATGGCGAAGTTTGGCGGTGCCCCCTGGGAACAGATCAAGACACACGTCGCGACGATGGAGAATTCACCCGCCATCTGGATGCGCAAGGAGTTTGTTCTAGCAAAAACGCCGTCGCGGGCGCTGGCCTATGTGAATGTGAATGGCTATTACGAATTGTTTGTGAACGGCAAGAAGGTGAGTGACGATGTGCTCGCGCCTGCGGTGTCGCAGGACCAGAAGCGCTCGCTCTACATCACTTATGATATCAGCAAGTTGCTGCATGCCGGCTCTAACTGTGTTGGCCTGTGGCTCGGACGCGGCTGGGCCAAGAATGGCGCTAGCGGCCGGGTCCAGCTCGACCTGTCAGTTGCCGGGCAGCGGGTGGTCGTGGGAACTGACCGCAGCTGGACGAGTATAATTAGCAGCCATGCCTTGCGTGGCCCATGGGAGTGGAACAACATGGGCGGCGAAACCATTGACGCCCGCAAAGAGATCGCTGGATGGAACGAGGTCGGATGCAAGACCGGAGACTGGCTGCCGATCGTGGAGGTCGCCGCACCCGAGGGCGTGGCCACCGCCCAGTCGTGCCCGCCTAGCAGAATCAACAAGATCATCCCGCTGGCAGCTTGTACTACCAAAGGCGCTAACAACTGGGAACTGGATTTCGGCACCAACTTGACCGGCTGGTTAAAACTACGGTTGCCAAAGTTGGCGGCTGGCCAACGCCTGACGTTTTCCTACGCCGACAAACCGGGGCAGACTTTTCAACAGTTAGATGAATATATCTCGGCCGGCAAGCCCGGCGAGGTATTCTGTTCCAAGTTCAACTATCACGGGTTCCGCTATGCCACCGTGGATGGTCTAGCCGAAAAGCCCGCAGCGGGCGATGCCGAGGCGTTGTTGATCGAATCGGACCTAAATACGGTCGGTACGTTCGAATGCTCTAACGATTTATTCAACCGCATCCACCAGCTCAACCTATGGACGATCCGTTGCTTGAGCCTGGGTGGCTACATGGTCGATTGTCCGCACCGTGAACGCCTCGGCTACGGTGACGGCCAGACCTCGCTCGACACGCAAATCATGAATCGCGACGCCCCGGCGTTTTACGCCAAGTGGGCGGTTGACTGGCTCGACGCGCAGGATCCGGCCACCGGCCGCTTCCCCTTCACGGCTCCGTTCGTGATTCCCTCCTGGGGCGGTCCGGGATGGGGCGGCATCGGCACCGTGCTGCCTTGGAAAAATTATCTCTATTACGGCGATAAGCGTTTGTTAGATAACGCCTTCCTTGCGATGGGTCGGTACTCCGCGTTTCTGGATAGCCAGGCAGCGGACGGCTTGCTGCGTGGAACCGGCGATCCTGGAGGGTTTCTGGGCGACTGGGTGCCGCCCGAACGGGGCATGGATACCCAGAACTGGCCGGGCAAAACGGCCTGTGAAGTTTTCAACAACTGCTACCGTGTTTACTTGTGGCAGGTTCTCGAACGCAGCGCCCGTGTCTTGGGCAAGACCCGGGAGGCTGAGGAATACCAAACCAAAATTGACAAGACCAGGAAGCTGATCCACACGACGTTCTATGATGCCCAGAAACAGATCTATGGCCTGGATGAGCAGGCCTATCAGGTTCTGCCGCTTATGACCGGCAGCGTCCCCGAGGACTTGGTGGCAACGGTTCAGAAGAAACTCGAGGGAATCATCCTTGTGAAGAACAAGGGGCACCTCGACACCGGTATGCTCGGCACCTATTTCCTCGTTCAATACCTGCAGGATGCCGGTCGCAATGATTTGCTCAACACCATTTTCAGCCAGAAGACCTATCCGGGATGGGGCCACATGCTTGAGCAGGGGGCCACCACCCTGTGGGAACAATGGAACGGGTTTGCCTCACAAATCCACTCGTGCTTTGCCAGCCCGGGCAGTTGGTTCTATCAGGGATTGGCCGGCATCCGCCCCGATGAGACCGGCCCCGGCTTCAAAAAATTCCTCATCAAGCCAGCAATTGTCGGTGATTTGACGTGGGTGAAGTGCGGCTATGACTCGATCCACGGCCGCATCGTGAGCAATTGGAAGCGCGATGGAGGCATACTGACGATGGACGTCACGATCCCCATCAACACCACCGCAACCATTCATGTCCCGGCCAAGGACGCAGCGGGAGTCACTGAGTTGGGCAAGCCTGCGGCCGGAGCCGATGGCGTGAAGTATTTGCGCATGGAAAACCGTGCCGCCGTCTATACGGTTGGCTCCGGAACCTATCGCTTCCAATCCACACTCCCTTGAAATACACCATCCCCCCCTCGACTCGAAAATGACCAAACAAAATCCAATGAGAAGTTTGATTGCAGGGTTTATCATATCGGAAATGTTCCTCTGCGCACAGGTCGCGTCTGGCCAGCAAGCGCCAGCGACCCACCCGCCGCTGCTCATCGCGAGCTATTCCAACAATGCCGCTTATATCGTATCGCCGGACAACAAGGTCATCTGGCTCGATGAGATGAACCTCAGCCAGGCGGTGTCCGGATGGGGTGGCACCCAAGCCAAAAACACCGTGGACAAGCACCCGCTGACCTTGCGTGGCAAGGTATATGAGCGGGGCATCGGCACCCACCCGCCGGGCAGCTTCCGCATCGAACTCGATGGCAGCGCGCTTCGTTTCAAGGCTGTCGCCGGCGTGGATGATGAAGTCGGCAAACAGGGGAGCGTCGAATTCATCGTGATGGGCGACGGCAAAAAGTTGTGGTCCAGCGGTGTCCTCGTTGGCGGCGGGGACATCAAACCCTGCGACATCGACCTCAAGGGGCTCAAACTCCTCGATCTGATTGTCGATACCACACCCGACGGATATGCGTTTGATCATTCCGACTGGGCAGACGCCCGGATCGAATACCAGGGCGACAAGGCACCCTCGCCCAAAGCCGCTCCCAAACCCGTTCGGCCGCCCAACCCGGATGCTAACAGATGGCCCGCAGCGGACCAGGTGTTTGATAAGAACTCGCTGCCCGATCCGGCGGACAAGGATGAGCTGGACACGGTGCTGCGCCGCGTGGGCGCATTGATCACCCATCTCAAGACCCTGCCGCGTTGCCCTGACCTCAAACTGGCGGACCAGCGCCTTGCCGGGTTGAAGGCCCAGGCCGGATCGTTAGAAGCCGGCAATGTCAAACGCGGAGATCTGCTAGCCGAGGCCTGCAAACTGCGCCGCAAGGTGGTCTTTGCCAATCCGTTGCTTGATTTCAACCAGATCCTGTTCATCAAGCGCCATTTCTGTCCCAATGCCGAAACGACCGGCAACCACATGTGCGACCAGGATTTCGGTTTCAACGCGATGCGCGGCGGCGGATTGTTTGTCTTGGAAAAACCCTTTTCCGACGCGCCGACGGTTCGCAACGTCCTTGAGAAATCCGTCTGCGAAAACGGTCGATACAAGGGGCAATCATTCACCGCGAAGGACGGCTTTCTGGCACCCGAATTAAGTTTTGATGGGAAGGAAATCCTGTTTGCGCGCACCGAAATTGCGGACAACGAGGGTGAGCGCAAACGGTACGCGGGCGTTGGTTTCGAAACCAACACCTACAAGATATTCCGCGTCAAACTTGACGGCAGCGCACTGACCCAGTTGACCGATGGCGTCTGGAATGATTTCGACCCCTGTTATCTGCCTAGCGGAAGAATCATATTCATTTCCGAGCGCCGCGGTGGCTTCGGGCGTTGCCATGGCCGCCCGGTTCCCAGTTTCACCCTGCATTCCATGAATGCCGATGGCAGTGATATCGTCATGCTGAGCCCGCACGAAACCAACGAATGGCAGCCGAGCGTGAATAACAACGGCATGGTCATCTATACCCGCTGGGACTATGTGGACCGCGGTTTCAACCAGGCCCATCACGTGTGGACCACCACCCCCGACGGCCGCGATTCCAGAGCCGTCAATGGCAACTTCTCACCCAACCAAGGCGCAAGGCCCCACTCTGAAATCTCCATGCGGGCCATTCCAGGTTCGCAAAAATATATGGGTACCGCAGCCTGCCATCACGGACAAGCCTATGGTTCTATCATCCTGGTGGATCCGCTGATGCCCGATGACAATGCCATGGCGCAGGTCAAGCGCCTGACCCCCGACCAGTTGTTTCCAGAAGCAGAGATCGGTACCCATGGTCCGTCTGTGAACTATGCCACACCCTATCCGTTGAGCGAACATTTCTTCCTCTGCGTGTATGACAAGGATAGCCGTTCTGACGCCGGAACCGACAACAATTACGGTATCTATCTGGTGGACGCCTTCGGCAACAAGGAACTCATCTATCGTGATGACTCGATTTCATGCCTGGACCCCATTCCCGTCAAAGCACGCCCGGTGCCCCCCGTCATTCCCCATAAGACAGCCGTGGGCAAGCCGCTCAAGCCCGGGACGATGTTCGTGCCGCCGGATCCGAAAACCATTCCTGATTTCGGTACGGTGGGTTTGATCAATGTTTACGACAGCATCTATCCGATGACGGATCTGCCGAAAATTACCGCCTTGCGCGTGATTCAATTGTTACCCAAAACCACGCCTATCGCGAACCAACCAAAGATTGGTTTCGGTGACCAGAAGAGCGCCCGCATGGTCCTCGGCACCGTGCCGGTCGAGAAGGATGGCAGCGCGTACTTCAAACTGGCGGTTGACGTGCCGGTATATTTTCAGGCGCTCGATGCCGATGGTGTGGCCGTGCAGTCGATGCGCAGCGCCACCTATGTGCATCCGGGGGAATCCCTGACTTGCCTGGGTTGCCACAATTCGCCAACCAGCGGCTACAGCATGGGCCAGAACTCGGCGACGGCGTTGCGGCGGGTGCCCTCGCTGATCAAACCCGATGTCGAAGGCTCGAAACCCTTCAGCTTTCCCATCCTCGTTCAACCGGTCCTGGATAAGAATTGCGTGGCTTGCCACACCAAGAGCAAGGCCGATGGCAAGAAATGCCCGGATCTCACCCAGGGCGCGCAGGCTAACAACGGTGACTTTTTCACCTCTTACAATTCGCTGCGCGATTTCACATTTTTCTGGGACAACGCGGTTTTTGACAACATCCCCGACAGCAAGCCGGGGCAGGTTGGTGCCCGTAAAAGCAAGCTTTATCAGATGCTAGTCAAAGGACACCACGGCCTGAAACTCAGCAAGGAGGACCTGTACCGCCTCACTTTGTGGATGGACTGCAACAGTGATTTCTACGGCTCCTACGAAAAACTAGGAGAACAGAAGCAAGGCAAGGTCGTCTGGCCCTCACTGGAATAAGATGATGAAGTCACTTGTACCGAAACGAGAACACACTCGTTCTTTATGTTCCCTACCACACTGAGCTTGACCCAAAGCTCTACGACAGGGACGGCACGCCGGTCTATCGTGGCGCGTTCGCCGGGGCTCAACTCAATACGCAAGGTTTGCCGGTCAAACTCGGTGATGGCAAGAAATTCGCCTCCGCTTTTCTGCTGTCCGAAAAACACGAATGAGAATGCTATGAAAATCACACATCTCGCTTTTCTCACTTTGCTGTTTGCTTTCACGGGTTCCTTGGCCGCGGAGCAACCCGCAGTCATCAGCAAGATGGCTGGCAATAACTGGAAACTTTCCAATGAGGTCGTCTCCCTCACGATTGAATTCAGTGACGGGCGACTGGCGTTCCGGTCTCTAACGAACCAGCAAGCCAAAGTTGATTATTTGGCAGGCCAGTCATCCGTGCCGTTGTTCTCCCATGTGATTGATGGGGGGAAAGTGACGGCCGATGACGGCGGTTGGACCTTGGCAGGTGCCGCTGTTTCCGACATCGAGTGCTACGGGAAAATGTGGGGCAAACGGCTCGAAATTTCCCTCACGCGCAGCCAGCCGGTTGCCATCCTGACGCGCCAGGTGTTAGAAATCTACGATGGTCTTGCGGCGGTCCGCTACAGTTCGTGGGTGAAGAACCCCACGGATCACCCGGCGAAAATCCATGCGTCCGACGTGCTGAGCCTGAATCTGCCGGAAAAAGCGCACTCGCTCTACGCGATCGAGGGGATCCTGAATTGGACGGCGTCGAAGGGCGCATTGACCAATGGCGGGCGCAATGCCCTGGTGCGTTACGACACGGGCGACGGCTGGTTCATCATCCCGGAGAACAACTGGGCGACCTGCCTTGAGCCGGGCGGCGGCAAGGCGCATAGCAAGGATAAGTTGTTAGGATTGTTCGTCTGGGATGGTGCCAGCATTGTGCGTGTAGCGACAAACCCGAAAGCGGTTCAGCTCGTGTTGTTTCCGCAGGAGGAAGTCGAGTACTTTGCGGTCAACATGGGCGTGTTCACGGGCGATGTGATGGACGGGCGCGTGGCGGTGGCGGAACATTTCCGCAAGCGCTACAAATTCCACGACACGGCGCATGTCCTCTCGACCAATGACTGGCAATGGAAAGGGAATCGCACGGACGACAACTATCGCAAGATTGTCATTCCCAAGGCCAAAGCCGCAGGCTTTGATCGCATTCATATCGATGACTTCTGGTATGAGCCGTCGGACGGGGTTGAGCCTAAAGCAAAATGGACGGACATGCCGGCACTGTGCGATCTTGTCCTAACAAATGGCATGAAGCCGGGCCACTGGTTCAGTCTGCAGGGCAAAATTTGCACCGAGGGGTGGGGGAATGGCCGCGATTGTGCGGATCCGGCCAACGTGGATTTCAAGCTCAAACAGATGCAGGAAACGCTGCTGGGAAAATATCATACGGCGTGGGATCAGGTGGACGCCGGACTGCTGTGGAAGACGGATCAGGAAACCGCCTACTCGCATGCCAGTGACTCGGTGTATAGGAAGATCCTCGGCATGCGCCGGTATATGAATACCATCGCGCATCAGCACCCGGACTTCATCATGCAGACGACCTGCGAAGTGGACAATCCTGCCGGACCCGGCGCCGGGGATTCGCATGGCAACCAGAATGTTGGCTTGCTTCATCTGGCAGACAACGGCATCGCCGGCATGTACCGTCGCACAGAATATGGCGACGATGTGCGCGACCTCTTCGCGGATATTGGCATGTTCCCGCTAGAGGGGATGCTCTCAACCTGGGGCGAAGATGGCAATGCCGGGGCCGCCTGGAAAGATTCCCCCTTGTGGTATTACCAATTCTTGTTAGCCCGTCACACCAGCATCTATTCGTGGCCGGGCGATTGGTCGCCGCAATCCGTCGCGCACTTGCGGGTCTTCAACGAGTGGCGCAACAACCCGCGCATCAAGGCCGTGCTGGGCGGGTTGATGCGCCCCGTGTACAACGGCCCCGATTGGATGAAGAACGAAGGCCCGTGGTGTTGGATGTTCACCGATGAAGGCCGCACCAAGGCGCTAGTTTTTGCCATCAACCATCTGGCATTGAACAAACAGAACGCCTTCGCCGCCAAGTTGCGATGGCTCGATGGAGCCAAGACCTACCTCGTCCAGGAAATCACCCAGACCCCCAACGGTGATTTTGCATACGCCTTCCGCGGTGAATTCGCTGGAGCCCGATTGCAGAGCGAGGGCATGCCGGTGGATCTCGCTGCCGGCGTGGAACGCTGCGCCGCCTTTTGGATCCAGGAAAGCTCCGGCAACCAACCGCAAGTGCTCTACGCCGATTCCGCAGTGACGAGCTATGGCAAGACCGGACAAGTGCAGGGCATACCCAACGCCACCTCTCGCTTGCTCATTTACAATCCCGACAAGAAATGCGTTGAGGAACTTGTTATCAAACTCGATTCGCAAGGACAAGCCACCGTCAAGATGGAAGGATCACCTAATGAATGAAAAACATAAAAACGAGTTGTATGTTATATATCCCGCTGGGATGCATGGCTCAAGGCCGCGCAGGAGATGACAGCAGCCAACAAGGAGTTGCCAACTCAGCCAACACTGCCGGTTCCGCAAAGGGATGTGGGGTATGGCACACTTTTCACGTCGCACTCTCTGCCACTCCTTCCCTTGTGATCTCCGCTATCCATGAGTGCCTTTCCTTGCTTCGGCTTGCGTGCTTGCTCGCATTGCTGGCTATGGGCGCGTCCTCCGGCGCGGCGAATTCGCCATGGGTCCTGCGTACATGGCAGTCCGACGAGGGCTTGCCGGATAATATCGTGGTGGGCATTGAGCAAACGCCCGATGGATTCCTGTGGGTGGCCACCAAGACAGGCTTGGTGCGCTTTGACGGCGTGCGGGTGCAGCCATTCCCATTGACGGCAGCGGGTGCACCGGCTGGGGGGATCAAGGCGTTGTTGGCCGACCGGCGCGGGCGCTTGTGGGTGGCGAAGGATTTTGGGGTGGTGCTCTGCGTGGATCAGGGGGTGACGACGATGACGGTGGGTCCGGAAATCGCGGGGACCGGGGATGCCGGGGGGCGGTGCATGGTGTTAGATTCTGAGGACGCGGTGTGGGTGTGTTACACCGGCGGGGTGGTCTTACGGATTCGCAATGGGCAGGTGCGCGCGTTCACTGAGGAGGATGGGTTGCCCGGCGGTGGCGTCTGCCAATTGGCTGTCGATGGGGCGGGCCAGCTGTGGTTTTCCCAAGGCGAGTGGGTGGGTGTTTTCCGGGATGGCCGGTTTCGCCCGCTGGTGCAGCAATACTTACAGTGCATTATCGGTGCCCGTAACGGCGGAATCTGGGGCTGGTGGGACCGGAAACTTTGGAGAATTGCCGATGGCCGTTCATCGGTGATACTCGGCGCGTTGTCCGACGATGTGCCTGATGTGGCCCCAACGGCGATGCGTGAAGACCGCGCCGGTTTCCTGTGGCTCGGCACCACGAGGGCCGGGCTGTTCCGCTTCAATCCGGACGGTGGGGTAACGGTACCTCTGCCGCAACAAACGATACTCGCCCTCCAGGAAGATCGTGAGGGGAATTTTTGGGTCGGTACACGCGGCGGTGGCTTAAATCAATTGAAGCCAAGGGTCGTCGAGTTACTCAACACCGGTTCAGAGACTCTTTTTGAGCCAGTGCAGTCGCTCTGCCAAGATACGCAGGGAGTATTGTGGGCCGTCGTTTGGCCCGACGGGCGACTCATGCACAGCGCGGGCCTCAAGTGGTCCCTTTGGTCGTCTGAAAACGTTATGCCTACCCCATGGAGTGAGTGCGTGGCCGCCGATCCCCAGGGCGGAATCTGGATCGGCACCAACGCGGCGGGGGTGCTGCACTGGCAAGACGGGGCGGTGAGCCAAGCCCTCGACACGAGCAACGGCTTGGCCGGCAATAACGTTGGGGCCTTGTTGGTGAGCGCCACCGGCGAGGTTTGGACAGGCAGCCGCGGGGTCGAGATCGTGCAATGCTGGAAGGCCGGGCAGATCCGTACTTTCCAACTCCCAACCGGTGGCGGATCGGTCATGGCCTTGGCAATGGATGCCGCCGGCGATTGCTGGGTGGCCACCTACGGCTGCCGCTTGCTGCGGATACACGAGGAGAATCTGACGGACGAAACCGCGAGCACTTTGGCAGAGCCATGCGAGATACGGGGGTTGTTAGGGACGCCGGACGGCAGCCTGTGGATTGGCTACGCTGGCCAGGGGCTGGGACGCCTCAAAGCCGGACGCTTCAGCCAGTGGCGTACCGCCCAAGGACTCCACGATGACTCGATCTGCAATATCCTGCCAGACGGGCGCGGCCGCTTGTGGTTTGCGGGCAACCGGGGCATTTTCAGTGTGCGCGAAAACGATTTTGACGAGTGTGATGCCGGGCGGAGCACGAGGGTCCGCTCGGTGGCTTATGGACGCAATGACGGATTGTTGCGCTTGCAGGCAAACTTCAACTTTTGGCCGGGTGCTCAGCGTGGCAAGGATGGCCGGCTTTTGTTTGCCATGCAGTCGGGCATCGCCACGGTGTCTGCCGACGAACTCAAGGAAGACCCGTACTTGCCACCCGTGGTCATCGAGCGGGTCACCGCCAACGGCAATATCGTGGCGGCCTATCAAGCGGGCGGCCCCCCGCAGCCACCCCATGCCGCCGCGCCACTCGAACTAGCCCGGGCCGGCGCCCACCTGTACCTCGCGCCCGGCCAGCGGCGAGTCGAGTTTACCTTTACCGCGCTGACGCTAACCAAACCGGAAACCATCGGCTTCAGGTACCGATTGCGCCCGGTGGACAAGGACTGGGTGGAGGTGGGCACTTTGCGCAGCGCCACTTATGCCCAGATTCCGCCGGGGCACTATCATTTTGAGGTGAGTGCCTGCAACAATGAGGGCGTCTGGAACCCTACCGGCGCTGGACTCGAACTCACTGCCAATCCATTTTGGTGGGAAACCGCCTGGTTCCGCGTGCTCGCCCCGCTAGGTGTTGTCGGATTGTTAGGCTGGGCGGTTCTTCTGGGCGTGCAGCGCCGCCACCACCGCCGCATCGAGCGCCTGGAAATGCTCCGGGCCACCGACCGTGAACGTGCCCGCATCGCCCGCGATATGCATGACGAGATCGGCGGCAGCCTCACAAAAATCGGTAAGCTCGCCGCCGGTTTGCCGGATCCGGCGATTGCCGAGACGACCCGCCAAGTGGTATTGGCTATGGACCAGGTCGTTTGGACCGTCAATCCGCGCAATGACACGCTCGATAGTCTGGCCACCTATCTAGTCCATTACACTGAGGAATTCCTCCGGCCCGCCGGGATTGCCTGCGAACTGGACATTCCCTTGATTTTACCAGATGTGACGTTGCCCTCGGATGTGCGCCATCAATTGTTTCTAACAACCAAGGAGGCGCTCAACAATGCCGTCAAACACGGTGCGCCGCGCCACGTGCAACTGGGATTGAGCGTGGATGGTGGGCAATTGACCTTGACGGTGCGGGATGACGGGTGTGGATTCAACCCCGCGCCGGCTGCGGCCGGAGCCGACGGGCTCGACAATATGCGCCACCGGTTAGCGGCCATAGGCGGTGAGTTGCGCATTGTCAGCGGCCCCGGTCAAGGCACCACCATCACCATGCAAGTCAGCTTGAAGCCCAGTCAACCGGTATGAGACAGTATAAAACAATCCACGTTGCGGTCGTCGAGGACGACTCCTGGGTGCGCGAAAACTTGGCACGCGAAATCGGCAACGCCGCAGGCTTTGAGTGTAGCGGAAGTTTTGCCACCGCAGAAGCTGCCCTGGCCGCCATCCCGCTCTGCCCACCCGAGGTGGTGGTACTGGATATCAACTTGCCCGGCATCGATGGCATCGAGTGCCTCCGCCAACTCCGTGTCTCTTGTCCCATGCTCCAATTCCTCATGCTCACGTCCTATGAGGAAAGTGAGAAAATTTTTCAATCGTTGCGAGCCGGAGCCAATGGTTACTTGCTGAAGCGAGCGGACACCTCGGAGGTGATTGATGCGATTCGCCAGGTCCATGAGGGAGGGGCTCCGATGAGCAGTTCGATAGCCCGCCAAGTGGTGCGTCATTTCAATCAGTTAGGTAACGATAACTCTGAGTTGCCACGGCTCTCGCCGCGCGAGCGCGAGGTGCTCGAGTTGCTAGCCCGTGGTGCCGCTTACAAGGAGATTGCCGGCCACCTGGCCCTGAGCATCGAAACGATCCGCATGAACGTGAAGCATATCTATACCAAACTCCATGTCCATTCCCGCGGCGAAGCAGTCGCCAAATTCCTCCACCGAAAGTAGAGAAAGGGAGGGGGATTTTGGATTTTAAATTTTGGATTTTGGATTTTGGATTTTGGATTTTGGATTTTGGATTTTGGATTTTGGATTTTAACCTCCCGACTAACTTGGATCGTTACGGAGCGCTGGCTTCAGCCGGCGCGTCTGGCCGGCTGAAGCCGGCGCTCCATTGCACAGCCCAAGTTACTCTGTTTTTCACACTCCAGCGCAGCGCGGGTTCTGGTGCTAAAAAGGAAAATGGAAAGGGTTGCAGGGACGTTTGCCCCTTGTCCAACAACGGGTTTGCCGAACAAAACTGTTTTGTCAATAGAATGAGATTTAAATTCATCCTCCCTTCCCGCTGAAGCTGCTGAACATGCGGATGCCATATTTCTTGGTCCGGTGGAAGAATCCTTTCCAAGATTTCTCCGCGACCTGCGGAGGAATCAGGCAGGCAAGAGATATACCTCTACAAGCCGGACTCTAGCAATAGTTCCACCAATTCGTCGAGATTTGATAAATAAAAGTTTGAGTCTCAGTGGAACATCGCTATCCAAATGAAGAAACTCAACCTTATTGACGCGGCCCGCCGACTGCGCGATTGATCAATTTCTATCACACATGGTAGAAATTGCAAAATATGACGTAGTAGGGGAATCCAAATGAAACACAGGCCCCTGCTCACAGTCATAATTTTCACCGTTCTGCTGCTGGACGCTCGGATTCAAGCGCAGGATTTATCCTTCAGTGATCCGGCCAATGTGATTCCGCCGCCAGCTTGGGCCGTTGGGCAGGCAGTGCGCACAGCGGGTCTGGATGTGGCACCGGGATTTCAAAAGCCACCGGCTGGATTTGGAGTGGTGCCATTTTTCTGGTGGTTGGGAGATCCCTTGACGAAGGAACGCCTAAGCTGGGAACTTGAACAGATGAAGGGCATGGGTATTGCGGGGTATCAGATCAATTATGCCCATAGCGATAAGGGTGGACGCAGCTACGGGCTGACCCTGCCGAGCGATCCGGCGCTTTTCTCAGAGGATTGGTGGAAACTGACCGGTTGGTTCATGAAGGAGGCGCAGCAACAGGGTGCCGGCATCAGTCTGAGTGACTACACGCTAGGTATCGGCCAAGGCTGGTGCGTGGACGAAATGTTACGTGAGCACCCGGATATCGGAGGCATGGTTCTGCAATTGGTAACAGGTCCCCCCCCTGCTGATGCGCTTGTCGTAACGGACGTGCCCAGTGCGGACGCTAAACCCAAAAGTGTTGCGGTGCGTGCCTCGAAAGTACCGTTCTCAATCGATCCGATGAATCCTATATCGGGACCGGAGTATGCCAAACATTTTTTCGGTAAGTTTGAAGATCATTATCCCGGGTCTGGCGGCAAAGGCTTGAATTTCTTTTTCTCCGACGAACTTGGATTCGGCGTGGGGGGCAATCTCTGGACTGCCCGCTTCGCCGAGGAATTCAAGAAACGGAAAGGCTACGACATTGTACCGGAGTTGCCTGCGCTGTTCATGGATATGGGTCCCCGCACGCCCAAGGTGCGGCTTGATTACAGTGATGTTAAGGTGGCGTTGACGGAGGAGGGGTTCTTCAAACCGGTGTTCAACTGGCATCAACAGCGCGGCATGACGATGGGCTGTGACCATGGGGGCCGCGGCAGGGATGTGACCGAGTTCGGTGATTATTTCAGAACCCAGCGATGGAATCAGGGACCGGGTGCCGACCAACCGGGCTTGGGCAAGGACCTCATCAAGGCTAAGGTGGCGAGTTCCATCGCGCATCTTTACCAGCGGCCTCGCGTCTGGCTAGAGGGCTGGTATGGCAGCGGCTGGGGCACTACGTCGTCGGGCGCGGTCGATGCGTTATTCGCCGATTTTGTAATGGGCTACAATTTACTTTCGTTTCACGGGATGTACTATGCAACTCATGGGGGATGGTGGGAGTGGGCGCCGCCAGACAATACGTTTCGCATGCCATACTGGAAACACATGCGCGGCTTCATGGACTGTGTTCAGCGTCTCAGTTACCTGTTGACTCAGGGATATCACCGCTGCGATGTCGCCATTCTTTACCCGGTCGCGCCTATGGAAGCTGGCATGGGAGGGCCTGAGTCTGTTAACGCGGCGTTCGGTACTGGAGAACATCTCTATTCCAAGTCCATCGACTTCGATTTCATGGATTTCCAATCGCTGGCTCGTGCAAAAGTCGTCGGGAAGGAACTTCACGTGTCCGGCGAAGTCTATCGAGTCCTGGTTCTGCCTGCCATGAAGGCCGTTCGGCACTCCACACTGCTGAAGGCGCTTGAGTTCCGCCGCGCGGGCGGCATTGTGCTTGCTGTCGGCGGCTTGCCGGAAGCCAGTGATCGCGTCGGCCGCGACGATCCCGAGGTTGCCGCAATAGTAAAGGAATTGTTCCCTAATGGGGCCGTCACCGACGTTGTCGCGAACGTGCCGGGCCGCGATTATGAAGGGCCCGGATATATCCAGCATCGCAAGTTAGGTCCGCGTGACCTCTATGCCGTGTATAACGCGCCAAAAGATACGCTATGTTTCTTCCGTGCCACCGGCAAAGTGGAACTCTGGGATCCTTGGACCGGCACAACACGCCCGCTCGCCGTGACCGAACAAACTACAGCCGGCACAAAACTTAAGTTGCCACTAACCGAAAAGGAAATCCAATTGATTGTTTTTTCGCCCGGCCAGCCGTTGGTTGAAACGGCCCCCGCGGTAGGGATGCCGCCTCCGGCCATGGTTCTTGACGGTGAGTGGGCGTTTGAATTGCAGCCCACTTGTGATAACCGGTTCGGCGATTTCCGCTGGCCTGCGTATAATGGCATGATAGGGGCGGAAATGCGGCAGATCAAATATGCCGAGGAAACGACGCCAAATTCGATTTGGCAGGACCCCAAGCTGGATGACTCGAAGTGGGCTCGTGTGACGTATTCGTTTGGGCCGAAGTTTTGGAAGCTTGGTCCGTTGCCTGAGGCCGGGGATGTTAGTGCGTTGGAAAAGCAGCTGGCACGTCTGCGGGGGATTGATCCAGCGGTCCCAGTGGAAGTGGATGGCAAGAAGTATAACTGGGAGCCGTACGAGTTCTCGTGGCGCTTCGGCATGGAGAATGATGTTGCGCATCAGGGGTATCATGGCTTGAAGGAGCAAGTCGCCGATGAATTCATAGGACTCGGCGCTGTCCATAGCGGAATGCCTAGCGACAGCCGTGGCAAGGAAGCTGGCGGTACAAGGTATTACCTCTGGACGGCGGTGATGTCCGGCGGCACCACCCAGCCACGGGTTCTTTCCGGCGGCTTGCTGCCGGCTGCCATCTGGCTGAATAACTCTCGCCTCGGAAAAATCCCCGAGTCGGTGAATCTTTCCGATGGCGCCAATCCTGTCTTGCTTCGCTACGACAATATCGGACGCGGATACCTTGTTTTCGATACGAAAAAGGCCGATGAATCCAGCGTTGTGGCTGACGCGGGTGCCGGTCAGGCGAAATTCCAGACCAGCGAACTGGCGATGCGTTGGTATAATAGAAGGGATGTGTTGAAATTCGATACGCGTCCAGGCGACAAGCAGCCGAGCGGTTGGTACCGGTTTGTATCGCCTCCCGGATTAAAGGGGCTGACCCTTACGGCGCGCGGCAGGGTGAAGCTCTGGGTGGACGGGAAGGAAGTGAGCTTGAAAATTATTAGGGCTGGGTATGCAGGAGATATATCCGAGAATGCAGTGATCTACAGAGCTGACATCGAGAAGCCGTTGGCAGGACCGGAGCACGTTGCGCTGCGAATCGAGCAAGACAGGGGATGTTACGGTGGTGCGGCATTGCCGGAGCCTATCTTGCTGGATTGTGGAATCGGCCGGATTTCGCTTGGTGACTGGTCGAAGAATGACGCACTGGCCAGTTATTCGGGCGGCGCGTGGTATCGCAAAACCGTTGCTCTCACCAAGGAACAGGCGGCCGGGCACGTGACGATCGACCTCGGCTCGGTTGCCGCTTCAGCTGAAGTGCGGGTTAACGGTAAATTGGCAGGGGTGAAGGTGTCGCCGCCGTGGAAGATGGATATTACCGGGCTCGTCATGGGAGGGGATAACAAGGTTGAGGTGCTGGTATATAACACCCTGGCGAATCATTACTGCACGGTGCCGACCAGATATCGCGGCTCGCCGACCTCAGGATTGTTGGGTCCCGTCAGATTGGAGTTTCGGTAACCCGAATTCATTGTCATGCCATCCGCCATTTCCGACATTCTCGTCGTCCATCACAGTCACATGGACATCGGCTACACGCATTCGCAGCCGGTATTCTGGCAATTGCAATCCGAGTTTATCGATCAGGCGCTGGATTGGTTGGAGGCTACCGCAGGGATGCCTGACGGCGCTCGGCCGCAATGGACATGCGAGGCGAGCGAACCAGTGCGCCGCTGGCTGGCCAAGGCCTCGGCGGCGGACGTCGCGCGTTTTGTCAAACTCCACCAACAAGGAAGACTCGGCTTGTCCGCTCTGCGCTGGCATACCACGCCCTTGGCAAACCGGGCTGGCCTGCAGCGGTTGCTGGATGGAAAAGCAGAACTTGAATCATTGTTAGGTGCTAAAATCACCGTTGCCTGTCAGCACGATGTGACCGGTGTGCCATGGTCGCTGGCGGATGTATTGCTGGATGCGGGGGTGGATTTCTTCATCATGGCCATCAACATACATCTGGGGCGTGCGGTGAAGCCGCGACCGGGAATGTTTTTGTGGGAGGCACCTTCAGGCCGCAAGTTGCGGGTGTTCAATGGCAACCACTACACGATGTTTGACCAACTCCTGCTGGCCTGGGATAACTCGGTGGAGAAGATGCGGGACGGATGGCTAGCCCATGCGGCACGCCTCGAACGACTCGGATATCCGCTGGACTTCGTTTATCTAACAACAACATGTTCGCCGGTCATGTGGGATAACGCACCACCCAATCCGTTTTTGCCGGATTTGCTCCAACGCTGGAACGTGGAAACCGCGGCTGAGGGGCTACCACCTATCCGCTACGCCACCTTCGATAACCTCCGCGAGCGCGCAATGCTCGTGCCCGACTCGTATCTGCCCGTGATGCGCGGCGATTGGACGGATTTCTGGAATTTCGGCTGCGCTGCCAGTCCGATCGCCACCGCCCGCAACCAGCAGGCGAAACCTTTGATAGAAGCGGCTTCATTGTTAGGTGGGCATCCCGTGTCACTCGCCATGGGAATGGACAAAGTGGATTTATATGACGAGCACACGTGCGGCTACTATGACTCGGACCACACCCATCCGCAGGCTCAAACCACTGAACTCATAAAACAAGCGCTCGCCCATGAAGGCCACGAACATGCTGCCTTCGCGTTGATGGACGCACTGGAGCGCCTGGCTGGAAACCCTGTTGCCGATCGCGGCATCGCGCGGGTACTGCTAGTTAATCCTGGCCTGGAACCCCTCATTGTGCGACCGGAATTGCCTGCCGATTGGTTTGCAGAACGCTCCCCGGCGAGCGATCGAAGCTACCGCGCCAGCCGCATGTTTTATGATGCACGTTGCTGGGGCGAGCGTTTTCCAGGTGCCAACCCGCGTGTGTTCGGCCCCGTGAACGTGCCGCCGCTATCATGGAGGATTATCGCGCTAGCAGATTTGCCGTTGGCTGATACACAGCCGGGAATGATGATTGGCGGCGGACAGGATGCCCGCGCTACAGTGGCCCAGGCAACCCGCCCGGTGCCATCCGACCCACCCAGGGTCCACCACGAAATTGAAGTAGATACCAGCGCCCGGCGCGAACTCAACTTCGCGCCCGCCGCCAACCACAAGCGCCGCTCCGGCCGTATCAGCTCGCCATTTCATGTGCTTCGTTATGATCCGGATTCCGGTCGTATTCTTTCCTTGCTCGACCGTTCGCAAGACCGCGAGGTGCTCGCCCCGCACGACGGGCTGGATTGTTTTTCCTTCGTCCGCGAGCGCACCGACGCACTGAATGAGGACCGCCGTTACGCGTTCTATCAACGCGACCTCGACCATGAAAAAGTGGATATCATGTGCTGGCAAGACTGGACGCCGGCGCGGGAAATTGCCACCCGGGTGACGCATTGCGAGGCGCTCGTCGGCCATGACCGCATCATTCTAACACGCGAACTGCAAGCGCCCGGGATGGCATATCTCGCGCAGAAGTTCACCATCTCCGCACATGATCCGGTGATCCGCGTGGATGTGGAAATGGAGTTACTGCCGGATGCGTCGCCGCAGGCATTGTATTTCGTCACGCCGCTGGCCATGACCGCCGGTTGGCTGGCGCTCTATGACACCGCCGGCACGCTAGTGCGCGTGGATGACGACCAATTGCCGGGTGCCTGTCGCAACTGGGTCACGGCCGGAACATTCGCTGCAATGGCGGATGAACGCGGCGGGCTGGCACTCTTCACGCCCGACGCGCCGATGGTGCAATTCGGCGATTATCATTTCGGGCGGCCCCTCGACAGTCTGCCACGCCCTGAAAACCCGTTGCTATTGGCCTGGCCGGTCAACAACTACTGGGACACCAATTTCCCGCGTGTCCAAAACGGCCGCATTCGATTGCGCTACGGTTTACTAACATTCAGTGGTCCCGCCGATCCCGCCCAACTGAGAGAGGCGGCGCAAAGGTTCCGGCAGCCTTCCCTGATATGGCCCGTAACCACTGCCGGCTACCCGGCAGGGCATGGTGGTATCGATCCTTCCTCATTCGTTTAGACATTCATGCTTGGAATTTTGTCCTTTTCTTATGCAATTCATTGACTGGCTCATTGTAAGCGTATTCTTCACCGTCGTCGTCGGCGCAGGTTTCATCTTTTCCCGCAAGAGTGCGGAGAGTTCCAAAGCGTATTTCCTTGGTGCGGAGAACAAATGGTGGATGCTCGCCGCTTCCGGTGCCTCCACGAATTTCTCCATCAACGGCACCGTCTGGAATCTGGCAATCCTGATGGTGCTGGGCATGAAATCATTCTGGGTCACTCTGGTGTGGTGGATGCCAAATGCCGTGTTTCTGATGGCGTATTCCGGTATCTGGATCCGGCGCTGCGGCGGTATCACCTCTGCGGAACTCAACAAAATCCGCTTCGGCGTCGGTGCTGGCGCGAAGGTGGCGCGCACCAGCTTCGCCTTCATGATCACGCTATTTTCCGTGGCATCCCTGTGCATGTCCTATATCATTGTCCACAAGTTCGCCGTGGTGTTCGGCCTGACTAACGGCAGCGCACACGGGTTGGCACTCGGCATTGTGGTGATTACCAGCATCTATGTGCTCTTTGGCGGCTTCAAAGGGGTGATTTTCAGCGAGTTTATGCAAACGGTGGTATTGTTCGCGGTGGCGTTCATCGTCGGTTTTATTTGCTATCAACAGTATTCGGCGGATCAAATCCATGCCGCAGTCGCCCATGGCAGCGGGTCCGCCTCAGTCACCCAGGAGTATTGGAAATCTCTCATGCCGGAAGCCACTCCGCGCATCGGCATGTTTGATGCTTCGGCTGGCTACAAGGGCTGGCAAAATTTTATCGGTGCTACGCTCGCATTCTCAATTGTCGGCATGATCGGCTGTGTCGGTGGGGCTGGCGGTCGCTATGGTGAGCAGCGGTTTCTAGCCACAACTAATGTCAAGGAGGCGGCGAAACTCGCCGCGCTCTGGCAGTTCCTCGGTTTTCCGCGCTGGATCATGACCGCCGGTTTGTGCTACCTCGGCTACGCGCTCTATTCCAAGGAAATAGCATCAGATCCGGAATGCGTGATGCCGAAATTCCTCCAATCCGGCCTACTCGGGCCCGGGGTATTAGGCCTGGTGGTCGCCGGGTTGTCTGCCTCGTTCATGACCAGCTTTTGTTCTGAAATCAATGCATGTGCCTCGATCATCGTCCGGGATATATATCAACCTTTGCTCGCTCCAGAAATCCAGGATTCCGATCGCAAGCTGGTCAAGGTGAGTTATATGGTGACCGGTTTGCTCGCCCTGCTTGCGGCCATTATCGGCTATGCCATGGTGGAGTCACAGGCGCACGGTGGCGGCAGTGCGCTCAACGTGATCTGGGGTTGGATGCTCGGCGGACTGCTTACGTGTTTCGTGGTGCCGCTTGCGTTCCGCTGGTATTGGGGACGGATGAACGGTTGGGGGTTTGCCGCAGGGTGTTTGATCAGTCTGGTTCCATCTCTCGCGATGCTGGTGCGCGCCTTTGTTCCGGAGGGAAATTTCCTCAAACTCTGGCCTGTCAATTACTATACCTATGCGACTCTCGCCACGTCCACGCTGGCTTGCATCATCGTTTCATTCCTGACGCCGCCCATTGAGGATGAAACCACCATGCTATTCTACGCCAAGGTCCGGCCATTTGGTTGTTGGAAAGACGCGGCTGCCAAGGCGAAACTCGCCGGTCTAAGAATGGCCACCGCGATCCCTGTTCCGCAGATTATCCTCAATGTCGCGATAGGTCTTGTCGCCTCGTTTTCCCTCTACATGGCACCGGTGTATTTCCTCGGGCATTGGAACCTGGAAGGCGCTATTTGCACCGGTCTTTTCGCTACCTGTTGCACAATTCTCTATTTCACCTGGTATCGAACCCTGCCTGATGATTGACTTCATCTTCCTTGGCAGCAACTCAACAGCAGCGCGTCGATGGGGTCAGTCCTTGCATGGTAACATTTGTTGGAGGTGGCGCAGGCATT
>JBAXOP010000066.1:0-20963 GCA_037133195.1 Verrucomicrobiota bacterium | reverse complement strand
ACACGCCTGAGCAAAGCACCTATACCGACATCGGCGGCACCACTGGCACCAAGGGCTATAACGGTGCTTTTAACGCCGCCGGCTTCGGCGGCAACGGCGGCGACGGCGGTAACGGCGGCAATGGCGGCGACCGCAGTGTACCGTGCATTTTGGCTGTCACCAGCGCCAGCCTCGGTCTGGCGGGGTGGGTCGTCCAGTTGTCGTCCGACGCTGCCAATCCGTTTACGGCCAATGTGGCCATCGGCTTGGCCGCTTCGTTGGCGCAATCCGCTATTGACCTCAGCAGTGCGATCGCCGCCAACGTGTATTTCGATAAGTCACTTGCTGATGGCCAGATCGGCCTGGGCGGCAATGGGGGTGCCGGCGGCAATGGGGGCCAAGGTGGGTTTGGCTTCGGCGGCGGAGCCGGTGGCAACGGCGGCAACGGCGGCTTAGGCGGATCGAATTGGAGCGGCTCAGCCTATAGCGGCGGTGCGGCCGGTGGTGACGCCAACAGTGGCGGTACCGGTGGCTTGGGTGGTTTCGGTGCTGGCGGTGGCCAAGGTGGCAATGGCGGACTTGGCGGCGGGGGCGCGGGTTTTGCAGCCAAGTTAGCGACCCCAGCTACGGCGGCAGTGACGCAAGACAAGATCTACCCGATCTATTCGCAGCAATACACGTTTCCCGGTAGCTTCCCCGCATATACTGTCACGCTCCAAAACAATCTGGACACGCCGCGAGATCCCTTCTCGCAAGTCGTTACGCTGCCAGCAGGCGTACCACTTCTCGGCGGGGGAGTTTCCGACGGCACCGTCACCACCACAGTGACGATCAACACAGTCCACACCAGTGATAAGACGGTTACGTTCACCACGGATCCCGGTGCCCCGGCGATTGAAGCGTCCAGTGCCGGCAAACGTTCCGACGGTCTCAATGGCTCGGGCGGCTCCGGCGGGGCCGGCGGATTTGGTGGCGGCAGCGGCGCGGGCGGTGCGGGCAATGCCACGCAGGCAGCAGGCGGCAGTGGCGGCAATGGTCTTGGCGGCGGTGTCTTCGTACGGGCCGGTGGCTCCCTCACCATCGCCGGCAACGCCACCATCGGCCAAAACGTCGTTCGCGGCGGCGCTGGCGAGAGTGCCAGCAGCTCCATTGCGGCGGGGGCGGCGGGCAGCTCACTGGGTTCTGATATTTTCATGATGACCGGGGCCAATGTCACCCTCTCCGCCGGCTTGGGTAACGTGATCACGATCAATGGGTCCATCGCCGATGACAGCGCCTCTTCAATGGGTTCGCCCATTCCGTCGGGCTCCGGTGCGGGCCTGACGGTCACCAGCGGCTTGGCCATCTTTAATGGCAGCAACACGTACTCCGGGGAAACTAAGATCAGCGGCGGGGTGTTGCAAGCGCAGGATGGCACTGGCATCTACAGTGATAGCCATATCAACTTTGCCGGCGGCGTGCTCCAGTCCAATGGCGACTTCACCCGCTTGGTCGGCACCGATCCAAGCAAAGTCCAATGGACCGGTTCGGGCGGCTTCGCGGCCGTCGGCGGCGTGCTCAACGTGAGTCTCAACAACTCCTTCAGCCAAGCCGCCGCCACCCAAACCTGGGCCAGTGGCAGCTTCGTGCCTGATGGCAGCAGCTTGCTCTTCGGTTCCGCCAGCGCGACCGACAACGTCAATTTTAAGAATAACATCAACCTCAATGGCGGCAATCGTAGCATTCTGGTGATGGCTAACTCCGCAATGGCTGTGACTGGCACTACCCAGGCGTACGCCGCGAATGTCGATACCGCCACGCTCACCGGCGTGCTGTCCAACGGCAGCTTGAGTGTGGGCAATGCCACGCACACCGGCAGACTGATCCTGACCAACGCCAATACCTATGCCGGTGGCACCACTGTGAGCGGCGGCACTTTGGAACTCGCCCGGTCCTACAAGGCCGACGGCACCACGCTTGTTTCCACCGGCAGCCTCAATGCCAACGGGGTGATGAGCATCGCCGGCGGCGCAGCCCTGGACATTTCGCAGACCGGCAACCAAGCCATTGGCGACCTCTCCGGTGCCGGTATGGTCAATCTCGGCGGTAATACCCTCACGATCAATCAAGCCGGCGCTTCCACCTTTTCCGGCGTACTCGCCGATGGCGGCATCGCCGGTGGCAGTGGCGCTGGTATCATTAAATCTGGGGTGGGCACGCTGACCCTCACCGGGGCCAACACCTACACGGGCACCACCTTGGTGGATATCGGCACGCTCACGCTATCGGGTTCCGGCAGTTTGGTGAGCCCGACGGTAAACATTACTTCGGGGGCGATATTAAATGATCTCGATGGCGGGCTGGCCTCCAACACGGTGGCAACCGTTTATGGCACGCTCGCACTAACAACCGACGACGCGATCGACACCCTCAATGGAAGCGGCTTGGTGACCCTTGCCGCGCCAACTCTCCTGACCGTGAACCAAGGCTCGTTCTCGGGTGTGATTTCCGGCGGTGGCAATTTAACGAAAACATCGTCAGGACTGCTCACTCTAACCGGTGTCAACACCTACTCCGGCACCACCTTGGTCGATGCCGGCACACTCACGCTTTCCGGTGCTGGCAGCCTGGCGAGTCCGACGGTTAGTATTACCGCAGGAGCCACCTTGAACGATCTCAATGGGGGGCTTTCCGGCGGGGCCGCGCTCACCAACCACGGCATCCTCAACATCGCTTCCACCGATGATATTATCGCCTCGTTGGTGAACACCGGTACCATCAACGGCAGCGCCACCCTCACCGCTTCCACCTACGCACTTAACGCTGGCTCGGTCATCAACGCCAACCTCGGCAGCGGCATCGTCACCTCGAACGGCAGCGTCGCCCTCAACGGTACCAGCAGCGCGGCAACCGTCAATATCGTGACGGGCACGATGACGCTAGGTTCGGCGGAACGCTTGTTGGACACGAGCGTGGTGACGGTTTCGAGTGGCGCGCAGCTGCGACTCGGCGGTAGTGAAAAAATCGGCACGCTCAACGGCGGTGGTGGTGTATCCGTGCAACTCGGCACGCTGACGGTGGATGCCGGCACGTTCTCCGGCGTGATTTCCGGTACGAATACGGCCTACGGTCTCACCAAGGTGAGTGGTGGCACTCTCACCCTCTCTGGTGCCAACACCTACACCGGTTCGACGCTGGTCCAAGCTGGGACGCTCACGCTTACTGGCAGTCTGGCCAGCCTGGTGGTTAACGTGTTTTCAGGTGCAACGCTCAATGACGAAGCCAGCGGCCTGGCGGCCGGCACCGCACTCAACAATGACGGTACACTCAACCTGAACTCGGACAACACGGTGGCCTCCTTGGTCAACACCGGTACCATCAATAATTCCGCGCATACCCTCACCGCCGCCACCTACGCGCTCAACGCCGGCTCGGTCATCAACGCCAATCTCGGCACCGGCACTGTCACCTCTAACGGCAGCGTCGCCCTCAACGGCACGAGTGCCGCAGCGACCTTCAATGTCCAGACAGGCACCACCACCCTGGGCTCCGCCGAGCGCTTGCTGGATACCACCGCGCTGACCATCGCCGCCCCGGCAACCCTCAAGCTCGGCGGCAATGAAAAAATCGGCACGCTGGCCGGTGCCGGCAGCCTCCAGAATGCGGGCGGGCGGCTCACGCTCGATAGCGGGAATTTTTCAGGGGTGATCTCTGGAACCGGCGGACTAACGAAAGTGACCACCGGTAACCTGAACCTCTCCGGTGCCAACACCTATTCGGGCTCAACCCTCATTAATGTCGGCACACTCACCCTCGACGGTTCGCTCGCGTGCAACGCCGTCAATGTCGCCAGTGGTGCCTCCCTCATTAACAACAATGGCGGACTCAGCTCCTCAGCCACCCTGACCAATGCCGGCACCGTCGCGCTCAATGCCAATAACACCATCGCCGCACTGGTCAATTCCGGTACCCTTAACAATTCCGCCAACACCCTCACCGCCGCCACCTACACGCTCAACGGCGGTTCGGTCATCAACGCCAATCTCGGTGCTGGCTCTCTCGTTACCAATGGCAACGTGGTCCTCAACGGCGTGAGCCAGTCGCGTAACGTCACGGTCAACGCTCTGAGTACCCTCACCCTTGGCGGTGCCCAGCGCCTCGATGCTCTCGCCAATGTAACCGTCAACGGCACGATCATCCTCGCCGGTGGCAATCAAACCATCTACGACCTGTCCGGCAGCGGCGTGATCAATGCAAATAGCTACAGCTTCACGGTTTCCAACGGCGGTGGCAATTTCACCGGCAACATCAACGCCGCCACCACGCCGCTGGTGAGCGATGGTGGCAACCTCACCCTCGGCGGCGGCGGCACGACCATCACGCCTAGCACCAATGTGATCAACGGCAGCAACCTGAGCGTCCAGAGCAATGGTACCCTCGACAGTACCCTCATCACCGTTGCGGGTGGCAGCAGCCTCACCGTAGGTAGCACCGGCAACGTCAATTATAGTGTTCTAACTGGTGACGGGAGGGTGATTGTTCCGGGCGGTTTCACCAACCCATCTGGTTCCGCGGTTCAAGGATTCCTGACCTTCGAAGGCGATTTCACCAACCGTGGCACCTTTGCCCCCGGCAATTCGCCTGGCCTGACCACCATCCTCGGCAACTACACCGAGGCGGCCACCTTCCAGACTGAACTCCAAACCACCACACCTATCCTCGGTCACGATCAGGTGCGCGTCGGCGGCAACGTCACCCTCCTGCCCAGCTCCACCCTCGTCGTGCAAACCTTTAACAATGTGCTGCCGGTGCGCGGTTCTATCTATCAGGTGATTGCCAACTCCACAGGCGGCATCAAGCCCGTCAACGGGGCCTTCGGTGCGGTAACCTTCGATGCCGATGGTAGCAGTGGCACCGGCGCGCCAGTGGCCAACGCCGCTGTGTTGTTTGACAAAGCGAGCGGGCGGGTGATCGCCACCGGCCTCAATGGTGCCGCCAGCACCTTCGCCGATCTTGGTGCCACCACCAACCAGCGCCGGGTGGCCAGCGCACTCTTTGGCTCGGCCACAGGCTTGGTCGGCCCTAACCAGATCGACACCACCACCCCAGCTGGCGCGCTCGCTCTCCAACTCATCACCGCCCACGGCAGCTCCGCAAACAATCTTGCCAGCTTCACTCCGGAATTCTACGGATCCTTGGCTGATTACGCGCTGGCCGGCGACTTGCTCGTCACCAATCTGCTCCACGAGCGGGTCGGCTCCCTAACCAACATGCCGGGGGCTCCGGCGGATGGCTTGGCACTCTACTCCGGCCTGATGCAGCAACGTCTCAACAGCGCCGACCGAACCGCCATTAACCGCACGGACTCCTACGTCGGTGGCGATTATGCCGCCACCAAGGACACCACAGCAGGCCTATTGGTGACCTATAATGACGGTGACTTTTCCGCCACCTACGGCCGTGGGGATGTTGACGGCTTGGGTGCCAACGCCTATGTCAAAACGAACATTAACCCGCTCTTTAACCTGGTGGGTCGGGCCGGCTACGCCTCCTATCATTACAACATGCATCGCTACACCACCGACACGGCGCTGGCTTATGGCGCTACCAATAGCGATGTGTTCACCGGCAGCCTGGGGGTGGACTATGTCGGTTGGACATGGGGCGAGTTGAGCCTCGCTCCACGCGCCGACCTCACCTATTCGCATGTCTCCGTGGATAATTTCAATGAAACCGGGGCCAACGACCGCCTGGCAATGGGTTCCTACAGAGCTGAGCGTCTAACGACCCAATTCGGTGGCTCACTCATCTGGGCGACCAAGTTGGCGGGCCACCCCTTGAGCGTCGAGGTGAATGCCGGTATCGAGCAAATTCTCGCCGATAACCAAGGCAATCAGCACGCGGCGGTGATCACCGCTCCGTCCGCTAACTTCAACCAAACCTTCGCCGATGACGCGACAACTAGCGCCAGCTACGGCCTGCGCGTCGGTTATGGCATCACCAACGCCGCGAGCATCTACGCCGGCTTCGAGGGGCGCATCTGCACGGACTCCAGTGGCAACGCCAATCTGGGCCTGCGCGTGAGCTTCTGATGGGTGGGCTAATTATCCGTCTCCTTGTCCGGTTCCCTTGTCCCGACTCGAGCAGGCTTGCTCAAGCCAGCGGGAGGCGGAACGTGAAGGTGCTGCCATGTCCGGGTGTGGAGACCACGCTGATAGTCCCGTGCATAGATTCGGCAAGCCGCTGAGAAATCGCCAGACCCAGACCGATCCCTTCAAACGAACGCCGAAGCGATGAGTCCGCCTGCACAAACGGGTTGAATAACAACCCGAGCGTGTCGATGGCGATTCCCGGCCCGGTGTCCTTCACGGCGAAATCCAGAAACCGCTGCTCCCCCTCACGGGTTGGCGAGACGCACAGGTGCAGCGTGCCCCGGGCCGTGAACTTTGCGGCATTATCAAGCAAATGGATGAGGATCTGGCGGATGCGTTGCTCATCACCCGTAAACTTCTCCGGCAAGCCGGGTGCCGTTTCGAGGCTAAACTTGAGACCCTTCTTCAGAACGGTTTCCTGGATAGTTCCGCAGCAGATTTCCAACATCTCACAAAGGACGATCTCGCTGGCATTGAGCCGGATCCCATCCTTGTCGATGCTGGAGAAACTTAGGATATTATTGACCATCCTCAGGAGGCGCTCGCCGCTGTCATGAATGGATTGCACCAGATCCTGCTGATCTGCGTCGAGAGGTGTTGCGCCAAGGACCCCCGCAATACCCAGCACCCCGTTGAGCGGGGTCAGCAGTTCATGACTTATCACCGAAAGAAACTCGCTCTTCGCACGACTGCCTTCCTGCGCTTGGATCGTGAGCGCCTCGGCTTGCTGGAGGCTGCACCTGAGTTGCTCCTCCGCACGCATGCGCCCGGAGATGTCGAGGACGAACACCGTGAGCCCCGTGACTTCGCCGTCGGCTTCCATGATCGGGCTGTACCGGTTTTCGTAAAACGTGCGATTCTGAGCGTCGCCGTATTCCTCTACCAGCGTCAGCCATTCACCTCCCAGGGCTCTGTCAAAATTGCGTTTCGCCATCTCGCGTTGGTCGGCGGCCCCGATCACATGGAGCATGTTCATCCCCACTCGTATGTCCGCACCCCAGATTTTTTTTAATCGTCTCCTTGTGGGCATTGGTGAATTGCAGGTAGCGATAGGATGGGTCGAGGGCGAAAATGACGACACTCTGCGGGCTCTCGAGGATAGACTTGAGCAGGGCGGTTTTTTCGTGGGCAATTTGCTCCGTTTTGTCTAGCGCCTCTGCGATTTGCTGGCGCTGCGCGTCGAGTTGGCCGATCAGTTTCCTGTTCTGGCGGGATCGGTACCGGTGCAAACCAACGAGTGCCCCGCCTGCCAGCAGAAGAAGCAGCCAGATCAAGAGATCGGCTATCCCCTGCCCAGGCACGTCGCCCAGGATTTTCCATGAGTCCTCCTTGGTTGCTGCCAACGGAATCATACGTAATAATTGCGGCCGATGGCGGGGAATTAACATGAAATATCTCCTCCGACGGGAAAATACCTATCCAGTCATCCGTGACAAGAATAATTGATAGTTATTTTTTCCGTAGGGTGAACTATCGGCTAGAAAGAGAAATGAACGCTGATTTCAAGAGGTTGGAGCAAAATCAGCTCCTAACCCTGTCGGTGAGACCCACAATCTGTGAAACCATCCGGCCCGCCACCTCCCCATTGACGAATTCTTACACGCGGGGTTTGTAATTTCCGATTGAGTCGCTAAACTTGCCGCTGTGAGCGATTCCGAAAACGATTCAATGCGCGGGCTTTTGTCAGAATTTGCCCTCGGGCCGGCGTGGGCACGCGCCGGCAGCAGTGCGCAAACCCTCAAACCCAGAACCGGCCCCGATACACACAAAGGTAGCGAGCGTGAACCGCGACGCGGCGAACAAGATCGTGGATTCCGCGACCGTGACGAGCGCCGCCCTCCCCAAGGCCGCCGGGACAATTTTAGCGAGCGGCGTGCCGCTCCGCCACGGCCCGAGGACTTTGGTCCGGCGGAAGGGGTTCGCGTCAGCTTGAACCCTGCCCCTCAAGCCATCCATTTGATCGGCCGCGAAGTGCACCAAGTCGCTCGGGTCTATCCGCTTTACGATATCGCATGCATTCTCCTCGCCGAGCGCGGGCGTTGCCGCGCCGTATTTGAAGTGGAAGCCAACCACCCGCCGCTGCTGTGCGGGAAGCTCGACGAATCACTGTTTCTGACGCGCGAAGAAGCTATCCGCCACTTGTGGCACTCAGAGTTGAGCCAGCAATTAATCGAAGAGGAAACCATCGAAGTGGATCCGCCAAGCGGACGCTTCCAAACGGTGGCCCGCTGCGGTCTTTCCGGCGTTTGGCTGGGCCCGCCCAACCATCATTCCTATCAAACCACCCTGCGTCGCCTGCACCGCGAACGTTTCGGCAACATGCCCTTCGAGGTTTATACCTCGAAAGTCCGTACGGAACGCAGCGAGGAAGCCGTCGCTGCCTGGATGGAGACCATGAAACAAAAAGTGCGCTGGCGCATCAAAGGCGGCGACGAAAATGCCTGGATTGATGATCGCGCGGAAGCGGAACGGGCGGTGGCCACGCGCTGCTTTGAGACGGTGTACGCCGAAGTGCGCACGGCCGAGATCAGCGGTGCCGTTCTCCCCGAAAACATCTCTCCCTCCCTCCTCACGTCACTGCGCATGGTCGGCAGTCATGCCCGCCAACATCCGGCTACCCTCATCCCCGCCGTTTGCCGCGCTCTGGAAGCCGAGCACTTGCCTGTCTTTAAACGCTTGGGCAAACTTCACACCGGCCCGGCCCGGCCGCACGCACTCGACCCCGGAATCCTCCTCGCCGCTCGACCCGCGGCCATGATCGAATGGATTCGCAACAATCATCCCGCCAAACTCGCCGGCCTGTGGCAGGCGGTGCTGCCCGAAGGCGTCACTGACCCACCGCCGGAATACGCCGCCGATTTGTTCTGGCTCTTGCACCAAGGCCACATTCTACTCTATGCCGACGACAAACTCGCCGTGCAGGAATCCCGGGAGTCGACCCCACCGCCTACCGCTAAAAAGCCCAAAACACCCAGGCCGCCGCGCTCTGAGCAAACCGGCCCTGGCGAACAACCGCCAGCCGCTCAAATATCGCCGGAGGTGCCCGTCGCAGAGGAGCCCGTCGCAGAGGAGCCCGCCGCAGAGGAGCCCGCCGCAGAAGTGCCCGTCACAGAGGAGCCCGCCGCAGAAGTGCCCGTCACCGAGGAGCCCGTCGCAGAGGAGCCCACCGAGGCCCCCCAAAAGTGTCAGCCGCCGTCAGTTTAGCACTTTCTAATCGGACAACAGGCATCCTCCAGTGATGGAAGACAGTGCTTCCAGCCAGTCCGCCAAAGAAACGGCAGGCTGCAAACCCGTTGTCCAAGGCAGGCAGGATGCCCAATACTGTTGTTGAGCACAAGGCATGGCTATAGACGGCTCCGGGCAGGATGCCCGGGCCACTGTGGCGCGGGCATCCTGCCCGCCGCCATTCTTCCTTTCCCCGTGTCAATTAAACGAACCGTATTGGCAGGATACCTGTCCTCCTGCACAACCGACAGTATTGGCCAAAGAGTGTCCGCCGCTGCAGAAATGCCCGTGATTGGAACGATTTCCGAAGCGCACTGGATCTATTTCAGCGAGGCGAGGATTTGCTCGGTAAGGGCCTTGACGAGTTTCTCCGCCTCGGGGTTGAGCGCGGAATTGCCGTTAGATGCAGCGCCGGCAGCGGGAATCTGGCAGACAGTGCCGGGTTGAAAATCCGAGTTATCGCACAATTCGCATTCCTTCCAGGAGGCGCGTTTGTCATCCATGCCGAGGGACTTGCGCACCGCAATAAGATCTTTGGCCTGGCTTGTTGTCATACTCATCAACTTGCCGCGGTTGAGCTGCGAGGCGACCCACACGACTTTACACAAGGCCTCGACATTTTCCATTTTCCAAAACGCGTCCTCCACGTCTTTGCCCCAAGTGATGACGCCGTGATTGATCATGAGCACCGCCATGTGATCGACACCGGCCTTGCCCACCGCATCGGCGACTTCCACCGTGCCGGGGGTTCCGTATTCCGCGAGACCGATTTCACCGAGAAATACATCCGCTTCGGGAACCATGCATGTAGGTGGGCGCACCCCGGCCACTGCAAAGGCGGTGCCATGCGGCGGATGGGCGTGGCAGCATGCCTTGCATTTCGGCTGGCGCTTCATGATGGCCAGGTGAGTCAGGCACTCGGAGGTGCGTTTAAATTTACCGGCGACTTGCTTGCCATCCATGTCCACCAGACACATTTGCTCCATCGTCATGAAGCCTTTGGAAACCAAGGTGGGCGTGCACAACACGAGGTTGTCGCCAACCCGAATGGTTAGATTGCCGCCATTGCCATCGGTGTATTCTCGGGCCCACATGCGCTTGCCGATGTCCACCATGCGATGCTTGATCGCCACGATGGCGGGCGAGTCGAAGAAGGCCTGGATCTCCGCTGGAGTCTTGGGATCGTTGCCGGGCGTCCAGTGATACTCGTAATCGGGGAGAATCGGCACACCTGGCACTGCGGCGGTTGTGGCAACGCTGCCTCCGGCACGCACCGGACCGAGGCCATCGCGCAAAACATCCTTCGCAGAAGGCGTTAAAAGAATATTCTTCGGTAGATCGGCGGCTGACTTGCCGGATCTAAGGTAGGCTTCCATATCGGCGGCAGTGAAGACGTTCTTGGTCATGGGATAATAATGTTAGGTTGGTGAGTTAGGCGGCAGGTGGTTGATAAGATAGCGAATCGAAAATGGCGACAGTGATGGCGTCGATCGGAATTGGAAAATCAAAGGGTGCGGTGGCTTCCGCACCTTCGACGATACCGACAATATCGCCGTCGCCGGCTCCGATATTATCGTAAGCGATGAGGGAATGCTGTGCGGAAAGTGCGGGCGGCTGTTGGCAAGCGCCGTTGAATTGGTCTGCATCCAGGGGATTGACCATCAGCCATCGCCCACCTTTGAAGGAGGGGTCCTGGAGGTTGAGGGTTACTCGACCGATGACTTGGGCGACGCGCATTAGAAGATTAATCGATCACTCCTTGGATAAAATTACGGATAGGGGATGAATCGTCGTGGACGATGTGGCGAGCCCCCAGGCCGTCGGTGGAAACGAAGACATTGGAATGGAGGCCGGCGCCAAACAAGTCGATGGCGACCATAGGCGCTCCGCTCAGGCGGCGCTGGGCATCCAGTGCTTGGCACAGCAACAGCTTGCATCCCTTGAGCGAGGGATGGGAGTGGCTGCTGACTGCATGGCCAACGACTTGAGCGAGGATCATGGGGGGGGAAGAGTTATCGGTTATTGGGTGTTTAGATGATGCGCAGGTTCTCGACGAGGACGCAGCGGCGGATCCGGGTGAATGTCTTGGGAGTGGTGATGCCTTCGCCCGTGGTGGTGGCGATGGAATAAGATAGATACCCTTCGCCGCCTAGACCGAGCCCGGCCACCGACGGCCCGTTTTTCACAAACAGCGTGGTGTCCATTTCCTTGGCCATGTAGGTCATGTGATCAACGTCCTTGGTGTGGATGATAGCGGAGTGACGGTAGTTGTGCTCGGCCCGCTTGGCCTCACGCACTGCCGTGACAAAATCCGGCACCGCCACGATGGGCAGCATCGGCATCATCTGCTCTTCTTGCACAAAGGCGTGATCGGCATCTGTCTCGGCAAACAAAAGTTGGGTGCCGGATGGCACCGTCGCCCCGGCTTGTGCGGCGAGTTTGCCGGGATCGGCACCCACCAGCGAGCGGTTAAGTACCGGATGCGAGCAACCGCCATCAGTTGGCTGATAGGTAAAGGCGGCGGCGGTGAGTTTTTCGAGTTGCTGTGCGTTGATACGGGCAGCACCCGCTTGTTCCAGCTCCTCACAAAACCGCTTGAACACTGATCCGAGGACAAATACCGCTTTTTCCCCGATGCATAACAGGTTGTTGTCAAACGCCGCCCCCTCAATAATATGTCGCGCGGCCTTCGCTAGATCCGCCGTTTCATCAACCACTACGGTGGGATTGCCGGGGCCCGCGCAAATCGCTCGCTTGCCGGATTTCATCGCAGCATTCACCACGGCAGGACCGCCGGTAATGGCCAACAAGGCGATGAGCGGGTTTTTGCACAATAGATCGAACGACTCTAACGACGGTTGCTCGATCGTAGTGATGATATTGTCGATGCCGATAGCCCGATAGATCGCCTCGTTGTAGGCACGCACGGCCATCGCTGCGCTGCGTGCGCCCCCGGGATGAGGGTTGAATACAATCGAGTTGCCGGCAGCCACCATGCTGATGACGTTACCGGTTAGGGTGGGCACCGAGTGGGTGACGGGCAAAATCGCACCGATCACACCGAAGGGCGCGTATTCTTCCAAGGTGATGCCACCATCACCACTCATGGCATCCGGGTGCAACCACTCGGTGCCGGGCACATCCTTGGTGATGAGCAACTTGGCTATCTTGTGATCCACACGGCCAATCTTGGTTTCCTCCATCTCAAAGCGGCCCCAGGCCTCCGCATTGGCTACCGCCATGCCTTTGACAATCGCAATGACCTTGGCGCGACCAGCGACGCCGAGTTTGCGCAGTTGCAGGTGGGCATCAGTGGCGGCTTCCGCGGCTTGATTCGCACAACTGAATACGCCGAATTTGCCGCTGTTTGCCGCCTTGGCGGCGGTGTTGGCGCAGCCGCAATCCGGCTTGGCCACCGGTGCCGCTGCGTTGGTGCTAATCAAGCGCGAGACGACAGCTTCAACGATGACTTTGATTTGATCTTGATCGAGATTCATAATAGTGAGGAAAATTGAATCACTGGTTTCTTAAAGTGAAGTGGTGCGGGATGTTTGGGGAGGGGCGGAGATGGCAGTTCATCATAACTCTTCATTCAATCAGTTTACTCAGTGGTTCAATTTCTCCGAATTTTGTCCCTACGCCGCTCTTTCCGGCTCAGCCGCCTTTGTAGAGGGTTTTGCCGTGAACTTCAACGCGGTCGATGATGGCCACTATCGCGGCATCCACCGGAATATTTTTAAGCCCCTGGGCGTTGCGCGCTGAACTGCCTTGGCAAAACAACACCAACTCACCCTCCCCCGCTCCGACCGTATCAATGGCAACAATAGTGTTTTGACCGTCCTTGAATCGCGACGAGTCCTTATCGTCAACCAGTTTGGGTCGCAACAGGAGGAGTTTCCTGCCGACCATCAGCTCGTCTTTCTTGGTGGCGACGACCTGGCCAATGACTTCAGCGAGGAACATGGTGAGTTATCTGTTGTCGGTTGTCGGTTGTCGGTTATCAGGGAGAAGCCGCGGCGGATATGCTCACGGCTTCCCTGTTAACTTCCTGCGGCATTACTTGCGCGGCGCGCGGGCTACTTCCTTCGGCAACACCCCTTCGATGGCATCGTCCGGGCGGGCGATAACATGGGCGCTGACAACTTCACCGATGCTAGCGGCGATGGCCGCCCCAGCATCAATGGCGGCCTTGACGGCCGCGACATCGCCGGAGACGACGGCATTGCAAAGGCCGTTGCCGACCTGTTTCATGGGGCCGAGGAGTTCGACGTTTGCGGATTTGAGCATTGCGTCAACGCCGACGACGAGGCAGGCGAGGCCGCGGGTTTCCAGAAGTCCTACTGCTTGTTTGGCCATATTGGTATGTGGTGGGGGTGATGTTAGGTTAGAGATGGGATCGAGTGATTCAGGAGAGTTTGCGGTAAACCTCGCGGGCGAGGACAAGTTCCTCGTTGGCGGGAATGACGTAGATTTTTACGGCGGATTCGGCGCTGCTGATGAGTGCCTCGGTAGCACCACAGGCGGCGTTTTTCGCGGCATCGAGGTGGATGCCGAAAGGTTCGAGGTTGTTACAAACTGCGGCGCGGACGATGGCACCGTTTTCGCCGATGCCTGCGGTGAACACCAGCGCGTCCAATCCGCCAAGTTCAAAGTGAAAGGCACCGGTCCAGTGGCGGATCGAATGGACCAGAGTGTCGAGCGCGAGTTGGGCACCGGGGTTGCCGGCGGCCGCGGCCACATAGATATCGCGAATGTCGTTGGACACTCCGGATAATCCTAACAGACCCGACTCCTTGGTGAGTTGGCGCTCGGCTTCCTCGAGGCTGATGCCGAGGGTGCGCATGGCATAGGGGATGGCACCGGAATCCAGCTCGCCGACGCGATTATTTTGCGGCACGCCGCTTTGGGGGGAAAAGCCCATGCTGGTGCCGATGGCCACGCCATTGCGAATCCCTGTGATAGAACTGGAGCCGCCGAGATGGCACGACACCACGCGGAAAGGCGCGGCGGCGACGGGTTGCGGGCCATCCAGATAGAGGCGTCTCGCGATGTTAGCCACATCTTCGCGGCCACATAACTCGGCCGATCGCTCGGCAATGAATTTGTGACTGGCACCATGGAACCCATAGCGCCGGATGCCTATCTCGCGCCAACTCGCCGGCACCGCATAGGTGGCCGATGCCGCCGTCGTCCATTGATAGAATGCGGTTTCAAACAGCGCCACCAAGCGGGCCTTAGGCAGGGATTTTGCGAACTGGCGGATGCCGGCGGCGTAGGGTGGATTGTGTGCGGGTGCCACGGCGGTGAAGCCGTCGAGCGCCTTGATGACCGCTTGATCAGCCATCACACAACCGCTCAAATCCTTGCCCAACACGGTTTTGAAACCCACTGCATCGATGGCCTCGGCGCAGGCAATGACCCCATCGCGCTGCAAGGTCGCCAAGGCATCATCGATCACTTCCGCATAATCCGTGACGCGCTCATACGCCCCCTTGGCAATGACCTCACCACCGTGCTCTTCCATGCGGAAAAGCCGGTACTTAAATGAGGTGGAGCCAAGGTTGGCGACGAGAATGAGCATCGGGGCGGCGGTTATAGGTTAGAGGTTGTCAGGAAGACTTCAACACACATGAGCTGAGGATGCGGTAAGCCGTAACGACTCTTTTCTTGATTCTTCAAGTCTTCTGTCTTGCGTCTTCAGGCAATCCAAGGCCCGAGCTTCGACAGATCGTCGTGAGGGCGCGGGATGACTTGCACGGACGTGACGGTGCCGAGTTTGGAGGCGGCGGCGGCGGCGGCATCGAGGCCGGCCTTGACTGCGGCGACGTCGCCGGTGAAAAACCCGGTGACGAGACCCGAGCCGATCTTGTCCCAGCCGGTCATTTTGATGTCGGCCGCCTTGAGGGCGGCGTCAGAGGCTTCAATGAGGGAGATGAAACCCTTGGTTTCGAGGATGCCGATTGCTTGCTTGGCCATGGTGTTGTGGAGTTGTTTGTTAGATTGGGTGGCAGCGGTCTCAAGCGAGGCCGAACTGGCTGAGGAGTTCCGCATGCGGACGGGCGATGACGTGGGAGGCGACGAGTTCGCCGACCCGGCCGGCGGCTTCCGCGCCGGCGTCGACGGCGGCTTTGACGCTGCCGACGTCGCCCTTGACGATGACGGTGATGTAGCCGCCGCCGATTTGGATTTGACTGACGAGTTGGACGTTGGCGGCTTTGGCCATCGCGTCGGTGGCTTCGACGCTACCGACGTAGCCTTTGGTTTCGATCATGCCGAGTGCAGTGCTCATGGTGGTGGTGGTAGTGGTGGTTGGGATGGAATTGGAGAGAAGAGAAATTTATGATTTAGCGTATCAGTTCGCAGAAGGTATCGGGCTTGAGGCCGCAGGCGTTGCCTTCGTCGGTATCGATGTGGACTTCGAGCTTGAAGGATGGATCGACGCGCACGACGAGTTTGTCAAAGGTCATGCCGAGGGGGCCATGGATTTTGAGTTTCATCACATCGAGGTGTTTGACCTGATAGTGTGCGGCATCCTGCGGACACATGTGGGCGTGGGGTTGGGCGCGGATGACCCCTTCGTCGAGTTGGAAATAGCCGTGCGGCCCCATCAACATGCAGCCGGGCGTTCCGGCAATGTCGCCGGACATGCGCACAGGGATGTCAAACCCCAGCGCGATGGCATCCGTGTAGGCGAGTTCGACTTGGTTGAGTGAGCGGCAGGGGCCGAGGATGCGCAGATTGGAAATGACCCGGCTGCGCGGGCCAATGAGGGTGACGGCTTCCTTGGCGGCGTATTGCCCCTCCTGATAGAGCCCTTTCATCGGGGTGAGCTGGTGGCCGGGGCCGAACAACGCCTCCACCGCCGCCTGCGTGAGGTGACAATGGCGGGCCGATATATTCACCAACAACGCGTTGGGTGGCGCCGCGGCCGCTGCGGGCAGCGGCAAGCCGAGACGGGCATAGACCTGCTCGCGAACAAGACGTTCGACAAGCCCTCTGGGCGGGGTCGGATTGGTTGGTACAGCCATCTGAAGCGGTTTTTTAGGGTATTTTCTTGACCGGTCAAGAAAAATCCCAATTATTCCCAAAAAAACACAGGGAAACCACGAAACATGCTAGCGATTGATCGACAACGCCGGATACTGGACTTGCTGAACGGGTCGGGATCACTGCGGACCATAGACATAGCAGGGCAACTGGGAGTGACGGATGAGACGGTGCGCAAGGACTTTGAGGTGCTGGAAAAGCGCGGCGAGTTGATCCGTATCCACGGCGGGGCGAGCCGCCCCGAGCGCATCAAGGAAGAGCAACCATTCACCGAACGCCAAGCAATCAGGCGCGAAGAAAAACTCGTCATCGCCCGGTTGGCGGCCAACCGCATCCAAGCCAACGAGACGATTTTTCTAGATGCCAGCTCGACGGTGCTGACGCTCACTGAGTTTTTGCCGGACGTGCCGCTGACGATTTTGACCAACGCGCTCAATGTGGTGACGGCGCTGGCCGATCGGCCGCATTTGGACCTCATCTGCACCGGCGGCGTGTTTGACGCCCGCTCGCGCTCGTTCATCGGCCTCATCGCGGAAAACTCACTGAAGCGCTACAACATCCACCGGATGTTTTTCTCTGGCAACGGCTTGCATCTCGACCGTGGCGTAAGTGAACGCAACTCGCTGCAGGCGGCCTTCAAGGAACGCGTCATCGCCAGCGCAGAGGATGTGGTGATGCTCGCCGATGCTTCCAAACTCGGCCAAAAATCCGCGTTTTTCTTTGGCGAGGTGAGCGACCTGAGTTGCCTCATCACTGATGCGGCGGCTGATCCGAGCTTCACCAATGCGCTCGAAGCCAAAGGCGTGGAGGTTCTGCGCGGCGAGTGACTTGCTGACTGGACGGCAGCTCTGCCCCCCCACCGCTCCACCTCCGCACGCCACCGCCCAGTTCTGCTCATGGGTTGGGTTGCCCAGCTCGTCCAGATGGGTTGTTCTACGAACTTTTTTGTGGCCTCAAAAAATATTCAGCACCCGCTATTAAAAAATATGTGTGATAAGTCGTTTTTTTTGCTTGTGTCTCTCTGGTCGTTTAAATATAAAAACCGCAGCCAGTAAAATTATGCAAACTGAAATCGCCTTCATCCTCGACCGTTCCGGCTCCAGGCAGTCCATGACCCACGCCGCCATCTCCGGGTTCAATGAATTCCTCAAGGCCCAGCAAGCCACCGTGGACGACCACGGCCAGCCCATTCCCGCCACCTTCCCCCTGATTCTTTTCGATCACGAATACCTACCCGCCCATAACCGCGTGCCCATCCACACCGCAGTGCCGCTCACGACCGCCACCTATCAACCCCGCGGCAACACCGCCCTGCTCGACGCCATCGGCCGCACCATCGACTCCCTCGGCAGCGCCCTCGCCCCCACCCCCGAGGCCGAGCGCCCCGCCAAGGTCATCCTCGCCATCCTCACCGACGGCGAGGAAAACGCCTCCCGCAAAGCCTAAATTCCAAACAAATCGAAGTCAGCCACCACCCATCGTCACCTCCGCCATGATCCGCCGCAGCTTCGTCCAACTCTTGTCCGGCATGTTTTTTCCCCGCCCGGATCGGCGGGCCGCCATATTGCCAATACCCGCGCCGACGCCCTCAGCGCCGCTGCTCCCGGCGGCGGCAATCCCTGAGCCGCCATGGCTGAGGGAGTGGCGGCGTATTCCTCGATTGGACATCGCTCCCCAAGACCTGCCCGGCCACAACGATGCTCACCAGCGGTTAGTCGCCGAGGCCGTTTTCTCGCGCATCCATCACGGCACGCCCTTCACCTTCCGCTATCTGGGCGGATCGCAACCCGGCGTGGTCCGGCAAGTCCTGCCCGTCCAGCTCTTTTGCCTGGATTACTACAGCTACTTCTATCCGCGCTGTGAGGATCCTGCCGACATTCCCGATCCCGACGTCGTGCCTATCTACCTCCTCGCCTGGTGCCTGACCCGCAACGCCCCCCGCACGTTCCGTCTCGACCGCATTCAGATCGAACACCCGTGCCCTTCCGGCCATGGGCGAGAAAGTCTTGCAACTATGGAATTGTAGCCTAAACTTCATTTCGTATGACTACATCACTTGTTTCACCTAAATATCAAATCGTCATCCCCAAGGAAATCCGGAGGAAATTCAACGTCACCCCCGGCCAGAGGGTCAGTCTCATCGAAAAAGACGGCTATCTCGAACTCCGTCCGATCCTGAAACCCGAGCAACTCATCGGTATCCTAGCAGATTGTGCGCATATTCCATTCGAGCGGGAGCCTGACCGCATCCTGCCATGAAAGCCGCCAGTCTCGATAGTTCCGCGTGGATTGAAATCGCCCATCATGGGGCGAATGCCGCCGCCTTCCTGAAGGCATTGGCCGATCCGGCGTGCGTCATCGTATCCACCATCACCCTCTACGAAGTCTGGAAATACAGCGCCGTCCATGGTGACGAATCTCGCGCCAATCAAATCCTCGAGTTCATGCAGCAGGGCGTCGTTGTTCCTCCCAATCCAGACATCGCCATCCAGGCAGCCCGTCTAAGCATCCGCCACAAACTCGCCATGGCCGACAGTCTCATTTACGCCTCCGCTCTCGCTCATAACGCCACTCTCTGGACCCAGGACGACGATTTTAACAGCCTCCCGCACATCCGCTACTTCCCCAAATCAAGGCGCGTGGGCGTCTCGCCCACCATGCCAAAGTGAGCGCCGATCCACTGCCTTATTCATCAGATCCAGCCATCACCTCCCCCAAAGTCCACCCGCCAACCCCACCCCCAAACCGCCACCACCGCTAAACTCCCGCCCCCAACCAAAACCCGCCCCCAACCAAAACCCGCCCCACTCATCCCGGATTTGCGGTTTGACATGCGCCTCTTCGCCCACTCTAACTACACCTATCCAAAGGCCCACCCACTCCACCGTGCCCGCTTACGCCCACAGCCATCCGGATTTCCCCGCTGACCCGTCCACATGGGAGCCCTTGTTTACGCCGTTTGGCAACGCTGCTGCGGAGTGCCAGCGAGAGTCCTGCCAGAAGTGCCGCGACCTGGATCCCGCACACGGCCACCTCAACAAAGTCGCCTTTTGGACCGCCAAGTTCGCCTCCGAAATGTTCGCGCCGGATTCGGCAGAGGCCAAGTCCGCCCACAATTGGGGCTATCTCGCCGGCCTCTGGCATGATCTGGGGAAATTCGCGGAAGAGTTTCAGGAAAGATTGAAAGGCGTGCCACTTCCTGTGGATCACTCCACTCTCACAAAATCACGCGCGGCCGTCCTGCTTCGCTTCGTCGATCTGTTCCGCTGGCAGAAACCCCTTCGCCAGTGCACGGAGCGCATCAATTTCCAAAATCTCACGTTCCACGCGGGCACTCCTTTCCTCGGGTGTTTCATGGGTGATCGCCAAGCTCAGCTCTGCGATCACCTCTTGGTTTATGCTGCGCCGATTCCTCTTCGCCCGCTCTTTCAGCAGCAGATGCAGTTCTTCCGGTAAATTCCGTATCGTTAATGTCGCCATACCTGCAATTTGACAGTAAAACGCATCCTCTTCAATCCCTATTCCCACCATGTTCGCCATCTCCCTTTTCGAAGAAAAACAAGTCCGCAGGGCTTGGAATGCCTCTGAAGAAAAGTGGTATTTCTCCATCCACGATGTCGTTCTCGTGCTAACCGACCCGGCTAACGTGAAGGACTACATCAAAAAGCTCAGAAAGCGGGATTCTGACCTTGATTCCTACTGGGGGACAAATTGTCCCCCAGTAGAAATGACAGCCGCCGATGGCAAACATCACATGACCGATCTGGAACTCGTCTGCACCATGCTCGGCGAAGCCTCCACACGTGGCTGCGTGCCTCCGGTTCCATGCCGAATATATGTAAGCGATTGGTTTGCAAGAGGTTATGAAGTCACGATTTCCTAACTGTGACCTAAAGTGTGTCCCTATCCAAAACTGGGAGGTTTGTCCTTAGAGCCACCGTGGATTGCCGGTGTGAGGCTGTCAAGAAAAATGCTAGATCGGAATGAGCCGGCTTTTTCCGCCTCCTCCCCCGCGTGCGCGGGGCGGCCCGGATTTCGCGGTTTTCAATAATCTCCATCCCCGTGACGCCAATCGTGGCCGACGCCACCGCCACAGTAACGGTGAATGGCTGCGGCACCGCGAGGTGGCAGAAAAGTGGTCACGCGGTATTTATCGCGGCAAGGACATTCATCACCGGTTCCAATTTGATCGCGCTCTTGTACGTGATTATCGGGAACGGCAGATCGGAGAATTGCACGGCGGCCGATTCACGCACAATGAGCAGTAGGCGTTCGTCTTGAAATCGTTCCAAGGTACTGCGCTTTTTGGCGAGGTATTCCGGGGTCCAATAACCGATAATCTCGGCGAGTACGCGTTTCCCTGTTTCGTGGCGGAAAACGAAATCGGGGAAGAAAAGATGCTGGCCGCGGATGAGGGGCTCGCTCTCGCGCTCAAGGGTCCAGCCGTCACGTGGCTCAGCACCCCATTTTCCAGCGAATCTCCGCTCCAAATCGGAATCAAATTCGTCAGGTGTCGGCACGGGTGCGCGAAGTCCGTCGTTCGGGCAGAGCCGCAAGGTGAACGTACCCTGGAGACCGTGC
>JBAXOP010000065.1:0-21171 GCA_037133195.1 Verrucomicrobiota bacterium | reverse complement strand
CCCTGCAAGACCGCCAGTGTTCATCGCCGTGCGGCTCGCCCGATCTGGATCGCGCCCGGCGGCGTTGTCCCAGCCGCGCAAAAACCGCCCCCGCAAGTCAGGTACATTAAACTCGGTCGTCGAACTCGAACCGAATGCAGAAGATATCGCCGCATAAAGCGCGGCATAAGTCGTCCGCGATTTTGATGTGCCATCGCACATGAACCAGCCTGTAGGTGCCGTTATGCCCCCGTATGCCACAATCGTGCCTGCGGGAACGAGCGATTGTTTCACGGCATCCACCAATGCAAGCAAGGGAATCGTGTTGCTGCCAATCTTACTTCCCGTGATGGCTCCGTCGGCAAGATCGGCCGTCACAATCGCACCATCGGCAATTTTGGCAGAGGTCACCGCGCTATCGGCCATTTTCGCGCTGCCCACCGCACCGTCGAGAATCGCCGTGGAAGTGACCGCCCCTGTGGCGAGGTTGGCCGCCATGATCGCGCCCGCCGCAATCTTGGTGGTGGTGATAGTGGCATCCACAATCTGGGTCGCAGTCACCGCGTTGGCGGCCAATTTGCTGGTAGTGATCGCAGAGTCGCTCACCTGGCTGGTGGTCACGGCATTGTTGGCGAGCATCGCGGTGGTGACGGCCCCGCTATCCACGCCCTCGGCCACCTTGGCGCGCATGGCATAGCTGGAGGTCACAAATTGCTGGCGCGGCGAAATCTCGTTGTCCGCTGCGGCGGTGCCGTCGTCAATGGTGACGCCAAGGTAGCGGGACGAACTGGCAAAAGCATCACTGATTTTCACGGTCGGCAGGCCCTTGCTCGTCTCGCTGTAGCCAAGTGGCGAGCCCGCTGTTGCGGCGCCGGCACCGATGAGCACGCTGAACTCGCCCTCGGCAATAGTGACGATCTGCTGTTCGGAATAGATCAAATCGCTCGCCAGCGAATTGGTGGCATGGTCCCAAACACGGAAGGTGACGGTGCGGTTGACCGGCGTGCCGGTACCAATCAAGGTACCGGTAGCGGTCAGCGCCCGGCCTTGAAAGCTGATAAATTCGGGCACGGCCGTGGCCGCATAAGCACTTTGGAGCAAACACAGGGAGACAAGGAATGATGCGATTCGTTTCATGGGGGTGGAGTTAGAGGTTGGAGGAAGAGAATTTGAATTTTGAATTGGAAGAGAGCTGCGCGTAGGGCCGGGGTGACTCATTGTGGAAACGCGAACATCGAACATCGAACCGATGAGAAGCATCTGCGCAGCCGCTCCGCTCTTTTGTTCGGCGTTCGATATTCGACGTTCGTATTTGTCTTCGGCATGGGCAGAGGTCAGGAGTTTTCAGTGTTTACTGAGAAAGCGTGCCGATTTCGGAGACGCGGCGGAGGGAAAACGAGCCGGAAACGGAGACGTTGTCCTTGCGGAGGCCGGTGAGGGTTTCGGCATAGGAGCCGGCGATCACGCTGCTGCCGTAGCCGGTGGCTGAGACCCCGGTCGGGGCGCTGGCGGCAAAGGTAAAAGTCACAGCGCGGCTGATATCATAACTTTCCTGACCCGAGACGAGGGCGGTGCTGCCGCTCTTATTGTCGTGATCCGGGTGGTATTGGTGCACGAAGGGACTCGTGGGATCATTGAAGGGGGTCGCTATCGTGCAGCTCAAACTGCTGCCCAAGGCAAAATTGCCGCTGCTCGCGATGATTACCCGGTCGAGTGGCATGTGGGCGGAGACGAGGCGCCGGGCGCTGCTCTTATTGGCGGGGTTGAGGCCACTCTCCTGCCCGCAGAGGCCCGCTGCATAAGGCGGGGCGGCGAGGTTGCCCATGAATACTTGCGAGAGCAGACGCGCTGTGCCGTCATAGTCCACATGGATGATATAACGCAGAGAGTAAGTTTGCGCAGTGGCCGTGCCGGAGTAACCCGTTGTCTTGCTTCCCACTCCGTTGATGACCGCGTCGCCCACCCACAGGCCAGCGAGCGAAGCATTTCGCGCGGTCACTGGCAGCCTAATGTCGTAGAGGCCGGCGCTATCGGTGAAGCGCAGGAGCGAGGCGAACAAGGCATTGGCGGAGGCTCCCGTCATGTAGGCACGCTCGATGCCGAAACTCAGTTGCACAGCAGCATTGGGGCCCACCACCTCGGTGTAGCCCCCCGTGATCAGTGTCTCGGTCCAGGTGGCTGTGGCGGCAGTGAAAACCCGGCGCGTGATCGGCACGCTAGAGGTGACCGTTTCCTGGCCGGCTGGGGCGGCGCTTGAGATCACCGGCGCGATCGTCACTGTGCTGGCGGTGGCGCTGCGATTGAGCAAACGCACGGTCATGACCGAGCCGGTGCGACCAAAGTCGAGACCGCTCAGGTTGCTCAATCCCAGTTCGACCGGAGCGTAAAAATTACCCACTACTTGCGAGCTGAACCAGTAAGCCTGATCGCGATCCAGCCGCTCGGAGGTCGGCGAAAATACCTGCATCGGATTGCCCGCCCCTAGATCGCCACCGACGTATTTGTAAATCTTGGTATTCGCCGCGATGGCCGCAGGAAAGGTCGCAAAGTAGTTACCTATAGTCGGGTAAAAGCCACTCAGTTTGCTGGGAAAACCCATCAAGTTCGCCCCGTTGCGCACCCAAGCAGCACTGGGCGGCATCACTTTCTGTGGAATGGTCACCGTGTAAGTGTTAGAAACGGTACCGCTGCATTTCACCAAATAAGCCGACTGGCCGACCATCCGGCTGAGCGCGGTGACTGAGCCATCGCTTTTCCAGACCGTCCACTCGGCGGTGCCGGCGGAGGGAATGAGAGGGGTAGTTAGGAACTGGACTTGGGTGGGATTGGTATTCCAGCGCCAGACTTCCTGCACAGCGGGATAGGAAGCAAACAGCGTGGCGGGAGGCGCATAACTCGCATCTCCGTGCAGATAAATCGCATTCCACCCGCCTTTCAGCGTGTAGCTCGTGTCCAGCCACTGGCCATGCACCACTCCCACATTTAACCCAGCCAGTACCACCCACAGCCAGCCTCTCAGCCGCACCCGCTCCATCAAAAATGCCATCATTGATTTTATGTTCATATTATATAAATAGGCGGTACTTATCAGGTATCATTCGTTGAAGATTTCAGAAATCTTATTTCAGCTTTTCTGTTTCACCTCACCGTCAGGCGGAAAAATTCGTTGGTGGCGGAGCGTGGCGTACTAAAGATAGAGAGAATGCCCACTTGAGTGGCCTGATACGATTGACTGCCCGAGCCGGGTGAGCCGACGGCGAAAGGCACCCGCGTCCATGTCTTCATATCGAGAGTGCTCTCGAGGGTGTATGCCTTACCGGTGATCGCGTAAAACTCTAAGCGAACGCTCTCCGGTGCCTTCTCCTTGATTGTCAGCGCAAAGGTCTCCGTGGCATCGCCAGCGAATGTGCCCGCTAGATATTCCTGCAAATTGCTCTGGCCGTCATGGTCGTAGTCGCCGTTCATCCCACCCAATAAATCAAGGTTCCACTTGCCATCGGCATCCGGGTAAATCCCAGCTTGATAGAGCTGCCATTCCTCCCATACATCCGGCAACCCGTCCTTATTGGCGTCCTCGCCGATGTTCAGATCCAATCGCACCCGCTCGCCGCCCTTGCCGGCCTTGAGCGTGCCATTCACCTCGATCGGGTAGAACAGCGCGCCATTCATCGATACCACCAGGCTGAAGGTGCCCAGCGCGGCAATCGCCTTATCGCTGTAGAAAGTGGTGCCGCTGCGTGCCGCGTCGATTCGGATATTAAGCTCATAGTTCTGGTCGAGTTGGCCGACAGTGATTGGCGTGCGACCGATCTCAACCCCACCTTTGAGTAGAATAATCTCCGCCCCTTCGGCAGTGACCGTCTGGCCCACCTGGTCGCGCACCATCCCGTAGAGCGTGTAATAGGGCGCGGGCGGAAACGCCGCGGCCGTCGATACCACCACAAGCAGACACGCGAGAATTCGGTAGAGGAGTTTCATGAGTAGGGTTATCTATGTTAGATGGGGCGGCGACTTGGTGTTTGCTGTCGGCGTGGTGACTTGGGATGACTGTTGACGTGGGAGAAAATGATTCGTGGTGCCTGGTTAGCTCCTCCCACAACTTTCCATAACACTGTGTGATTACCGAGTCTCCGACTACCCACAACCACCCAAACACTCCGCATATTCTCTGAAATTAGGCATGCGCGTCAGTTAAGGGATGGCACGCCTGCCCGCAGGGGGAGGGCCGGATCACGCGCGAATTTAGCGGAGCAAATCGCAGGATTTTCTGCGCGGCTCCTCACTATTCCTCTGGCTTGCCCGTTGGCCTGGTTTTGGGTGCGCTGGGCGGAGTTACAATCACCGTGCCTGCTCCTGCCTCGGCTTTTGGCAACGCCGGATTGGTCGCTCGATATTCCGTCTCTCTCGGCATCACCAGCAAGTCTCCAGTTCTAAAACCGTCATCCTCCAACGGCTTGGTCATCACTTCGGGGGCGGTGGTTACACCTGCCGGCACCGCCGACGTGGGCGGCGGGGCGGCAACCGGTGTCTTTTTCATCAAGGCGCATCCGGTCAACGCGCATACGCAGGCAATGGCGGCAAGGGCTGAGGTGGCATTCATCATCGGGGCGGCACGCGCTAGTTCATCGGTTTAGTCAAGTGAAGCGGACGCGGGAAAACAAAGCGTTTAGCGCTGCCGCACGCAAGGCGCAATCTCACTGTGACCTCAAAACCAGCTTGCAACAGGAAAAAATCCTCCGACAACCGGTGGTAGCAGGAAAGATAAATAGATGCCGCGCCGTGACTCTTGTCTTGTCTTGTGGCTTGACTCTTGTTGTTTTTGGTCTTCACCCATGTCCCACGGAATATTTATCGTAATTGAAGGCATCGACGGCACCGGCAAGTCCACCCAAGTGCGGCTCCTTGCCGAGTGGTTCGCCGCCCAAGGCCGCGAGGTGCTCGCCAGCCGCGAGCCGACCGACGGCCCGTGGGGTAAAAAATTGCGGGACTCTGCGGCGAGTGGGCGACTGGCACCGGCCGAGGAATTGGAGTATTTTCTCCAAGATCGTCGGCAACATGTGGAAGAAGTCATCGCCCCAGCGCTGGCTGCTGGCAAGGTGGTCATCCTCGACCGCTACTATTTTTCGACCATGGCCTATCAGGGGGCACGCGGTTTCGACCCGGTGGAAATCCGCCGGGTCAACGAGGAGTTTGCGCCGCCGCCGGATCTATTGCTCATTCTCGATTTGGAGGTTGCCGCCGCGCACCAACGCATTGGGACACGCGGTGATACCGCCAACGCCTTCGAGCAACGCGATGCCCTGGATCGCTGCCGCCAAATCTTCCTCTCCCTCAAGGACGAACCCTTCGCACGCGTCATCCCTTGCAACGCCTCCATCACCGAGGTCGCCGCCCGCTTGCAGCACGCCGTGTGCCAAGCCGGCCTGTCTAACGGAGCGCCGGCTTGCTCGCAACTTCAAACGCCCTGAGCTAGGCATTGAATTGGCGATGAATTCCGGAACTATGACTTGGCACTTTTTTATGCCTTTGAAATCGTCAGAACGTCAAAATGTGACAAAGCATATTCCACCGCGTTCAGGAACTGTGAGTGCGTGCCCTCACCATCAGGGGTCATGATGGCAGTGGGTTGTATTCGAGCCAATCGCCGAACGCATTGTTAGCTGCGTGCTGTTCTTCCAGTTGGGGTTGCTCTGGATGGTGTTAGGTGGTCTGGTTTCCCTATTTTTCAAAGTGGATGGCAACGTTATCTATCAAGTACACGTTACTTGAGCTTGGGAATCTGGCCACTGAAAGTCAGCTTGAAGGCGTAAGCCGGCGACTCAAACGGTGCTTTGCCCACTTTGATGGCCAGCCCGCCTGCGTCCTGCTTGTAGGTTAGCTTCTCGGATGACCCTAACAAAGAGACGCCGGTCAGCGTTGTCAGATCGATGCGCGATGAGCCGAGCGCCCCGACCCCGAGCTGGTCGTTGGACCATCCCAGGTTGATGACATAGAGGACGGTGTTGTCCTTGCTGCGGGTAAAGCGGATGCTGTCGCCTTCCGTGGCAGTCATCCAACAGCGGGTGGCAAATATGGACTCTCCGATGCGATCAAGGCATTTCCCCATTTCCGCTAGAAAGGTGAGGGTTGTCGGCTCCAACTCGCCATCGGGTGTGAGCGGCACATTCAAGAGCAAGTTGCCGCCTTTGCTGACGGTGTCGATGAGCATGCGAATGGCATTGCCCGAGGACATATAGCGGTCGGTGGCATTGCGGATCCAATACCAGTCGGCACCCATGGTCTTGTCCGACTGCCATGGGTAATGTTGGACGCTCTCGGGATAACCGAATTCATAATTCTGGACAGCGACATTGGGGACCCAGTCGAGCTTGATGGTGGCCACGGCCTGCAGCTTGCCATGGTTCCATTGCTGATTGGCATTGTAGAAATGGGCGAGCACGTTAAGCCCCGCCTGCTTGAACGGGATGCCTCCATCGGTGTAGTAGAGGTCGGGATGATACTTGTCCATCAGATCGCGCAGGCGATCCTCAAAATTTTTCTCGAAGGCCGGTGGGCCCACATCGCTGCGTTGCTCATACCACATGCTCGTGTCATTCCATTTTTCGCCGTAAAGGTCGGCATAGGCAGGGTCCTGGCCGTCATATGGCACGCCGGCCATTGGCCCCGAGCCATCCGCGCCGTGCGACGTCTGCAGCCAGCGATAGGTTCTAGCAAAATGCGAGGCCACGCCCAGGTGAAGTTTTTCCTTGTCGCAAGCTTTTTTCCACATGCCGACGACGTCCTTGCCGGCGGTGGCCACTGAGTTCCATCGTGGCTGGTATTTCGAATCCCACATATCGAAATTGTCGTGGTGCACGGCGACGGGCACGACGTAGCGTGCACCCGCTTGCTTGTAGAGTTTGACATATCTATCCGCCTGCGCCTGGTCGAACTTGGGCGCCTTGAAAAGTTTGCAGATATCCTTGTAGCCGAACTTGGACGGATGGCCGTAGGTGGCGACATGATATTTATTGCCCTCGCAACCCTGCTCATAGATCCAGCGCGCATACCAGGTGGTGGCCACGCCGGGAATACTCATCGGCCCCCAGTGCATATAGATGCCGAGCTTGGCATCCGCATACCATTCCGGTGTCTCATATTGTTTGAGCGACTCCATCGTCGGCTCAAAATGAATCACGGAGGCTTGGGCCTTGCGCGTCTCCTTCCCTTGCATTGGCGTCTGCTTGGCCGACGGGTCCTTCGTGGTCACCTGGATGGAGGTCTTGGCCGCATAGTCCGCGCCGCCGTTGTTGAGCGTGAGACGGACCGTGAGCGTGTCGCCATCCTTCGCCCGTTTGAGCAACAGACGATCCGGCGCAATCTCTTTTTGCACCGTGCCGCCGGAGACAACCCATGTATATTTCAACTTGCCCACACCCTTGGCCTGCATGATGGCTAGGTTGGCGATGTCCGGGCTGACTTCGATTGGGTCGCGGCCATTCCACGTGGCGGGACTTCTGAGAGAGAACACCGGCTCGGGAAGCGTCTCCTTGATCTTCACGACTAGATTCCGGTCCTTGACCTCATTATTCGGATAGACCGCCTTGAACTGCAGCACAAAATCGGTGTCTGCCACCACCCGACCCGCGTTGAAGGTGTAGGTCAACGTGTCTTTGGCGACCACCTTCTCTTCGGCATCGCGCTTGATGGTCCAAAAAAGTTTCTGAGCACCGCCGGCCTGCGCCGTTAGCACCAGACTTTTGCCTTCCTCGAGTTCGACCTTATCCGGCGTGACGGAAAACGCATTGCCGGGATAGTCGGCCAGTACGTGAGGCGTGAAGCCGGCGAGTGATGCGCCGGCAAACAGTAACAATTTCTTTGTAGTGATCATTCTTGTGATTCTTTCATTCATGGTGTTTCCCCTTTTCGATAATGCTTGAGATGGTGTTCATTGAAATCTGAGCCAGTCCAACAGGCGATCCGTGGCCTCAGGGAAAACCACAAACTGGTTGTGGATGCCGCTGATATTTCGCACGGGGCAGGACTTCTGGGCGGCCATCAGGGTGCCGACCAACGGTCCGTTGGGAGCATCGAGGCGCAGTTCCGCAAATGCTTTGTCCCCGCCACTTGGCTCCAGGCCAAATTCGGCGGTAATTGCCTGGCCGGCACCCAAGTCGATGTTGGCGTATTTCACCCACGCTCCTTTGGTGATATGATTGATGCCGAGTCCGCCAACCGTGCGCAGGCCGATGGCATCAACCGGGATCGTCTTATAGCCGAGCTTGAAGGCAGGCGAGGTGGCGGCTTGCGAATAGTCAGCGTACTGGAGGTCCCAGTCGGGCTTGCCGCGCTTAAGCAGAGGGTCACCAAAATAGGAATTCTTATCCAAGCCATTTTCCTGATAGGGGCTGGCATCGTCGGCAAAAAGGATATGCGCCCAGGCATTCCAATCGAGCGCCTGGTCGAGGTCATGGACCGCGTTGTTCTCCCACACGTTGTCACGGCCAGGCCCCCAACTCTCAATACCGCCGTAATCCAGACTGTTGCGGCAGACATTGTAGATGTCGTTGCCAAGGGTGCGGTTGTTGCGGGTATGGAGGAAATCCCAGTGGTTGGCGAAGGTCATATCCTGGCCATACAACGGCTTTGGCAAACAACCGTAGCGCAATCCCTTGTAAGAAATACCGTAGCGTGGCATCTGGCTGATCTCGTTGCGTGTGATCAGGTTGTCGCCGCTCTGATAGGCCTGGATCCCGCCACTGCCACCGACATATTTGCCGCAGTCATAAATGAAATTACTTTCGATGCGGTGGCCTTTGTTGACGTAAGATTGCGCGGCGCTCTTGAACGGCCCGTCGCCAATGGTCCAACCGTTCAGATAGATACCGTTGGAACCCGAGCCGGTGATCAGGCAGTTCTCCACCACGCAGTTCTGCGCCTGTGGGTTGAGCCATACCGCCGCATGGCCGGCGGCTAACAGCCGGCAGTTCTTCACCGTGAGTTGCTCGACATTTTCACCAAAGACCATCCCTTGTTGCAGAAAATCCGGGGTGCTCCCATCCTTACCTGGCAGAAAGATATGCCAACGCTCGCCGAAGTCGGAGCCGATGATCGAGACATTCTCGAAGGTGAGCTTGCTGGCATGGAAATACCGGCCGCACGCTAACAGAATCACATGACCGCTGCCGCCGGCCGCCCGCGCCGCGTCTCGTGCGGCGGAAAGCGAAGCGAGGGGTTTGTCCTTGGTGCCTGGGTTGTGGTCATTGCCGGTGGGCGCGACATACAACGTCGCGGCCATCAGCGACGGGCACAGCGCCGCAAAGCCGGTGATCCTGAAAAGAAGAGTGGAGATGGGAGTAACTTTTGTTTGGAGACTCCGGGCAGGATACCCGGGCCACGTGGCGCGGGTATCCTGCCCGCCGCCTGTATCAGCCAAGTGATTCGGGCAGGTGATGAGTCCGCGCGGGCGGACTGGAAATCGCAAGCTGCTGATCATTGTCATATTCTGTTATTCTAACTGGTTTGCGTGTTATATACGGCGAATTTGCAGATCAGCGGCGTGGCTGCGCTCTTGAGCCCGTTGTAGCGGCGCTCTTGAGCCCGTTGTAGCGGCGCTCTTGAGCCCGTTGTAGCGGCGCTCTGTGAGCGCCGTTAGCCAATGAAATGAACGCAATGCATTTGCTCGCGGCGGTCACAGACCGCCGCTACAAGGCACCACCTTTCTGCCAAAGGTCACGCCGCTGTCGTTGAAGCTGTCGATGACAAAGAAATAATCGAGGCCTCCGGTCAGGCCGGCAACCACCGTCTTGGTGCCGTCGCGCACGTCCTGGCTGTGATAGAGTCGGTCCTTGGCGTGTCCCCAGCGGACCACATAGCCGGTTGCGCCGTCGGCGGCGGGCCACTCGATTTCGGCCTGGACCGCCTCCAGGTCTTTGCCCCGCTTGACCACCGGAGCCATCGCCTCGGCGGGCGGCTTGCCCAAGCCGCTGCCAAACACCCGCAGATCGCGCAGCGCGAATTTGCCGTGGCCGGCCATGTGAATGTTGGTGAGCCTTACATGGCGTGCCGTCACCGGTGTTTCGAGTTGGACATAATCATGCGGGACATCGCGCCGATTGGCGGATTTATCAACCAACGCTTTCCAAGTTTTCCCGTCGTCGCTGGTTTCCATCACGTACTGATGATAGAGTTCATCTTCGGGGCGGCGTTTCGCCTGGGCCGTCACGTCTTGTTCGGCAAAGTTCACCTGCACGGCATGGATGCGGCAGGGCTTGCCAAGGTCCACCGCCAGCCATTCGCCCTTGTCGCCGGTCTTCGCACTCCACCAGGTCCTGATGCTCCCGTCGAAGGCGTGTTCCAGCGGATGTTTCTCAAGCACCGAGGATGCCGTCGCTGGTTTCTGATGGGACAGCAGCATCCAGCCGACCAGGTTGCCGCCGGTCCCGGCCTTGCGCCCCCCCACCGCACGCTGTGGCATATCTCCCAGATAGGTGTCGGTGTACAGCATGTCCATGTCCGAGCTGGCCGGATAGAGCGCCACCCGTCGCTCGAACCTGTGGAGCACGGATGTGTCGGCGGTGACCACGCGCCAGTCGTTGCCCTTGCTGTCGGTGAATGTCCCCGAGTTGCCGGCACCCCCACCAAAGCCCACTGGGCGATAGGCCACAAGATTGGCCGGGGAATACTTGAACGGCCCCCAGGGCGAGTTGGATGTGTAGGCGACGTCGCAATAATAGGGCAGATCACAGCGCACGGAGATTTGTAGGTGATAGATGCCATTGCGCTTGGTCATCAGCGCGCCCTCGCCGGTTTTGTTGCCGATCGGCTTGAGCGGACCGGCCTCAGCGGGGCCGATGCGTGCGAACTTAGCGTGCAAGCCCTTGGAACACGGCCGTCCCGGCGGTGTCGGAAAATAGGTGTCCCGCCTGTTGTCTTGCTGTGCAGCGGCCGAAGAACCACGGGCGAGACGCCCAATACTGTTCGATTTGCACCTGTATCTGTGTAAGAGGATCCGGGCAGAATGCCCGGTCCACCTGTGGCGCGGGCATTCTGCCCGCCGCCTTCTTCCTGTCCAGTTCCTGCGCAAACTAATCGAATAGTATTGGGCGGGAAGCCCGTTGGCCATCACAGGCGAGACGCCTGTGCTCCTTGAGTTGACGCGCCTGCGTGGCCACGGGAGCGCTCCTGGAGAGCGGCAGGCGCTTGTGTCGGCATGATTGCGAGGCGGGTTCATCTGGAGGGTTCTTTCGTTGCCGTTGGCTGGGCGGTCTGGATCGTCACCGGTCCTAACAGGCCAGAGGAAACTTGAGCGTCGCCGCCGCCCATGAACGCCTCGGTGCGCGTCCGGCGCTGTTCCCCGGGAAGACCGTTATCACCCGACAAGCGGTTCGCCCACAGGTTCACCACCGAGATTTCCAGAGTGTTGTCGCCCGGCTTGAGCGCGGCGCTGATGTCCACCCGCCACGGCGAACACCAGAGCACACCCAGGTCCTTGCCGTTGAGCGTGACCTTGGCGGTTTCCTTGACCGTGCCAAGGTCCAGCCACAGGCGGGGTGCCTGCGGCAATTTGAGATTTGGGATTTGAGATTTCAAATGGTTGAGGGTGGCTGGATCGGCGAGGGTGAAGGTTTTCCGATAGCCGGCGGTGCCGCTGAAATTTTGCACCTGGTGTTCCGGTCGCGTGCGCCAGTCGGCCAGCTTGTCAAACACCAGCAGGCCCTTGGCGGCATCGCCGGTCAGGTTATCGACCGGATAAAACCATTTCGGATCGAATTGGACGGTCCACGAGCCGGTGATTTCCTGGATAGATTGCAGGGTTGGGAAATTCGCTGGAGTCCCGCTGGTGCTTTGATTTGACTTGCCTTGGGGTGAAAGCGGCGGCGAGCCACCGCACTCCAAGGTGCTGCGAAACACCACGAACAGCCCGCCATAGGGCTCAAACTCCAGCGGCACGGACGTGCGGCCGTCCTTCACTTCGAATTGCGGCAGCGCCCGTTGAACGCCGGTCACCGGATCCCATAACTCCGGGAGTTTGCCGCTTACCCGAAACGAGCACTCGGCCTGCAGCGCGGTGGCGTGCCGGTTCATCACAAAGTAAATCTCGCTATCCCCGCTGCGCCGATGAATGAAATCCATCAGCGCGTTGCCGGCTTTGCTGGTGTAGGCGAAATCCACCGGCACCGCCATTTTCGCTAGAACCTCGCGGATGCTCACGCCACTAATCACGTGGCCCTTGCCGTAGGTTTTTTGCAGCACAGGCGCAGTGGCATCGGCACCCCACATCTTGGCCGCGATGGCCTTGAGTTTCTGGTCGCTTTGCGGATAGTCGGTTAGACCGGGCGTGCGCTGGGGTTGCGGGCCGATGACCGTCGCCCCGGCGGCCACCAATTCCTCAATCTTTGCAATCACGGCCAAAGGCATGACCGGCCGCTCGGGCAGGACGAGCACCCGGTAGCTCAAGCCGTTAGGCAGGACGATCCGGCCGTCCTTGACCGCCAGGCGCGTGAGCAGGACCTCCGAGTTGCACATGTCGTAGTCATAGCCGAAGCCGCGCGATGGATCGATGTTCTTGGGTGGCACGAAATTGGGCACCTCGTCGCCACTGTAATAGAGCACGTCGGCCACAAACAACCCCTGCCGCAAGATATAACAACACCGTGACAGATACCGCAGCACTCCCTCGGCACCTTGGTTCCACCACGTTTGATTGTGGCTGAAATGAATGCCGCCGAAAACCGATTTGCCGGGCAGACCGGTCTCCGGACCGGAGGTGGCCGAGCCATGGATGCACAGCGCGTTGATGCCCTCGCAGAAGGCGTTGTTGGCGTGCAGCAGCAGATCGGCGGGGGTGGTGCCCCAGCGCGACCGGCGTCCGCCGCTGGTAAAAGCCTCGGAGGCCACCAGCGGTTTATCATACAAATGGCCGGCGCTGGCCGCTTGTTTCGCATTGACGTTGTGGGCGTCATCCATCCAGCCCGGGGTGGTGATGGTATTATGATCAGCCGGCACCCCCTGGTTTTCTTTCCATAACTCGATCTCCCAGAACTCCGCCACCGGCACGTCCATGCGGCCCTGGTTCATCAGCCCGTCGTTGAAAAACAAGCGCGGATGATGCTGGCCGCCGGCTTCCGCCCGCACCTTCAGGCCGTCGGCATGGGCCAGTTGCGCCCAGCGGCCGTAGTGCTGATCCGCGGCACAATCAGCGGTGGTGCGCCGCACGTCTGCGAGGAAACGATCCGTGATTTCGACGCTACCCACGATCTCGCCCGCCAGGGCTGCCAGATAGGGAAGCGGATCATACCCGCGACGCTTCTGGAATTCCTCCAGCATTTTGGGCGTCCAGGAATACATCAGGTCGGCCTCGAAATTGTCCTCGATGGAATACTGCCAGGTCTTGCCAACCAGCCCGCTCACATCTCCTAACAACGGCTTGATGCCTTTTTCATAATGCTGGTCCATCGCCTCCGGGTTGAGGTAATCGGTCACCAGACCGTCGCCAAATGCCAGCTTCTGCCCGGTGGTCGTCCGGCCGATCCGCACAACTTTCCAGCTGCCCGCCGGCACGTCCCAGGTCAGCGTGCCATCTGCCGCCACCTTGCCTGTTAGGTCGATCCGGTCACGCAGCGCCAGCGGACGATCATCCGGCAACGCCGCCAAGTCCTGCCTAACTAAATTGACTTGGTCGATCTGCCGGGTGTCCGTTACGCCCAGCGGATTGGTGATGCCGCGCTTGGCCGCCATGTTCGCCACCCGCTCGACCTCGGCCGTATTTCCCAGCGCGAAGTCATGCACGGTGGCATCCTTGGGCACCCCCATGCGGAACCAGCGTGCGGTGGTGACCGGCACCGCCTGATAGATCGTGTTTCCGCCAGTCCCAACCAAGGTGGCTATCGGCTTGAACGCGGTGCCATCCTCCGATGCCTCAATAGCCACCTTCCCCCCCATGTCCAGCCACAGCCAACTCACGCCATGCGGTTTGCCGAAATCCACCAGGATCCAAGGTTGTGCGTCGGTTGTTGCGGGCCTCCATGTGGTGTTGAAATTTCCATCGAGCAGATTTGGTAGATCGTTAGAATTGCTGCTGGCGGTGACCACGGGCGGCGGGTTGGCGGATCTATCAGAAACGCGGAATGCCTGGACCGCCACATCGGCATAGAGCGCCCCCTTACCTGTAGGTTCGCTCAGCTTGCCTGCAAACTTCTGCGGCCCCTGGATGACGGTTTCGGAATTGACCATCATCCAGGCTGCATTCTCCGGGGTGATCCACGGGCCGCCGCTGGGCCAACCCGGGCAGGTATTGACGCCGAGCTTCAAGCCCAGACGATCGGCCTCGCGCACCGCATGTTTGAAGGCTTGGCGCCAGTTGTCGCTCATGTAGGGCGCATCCGTCATGGCCTTAAGATCGATCAGATTGGCGCCGCCCGCGCCTTTGGCTTTCAGTTCCTCCAGGTGCTGGGTGATATCGGCCGGGGTGATCCGGCCGATCCAGAACATATTGACCCACGGCTTCGCATCATCGGGCGGAGTCACGAAGGCCTTCGCCAGATCGGTTTCGGCCCGCGCCATGCCGAGCAAGGCACAAAGCGCTATGGCCAGTGTTGTAGCGGCGCTCTGTGAGCGCCGTTGCCGAAGAATCGATACGGCAGCACTTGGGCATCGGCGGTCACAGACCGCCGCTACAGCGCTCCACATAGATGGAGCTGCAATCCGTTTTTTGACTCGACCTGGTGTGGTAGTTTTCATTTATCTAACATGTTGATGATATCCGCCTCGCGCGACTTCGGCGTCACCTTGATAGACACCACCTTGCCGCCGCGCAATTCGCCTTCGACGGTGGTGTTATAGAGTGCGTGGAGTTTGAAGTTCACATCCCAGTCTTTCGGCCAGGCCGGAAACAGATAGATCTTCTTGCCGACCACCTGCATGAGCATCGCCTGCAAAGCGGTCATGGCCACGCCGCCGTGGCTCTGGTCATTGACGCCGACTTGGGCGGGGCCCCAGAACGCCGGGAAGCGGCTGCCGGGATCATGCGCTGCGAAATTCGAGGTGACCATCGCGGCGGCCTGTCCGGCCTTACCGACGAAGGCGGCCTGGATGGGACTCAAGCGCCAACCGCCAGCCATACCCTCATGGGGCTCGGCGAATCGCGGTTGAGGCGGATTCCATCGCTCAAAGGTCCGGCGGCCAATATCGGCCTCCTTGCTATCAAAGGCATAGAGCCGATAGGGAAACACCGCGTAGAGATCCGGAACCTCATCGCCCTGCCACGTCTTGATCTCCTCCGCCGCTATCAGGATCTTCTTGTCAGCATCTTCCTTCATCCTCACCTCGGGCCGCTCGGTGGGTGACAGCTTCCAGTTGGCGAGCTGAGCTGGCGCCGCGGCGTCCTTGAGCGTCGCCATCGGCATTTCCGGCACATCGGCCAGCGTCTTTTTCCAGGCGGCGCGCTGGGCGGGGGTGGTGAGCTTTTCCGACAAGGCTAACAGACGCGGCAGGACATACCGCAGACCGGCAATCTCCGGCAGCGGGTTGACCGCCTCGTGGGCGCATTCCAGCGCGGCCGCGGGATCCATGCGGATTTTGCCCTTGGCATCGCGCTTCCAATGTTGGTCATAGAATGTGATCACGCCATCCGCGAGCGGCAACACCGAATCGCGCAGAAATGCCTCGTCACCGGTGGCCTCACAGCAGTCGAGCATCTTCGCGGTCAGCTCCAGGCCGCCATGCCAGATCCAGCGGACATACTCGTTTTCCTGATAGGTTCCCCAGGCATAGACCGTCGCCGGGATGTAGAGGCCTTCATGATGGTATTGCAGCTTGGTACGTTCCTTGGCCATCGGCACCATCGCGCAGTACATCTTCAACAAGGGCATCAACAAATCATAGTCGCCGCTGCGCAGCATCGGCCCGTACATCGTCGTCGCCGCGTCCAGGAACCAGTAGTTGGCGCCGTGAACGCGGCTATCCGCATCTAACAGACTTTCGCGCTTGCGGTTGTTGACGGTAAAGATCGAGCCGTCGTGTTTGACCGGATAAGCGCCGCGGCCGGCAGCAGCCAGCACGAAGCGCTGCAAGGCGTAGCCGCGGGTCACCAACTGCCCGGCGGGCTCATCACTGATGGTGGGGTGGGTGTGGTTTGCCCGACCTCTAGTGCCGGTCAACTGCAATTCATCACGATCCTTCACCCGCGCGGCCACCTGCTCCGCAGTGGCCGGTGCGGCGTCTTCCGGTGTTCTCACATAGATCCAACTGCGGTTCCAGAAGTCCTGCCACCACTTGCAATGCCCTTGCCACGCCTTGTCCAAACCGGTCTTGCGCTCTTCGGCTACGATACCATCAAGTTTCTCCAGCCATTGTTGCGCGGTGTCGGTTTGCGCGCCTAACAGATGAATGGCAATCTCCAGCCGTCGGGTCGGTGCCGCGGTCTTGAGCGCCTGTGTCACCTCGCCGGCAGCGGCGGGGACCATGCCCTTGCCGCTGATCGCGCCGCCGAACGTGTTATGCAGGATCGGGTCATGCACCAGCGGCAGCAGGCTCTCCATGCCCTGCAGCTTCATGGATAGAGGCACGATGGTGTTTTCGTTGCGGTGATACCAGACGATGCGATTATCCTTCTGGGGCAGCACCGTGTCGGCCTTCTCCATGACCGGTCCGGTATTCAGCTCACTGAGATACCCGATGTTCGACTCCTTCTGCATGTCGAGATCCTTCGTGCGCCAGACAGACAAACCGACCTGCGCCTGGAGGTCCTGCTTGGATTCCCCCTCGATGTGAATCACCGGCCGGTTGGCATCGACCCAGAGACGAATTTTGATTTTTGAATTTTGAATTTTGGATTCTATCAGAAGCGATCCATCGCGAAGATTCAATTCCTGACGGAAACTTTCTTTCACTGCCAACGGAGGATCAAACTTGACGCGCACCTGGCCCAGTTTCACCAGGCGGCCGCTGTCCGTCCACGAATCGGTCTTGGAGATGAAGAACAGCAAGTCGCCGTTCTCCTCCACCCAGGCATTGAGGCCGATGTCGCCGTTGCCCAGCGGCATCGAACCGCCGGAATCCTTGCTCGGCGAATCCCACACCACATTGCAGGCATCCAGCGGGTTGCCGGGTTTCGATTCCGGGACCGGGCCCGCCGCTCTAACAGTCTGGCACGCGATCAAGGCCAGCACGGCCGCCTTGCCCATCATTATTGCAGTTTTAGTCATTTTTTTTGATTTTCACTTAAAGAATTGGGACACAGTATTGACCCACTCATCCGCCATGAGCTGGTGGCCGGAATAGGTGGCGTGCACCCCGTCCGCAGCCCAGAATGTTGCGGGCGCGTGCTTGCAGGCGTCATCAAAGACTTCCGCGATGATGAACTGGTAGCCTTGCCCGAGAAGCAGATGCGGGCAGTCATTGCGGTTGCGTTCCCCGTCGGTGATCGAGTCACCCTGGAACAAGATCCGCGCGTTCTGTTTGAACCACGGCCCTTTGACCGCCGCCGCGGCATGGCCGGCGGTGCCCGTCTTAATCAACTGGCCCTGCAACGCCTGTTGCACCGATGGCACAATGATGGCCTTGGCGCCTTCGGCATTGGGATGGATGCCGTCGGGCACACAGCGGTTCCAGTTCGCGTGATCCGGCTGGCTGTTGTAAAGGTCGAGCCATTTCTGATAGGTATCAATGAACAGCACACCCTTGTTGGCCAGCGCCACCTTGCCAGTAAATCCCTGACCATTGAGCCAATCACCAGTGGGCTGAAACCAAAACCCCCAGTCCTTGGCAGTCAGACTGGTGCCGATGGCGGCAACTGTCAGGTTCTCGCCATTCTTGAGCCGCTCAAGGATCGCGCCCCGGGCCAGCGGTGAAAATCCGACGAGGCCGCTCGCCAATACCAGCGGCATGAGGCGCTTCACCTTCGCCATCCGACTGGCACTTATTTTTTCACGAATTTGCATTCTCATAGTCTGAAGAGGAAAATAGAACCGCAACCGAGCCAAGCGAGATAGACGAGCCCTCCAATTCTGATAACGAGTCAAATGGACGAGGATTCTCGCAGATCATCAACATGGCTTAGCTCCGCTCGTTTGTAACAGTAATCTGGCGCTTGTCATGTCGACAAAACTGCCGACATAGATCATCAGTGAGGTAATGAGGAAATTGAATCGATCGGTTGCTGTGGCTTTTGCAGTTGGGGCGCTGTGGTTAGGGGAGGCGGCTGGTACACTGAAACCCCGAAATGGGCTGCGTGTGGATGAGTGTATTCAATCGCCAAAATCCTGTCGTTGTCTATTTGCGGATTTCTTGTTGCCTTTTTGCGACAAGTGCCTGCCGCGTCCCCCAGCTGGCCGTGGTGGTCGCTTCCCGCCGCGGCGGCCTCAAACGCACGGAGTGGCGGCGTCTCGCCGCCATTGGCCCATGCGCAAAGCAAATCCAGCCGCCCTGCTGAGGGTTTGCTCTTGCGCACCTCATGGGCAGAAGTGGGGAGGATGCTCGGGCCACGTGGAGCGGGCATCCTGCCCGCCGCCTCTTCTTCCTTCCTGCCACTGCATTGATAAACCTGACAGTATTGGGCAAGACGGCCAATACTGTCTGGTTAGCGCATGATTTCGTTACACAAGGCTCCGGGCAGGATGCCCGGGCCACAGTGGAGCGGGCATCCTGCCCGCCGCCTCTTCTTCATTCCTGCTACTGCATGAACAAACCTGACAGTATTGGGCATCTTGCCCACACTCCTTGAAGCGGATCGGGCTTGAAAGTAGGGCGGCGGCACCTCACACTGCAGCCATGACCATTGTACTGGGAATCACCGGATCGATAGCGGCCTATAAGGCGGCGGACTTGGCCTCGCAATTGGTCAAGCAAGGGCATGAGGTGCATGCAGTGCTGACGCGTGCCGGAGCCGAATTCATCACGCCACTGACGTTGCAGACGCTCACCCGGCAGGCGGTGCTGGTATCACCCGGCGATGAGAAAGCCTCGTGGAAACCCGGCCACATTGAATTGGCGGATCGCGCGGATTTGTTGCTGGTGGCCCCGGCGACGGCAAATGTGCTGGGAAATTTCGCCAACGGTCTGGCACCCGATCCACTGGCGTCGATCTACCTCGCCATGCCGCGACGCACACCGGTGTTGCTGGCACCGGCGATGAATGGGAAAATGTGGCTGCATCCGGCGACCCAACGCAACGTGGCCCGACTGATAGCCGACGGTTGCGATTTTATCGGTCCGGCGGAGGGGGATTTGGCGTGCGGGTATGAGGGGGTGGGACGGTTGGCACCGGTGGAGGAGATATTGGGGCGTATCGCGGTTTTGCTCGAAGACAGCAAGACACAAGACACGAGAGGATAAATCACCTGAGGCTCAGGAGCGCTGGCGTTCGAACTCCCGCCAGGCCGGGTTGATGACCTGTCCGGCGTCGTGAAGCGGGGAGGTCTTATACTCTCCAAGTAGATCAATTTCAAAGTGTTGCATCATTACAGAGTGACAGATAGAAAGTATGACGCGTGATGACCTTCGCCCACTTGAACTAAGCATGGGCAAACGGATGGCCCCTCCATTCCCCATCAACCGGGCGGGCCGTAGAGTCCCAGCAACGCCTCGATGTGCTTGTCCCGGTGCATCAACTTCACCCCATGGCGCCTCGCACAAGCCACGATTAAAACATCCGCCAGCGGGCAATTCAGCCCGTTTTGCAACGCGACGCGGCTCAACCCGGCAGCCTGCGTCCAAGTCTCATCGTCCACATCCAATGACAAACTCAGTCGGCGCATTTCCTTCAGTGCCGCCTCCTCGGCTTTGCTGCGGGTGCCTCTCCAAAGTTCCAACCATATCACCGGACAAATCGCCGCGCGGCCCTCACGAATGGCACTCTCCAAATCCGAAAGGTCACTCCGCGTCGACCGCAGGAAGTCGATCCACACCGAACTATCGACTAGAACGATCATGGCTCGCGGTTCCACTTGGCATTCAGAAGTTCTTCGCGCAGGAGGTCATCCGCCTCGATTTCCTCATTGATGGGAAAATCGGGGAAACTGCCGGCTAATTTCAGAAAATCTTCCACTCGCCGCCGTCGATTGAAATCCTCAATCACCAGCACGACCGCCTCACGCTTCGTTTTGGCTCCCGTGAAGCGCATGGCATCCGCCAAGGCGTTTTCAGGAATATCAATTGTGGTCTTCACGGAATCCAATTAAGCCTGATACAGGAATCTCGCAAGGTCAAATTCTCGGGATTGACGATTTCATGACGCTGTACGTGCGGAAGAGGGCTTCAGTGCACTGAAAGGGGCCCCACCGACTTTGTAGTGCCTTTTGGAACGAATCCCTGTAAAATCAAGGGCTTGCAGCCTCATGATAAGAAACTCGGGCTGTAGGCTCGCTTCATGGACGATCCTTCCGCACGACGACAGTAAGGTCGTCGCTCCCTAGAATCATCGGCGCCAAGTTATTTTTTATTGGCGGCGCGGGCGCGGATGATCTGGGTACTTTCGGCGGGTGATGTGGTTTTATTGGCGAGCAGAGACCAGAGTTTAGCGTCAGTTTCCGGGGTGCGCGGCTGATTCGGGTTGGCAACGAAGCGGACGCAGGCATCAAACACAAGTGCCCGCGACGGGGCGTCACCGAGAGTGCCAAGATAATCGATGAGCAAATCAAACATCGTATCATCAGGCCAAGAAGCCATTGCTATGGCGGCGGCGAGTTGCTCGTTTTTATCCGTGGCGGCGAGGGCTGTCTTCACCGTGGCGACGGCATTGACCCCGCCAACACACCCCAGCAGGCGGATGAGCGCATATTTGACCTCGGCATTGGTGGCGGTGCCAAGCGAGCTGCTCACTTTGACGCCGAGCGATAGGCGCTGGCTGGATTTGATAAGGATAGCGGCGGCAGCATCCTCGGCCGCCTGGCGGATGGCGGAATTGCCCGTGAAGTCAATGATGTCGATGAATTTGGCAAAATCTTTTTCGGAGGCGAGGCTGCGGCAAATCTGGATAGAGGCGAGTGCAGCCTTGGTGTTGCCGGTGATGCGGCAATACTCGAGGAGGGAAGGGGCGACGGCGGGATTTTTGCGTTTGCGCAATACCTCGAGTAATAACGTATCGCAGTGGTCGTTGGTGAATTGTTTGAGGGCGAAAGCCACAATCACGGCATCCACGTCCATATCACTGCCTTGCGCGGGTTTGGCGTAACGGAGGGCTAAATAGACCCGGGCGGGGGTCTTGGTTACACC
>JBAXOP010000064.1:0-21471 GCA_037133195.1 Verrucomicrobiota bacterium | reverse complement strand
GAAAAAAGGGCTTGACGAACTCCGCCACTGGAGTATCCTTCGCCGGTGATGCTCCATTTCATCGAATCGCCTGTCTATTCGCAGCAGATCGACGATCTATTGTCGCCGGAGGATCAGCGTCAGCTCCAGCTCTACCTGCTTGAATTCCCCGACCAAGGAGATCTCATTAAGGGATCGGGTGGGTTGAGGAAGTTGAGATGGGCTGGCTCAGGCCGTGGCAAGCGTGGCGGGATCGGTGTCATTTACTACCTGTGGCACGGAGACATCGCTTTCATGCTGACTGCCTACCCGAAAAACGAACAAACCGATCAGACACCCGCTCAAACGAGAGCGCTAAAACAACTCATAGAGGAATACACCAATGAACGATGAGAATTTTCAGAAGCTGCTGCTGAGTGTGAAGCAGATGGGCACCAATATGCATGGCGGACAGCTTGCGCACCGGCGATCAACACTGACCGACTTGAATGTGAAGGGGCTACGGGAACGGACCGGCCTTACTCAGTCAGATTTTTCACAGATGATCGGTGTCAGCATCAGGACGCTTCAGAATTGGGAGCAGGGACGACGAGAACCAGAAGGTCCGGCCAAGGCATTGTTGCGCGTTGTAGATCGTAATCCTGAAGCTGTTCTAAGCGCACTTCACGCATAACTTGGAAGCAGAACAATAAAGGGTGGATGGCAACCGGCATTCAACCTTTCAATTTCCACTCGACGCACCTCAACCGAGCGGTACCAGCACATCGACGTAAAAAGAAGACCAATGCGCAAGATCACCATAGAGAACTATCGAATCCAGAAAGAATACCCAAGAATCGTCGCAGCTGTGGCTCAAGTGCTTGCCCAGCAGCGATTTGTCGCTCCAATTGACATCTTTCTTTGCATGGGCCTTCTGGACGCCGATGACCTCATGAAGTGGAAGTGCGGAGGGACTCCGTATTTGGAGCGGGTGATCCGATGCAATCTGTCGCAAGCCAGCGCAATTCTGCGGATTCTACGATTCCACGCACATGATCTGAACCTCGGTCCATCGATTACCAAATATATGCACCGTAAGAATTCGCTACGATTCTCGAAAACAGGTGAAGGACGGATTGAAGAGGCATATGCAAGACATTATGTCGTTATTGGAAGAAAGAAGCTACCCGTTGACGCACGGGTTGATTCTATGACTATGGATCAGACATTCAGAGAAGAATAACGCTAACAAGACATGGCTGGACAACCGGCGTTTAGCTCTTGATTTGGGGCCCCACATGGCAACACTTGGAAAATAGCTACCTCAAAGTGGAGCAAGACGGAGGGCTATTTATTCCCGCAGGCTATATGCACAACCCGGAGATCAGACTTATGCCACCAACACCCTCCCGCCTCGCCGTCGTCCAGCGCATTCCGCTGCGGCTGAAAATCGTCTACAGCGGATTTCTGGCCGTCATGATGCCGGTCTATTGGCTGAACTATGGACCGACCAATTTTCTTTATTTCTGCGATGTGGCGCTGTTGCTGACTTTGGTGGGCATCTGGCGGGAAGACGCGCTGCTCATCTCGTTGCCTGCCGTGGGCATCCTACTGCCGCAGATGCTGTGGTGTGCAGACTTTCTGGTGCATCTCTGCGGTGGCAAAATGACGGGTATGACCAGCTACATGTTTGATGCCAAACTCCCGCTGTTTCTGCGCAGCCTGTCGCTGTTCCATGGCTGGCTGCCGTTTCTGCTATTCTACCTCGTCCGCAAAACAGGCTATGACCGGCACGCGTTGTTAGGATGGACGGTGATCTGCGTCGGCCTCTGCCTCGTCGCCTATTTCCTCTTGCCGGCCGCCGGGGCCGTGCTTGCGGATCCTAAGGTGCCACGCAATGTCAATTATGTGTTCGGCATGGACGACGCAAAAGCGCAACAACTGCTGCCGCCGCTCGCTTACCTTGGCGTGTGGATCGCCGCCCTCACCGGCATGGTTTTCGTGCCCACTCATTTCTTTCTGGCAAAAGTTTGTCCGCCCGCCGGCAATCCATTTTAGCATTCCGGCACCATGCAATCCGAGTCATTCACATCCTGGCCGCACGGCTTTTGGAGCCTGATGTTCACCCAGTGTGTGTGGCCCGTCCATTACGTCCCTGATGCCGGGAGAGCTTTCGCACAAGGCATGGTCGCAGCCTAGCAGTATCCAACCGCCCTGGCCCGCACCTGTCACCGGGAAATCAAGCTCGCTTCCCCAAATACAACTGTCTTCTCTACCTCACCATTCGCGTTATTGCACCATACCACCCGGCATTTCACCGCGTCCGGCCCCTAGCATGTGGGCGAATTATGCCAATCTTTCTGCTGTGGCGACCTTGGCTCTGTGGGTCCGGCTTCCAGTGCCCGGATTGCGGTCAGAAGCCCCTCCTCGCTTTCGTCTGACAATATGGGGCAGTCGCCCCCGAGGAGTCTTCACAGGCACCCAGCGTGTCCCAGACCGCCAAATCGGCCGCTTCCTGCGTCCGCTCGCAGCCCTCTTCCAATTCATCATTCAAAATTCAAAATCTAAAATCCAACATTTTTTTCGTCCTTTCCCGCTTTTGCCATACGAAATCGCTTGGCAAAGCAGAGCTGATAGCTATTTTCGCGCTTGAAGATTTCTCCATGAATCCGATCGCAACCCGCTGTCACTTGCCCAAATCCGCAGAAGCAACGCGGCTTAGAGTTCATTCAGCGTTTCAGTTTTCAGCATTTCAGCATTTCAGCTTTTACCCGGCCCCCTTTTCCCCGCCCTCCGGCCCGGCTCTGGTCTTTCAACGGGCTTCACCAGGAATGAGCAACTTTTTAACAGTAATATGATAACATCAATCGCCATGAACACGAATTCATCCAAGCGCCTGATCACAGTGGGAAAGGCCTTCCTGTGCTGCGGAACGCTAGCGACCATACCAGCCTTGACCGGTTGCGCCACTCATGCGGAAACCAGGCCGCCTCAGCCGCATCCAAACCAGACGGCTGCATCTTTCCAAAAGCCCCTGCCGGGTTCCGGATTCTCCAGAACCCAGGCGGAGAACCCGGGTACGCCGGCCCAGGGAACCGATAACAATGACATTTGCGGAATTTGGCGCAACGAAGACGGAGTGTGGAATCTGAACCGCTCAGGCGCGGGAACTTTCACGTTGAAGAACAACGACGGGAGTCCGGAAACATTGACCAATTACGTCACCTGGACCCACGATCCGAGTTCCGGCAAGTTCACTTTTACAATTAATCGGATGACACTGACCGGCAGTTCGGCTGACTACGACAATAAAACCTTTGCAGCAGTCCCTAGCTCAATACCCTACTCCCTTGCAAACGGTCAGTTGAAACTCGGCCCCCACGTTTACCATCGTTGAGGGTGCGGAACGGAAATCCGCTGCATCCGCGCTGGTCGCATTAAAGAGGGTTCTTGAAGCTGCAAAATTAGTCGATGGCAAGCACACGGCGGCGACCCAGGCCAAGGCGGAGAAGCTGCTGGCGAAGGCATAGGTCTCCTTGTTCTCGGTTCGAGCCGGGATCAAATTCAGACATCATGAACAGAGGAGGCTTTTCATGGAGGCGATTCCTGGGAGTCTCCGCCGCGCAATCCAGGCTGTCCCGGGCCATCGGCATTCCGCTGAGCAGGAATGGCCGCCAGCAAAAACTCGGCCGGAAGATCATGGGTGGAGGCAGGCGGGGCAGCGGGGGCGGTTGTAATGGTGAACCCCTTGGAGTACGACCAAGCGACTCGCAGTAAACGAATCATGCCCCCGAAACAGTTTTTTGCTGGAAAATCATCCAGAACCATCACATGGTTTCCCTACAAATCCCGTTCATCTCCGCTCAAGTCATGACTCTTTCTGACAATCGATCTCCGGATCTGGAAGATATCCATGAGCGACTTCGCTCATCCCTCAAAGCTGATAAGTACGATGATGCACTAGTCCGCAAGCTCGTGGCCGATGGGGCAAACCCCTCCCAACAGGCAGCAAACGGCAACTCCCTCCTTAACTCGGCCATCTGGGATGTTCTCGACACCGGCGACCTGTCGAAAGTGAAGCTGCTTTTGGAATTGGGCGCGGATGCAAATAATGCTTTTCACGACGATGAGCGTCCGATTCTCGAATGCATGTATGTGGCGAACATCGAACTATTCACGCTGCTCATCAACGCTGGGGCCGACGTGAGCTTTTTGGTTGATGAGAGGGAGTCGCTTCTTGATTGGGTAGCATTTGACCGGAGCTACCACGCCCACCATTCTAACGACGACGATCGCGACCGGGAGATCGTTCAATTCTACGACGCGGTGCTTCCAGTTTTGAGAAGCAAAGGGGCAAAGACGACGAAAGAATTTATCGTTAGGTCCCCCAAAAAGTATGTGAGCGTGTCGCGGTTCGGGTTGTGGACGGCGACTGGCGACTTGCAGATTGATGCGATATGCCCGGACAAGAGCATTATTGCGAAGTTTGAAGATTGGAAGATTCGCGGAATGGATGTCTGGCCAGAAGGCGCTATGCCCAGTGAATTTGACCGGCACGGGTACAATTTGGAGGGGCTATCGGTCGCTATTGCGCTGAGACGACACCTCGCACCTGGGATTGAGGTTCGTTATTGTTGCCTAGATCCGATCCCTTGTTGGTGGTTTCAAGGGAATGGAACGGAGACAATTATTCCGCCCGACTCTGAAACCCCCATGCCACTGGCCTACGAAACAGGGGGAACCTGCCACCGTGGAGACGTAGTTTATACGGCTATTTTTGAAGTGGCGAAATACATGATCAAACGGCAGGCGCGCGTTCTTGTTGACTTTCAACCTCTTCCGTTTGCCTGCCACTATAAAGATCTCGAAAACGCAGTCAGATCGACAGGGATTCATCACATCGCAGCTTGGGATGCTGAGCTGTGGCCTGATGAGAGCATCCCTGTTCATATCACCAATGATGGTGAAATTATCCAAATTGGGTCTGAGCATCCCACGCACGGCTTTTGCGTCTCTGTGTCGCACAGTTCCATGGCCGAGAGCATTGAACTCCCGAATGGACGCATGCACCATCTCATCAAGAGCCATGAGTATGCGGTCTGGAATGCACGCGCGCGCGGTGGGTATCACTCCGAAACCATCTTCTATTGGCTTTAACTGAATGAATAACATCGCCAAACTGATTTGACGTTGCCAGATATAGACAGGACATCAGACTCGAATTTCTTGAAGAAGCACCGGTGCAAGCTCACCTGTGGGGTGAGGCGGCCAAGCAGAGAAGTAATGCTTCCCGGGTGAATGGCTTTTTCCGTGACTATGATCAGTCGGGCCGCTTTCTTTTGGTGAACTTGGCAGAGCCCCCGGCTTTGGCTGGATAAAGAAAAGCCGCTGGAGATTCTCTCAATTCCGCAACGCCATGATTTTCCGAGGCGCAGGGTGACACCTTGCTCCATTCCCCGCGGCGGGGAAAATGTTGATAGGGAATGACTGCGCGAAAACCCCGCTGACATGCGACCGCATTCATTTCCGGAATTTTCCGTCGCTGACACGCCGCTAAACTGTCAGCCAACCTGTCAGCCAACCTGTCAGCCAACCTGTCCGCCAACCTGTCCGCCAACCTTGACAATTAGCCCCGGTCCCTGTGACATCGGGGCATGGCCACCACCCAGCAAGCAAGCATCAAATCCAAGTATTCCAAAACCCAGATCCTCGACGCTATTGCAGTCGCCACCAGTCTCAGTCGCAAGCAGGTGAGCGCCGTCCTCGATAGCTTGGGGGACGTCATTGAAGCGCACTTGATCAAGAATGCCGCCGGTGAATTCGTGCTGCCGGGCCTGCTGAAAATCAGCAGCGTGCGTAAACCGGCGACCAAGGCGCGCAAAGGCATCAATCCCTTCACCAAGGAGGAGGTCACGTTCAAGGCCAAGCCTGCGTCCACGGTCGTCAAGGTGAGGCCGCTCAAGAAACTCAAGGACATGGCGGGTTGAGCGGATTGCCGTTTAATTTCTGGCATTGGCGGCCATGTGCGTGGTTGCTTCATCAGAGAGAACCATGCCTTCCGACTCCTACGCGCCCCTGCGGCGGCCTGCTTTCCGCCGTTTCCTGACCGGAGCCCAAGCCCTCACCCTGTCCAATCAGGTGATGGCCATCACCGCCGGCTACCATCTTTACGACCTGACCCACTCAGCTTGGTCCCTGCTGCTGGTTGGGTTGATGAGTTACCTGCCCATTCTCCTGTTCAGCTTGCCCGCTGGCTGGGCAGCCGACCACTTTGACCGCCGCAAGGTTCTTACCCTCACGCTGTGCCTGCACTTGGCGGCCAGCGCCAGCCTGCTGGCCTTGGTGTGGTTGGGCGGGCCGGAGTGGCCCTGGTACCCGCTGCTGTTTGTCGCGGCGACGAGTCGCGCATTCCACACCCCGTCGGCGGTGTCACTGTACCCGCTGCTGATTGAAGCCGAGGAGATGCCCCGGGCGGTCAGTTGGAGCAGCGCCAATTATCAAGCCGCAGCCATTATGGGGCCTATCCTGGGTGGTTGTTTGCTGCACCAGTTCGGCGTGGCCGGTGCCCTCACCTTCGTGCTGGCCGGGCCTGTGCTGTTTCTGTTGTTGTTGCCGGGCCTGGTGCTGCTGCGCCACCCACCCAAGCCCGTGGACGAACCGCTGAAGGACAAGGTGCTGAAGGGTTTGGGGTTCGTGTGGAACGACAAGGCAATCTTCGGTGCCCTGTCGGTGGACTTTGTGGCGGTGCTTTTCGGCGGGGTGGAAGGCATCCTGCCCATGTTTCAAAAAGACATCCTGCACTGCGGCCCGCTCGGGCTGGGCTTTCTGCGTGCGGCCATGTTCGTAGGGGCCCTGATGATGAGCATTTTTCTGGCCCACCGTCCACCCATGCGCAAGCCCGGCAAGGCGATGCTGGCCAGCGTCGGTGGCTTCGGTCTGTGCATGCTGTGCTTCGCCGCGTCACGCCATCTCTACCTGTCCCTGGCGACATTGGTAGCTGCGGGCATGTTTGACCAAGTCAGCGTGCTGGTGCGCCAGACCCTGGTGCAGATGCGCACTCCCGAAGCCCTGCGGGGACGGGTGCAGGCGGTCAACTTCCTGTTTATCGGGTCGTCCAACGAACTTGGCGAAGTCGAATCCGGCCTCACCGCCGGACTGCTCGGCCCGGTGGGCTCGGTACTGTTGGGCGGCATGGCCGTGCTGGTTATCGTTAGCACCTGGGCGGTGACGTTTCCGGCGCTGAGGGATTTGCCTGGGCTGGGGGCGCGCGAAAAGACCTAAGCTTGCCCTGATCTTGTCAACAGCCACCTGCCGACAGTCTGCAACTAGGGGTTTGACATTGCCGCCATGTTTGTGACACTCCACCCATGTACGAAACTTCCGGCAAGTTGAAGTGGATCGGTGAGGTCCAGTCGTTCGCCAGTGGATTCACCAAGCGTGAGTTCGTGGTTACCACTGTGGCGGATAAGTATCCACAGGATCTCAAGTTCGAGATCGTAAAGGACAAGTGCATCTTGCTCGATCCCTTTGAAGTCGGCCAGGACGTGGTCGTGAGCTTCGATATCCGCGGCAACGAGTACAACGGTAAGTATTTCGTCAACCTCTCATGCTGGAAAATCCATGGCTCAGAAGGCGCGCCTGCTGCGCCTGTGCGCCCTGCGAATTCTGGTTACTCCCCGGGCAGTCCCGAGCCCTCGCCGGAAGATCTCCGTAGTGGTCGGGGGCTCGATGAAGAACCTCCGTTTTGAGGCAACTCTGCCTAGCCGCAAGCTCAGAATTCCGCGTTGGACTGGGTTCACTGCCGTTTGCGGATTCCCGGCGGCATCCAATCTTTGGGCATCGGACGTATCGTCTCCTCAACGGGTTTGTCGGGCTTGGCTGGCTCCGCCACCACCGCTGTGATCCCCTCGGCCAAGGCGGCGATCTTGGCCATGACTTCCGCCTCGCTGGGGCAACCGATGAAATGGTCCACCTCCCGCCCCTCCTTGAAAATGTGCACGTCCGGGATGCCCCGGACTTGGTTTGCCGCCGCGAGTTTGGCGGCTTGGTCAACATTTACCCTGCCGACGTACACCACCCCCGGATGGGCGGCGGCGGCCCGTTCCAGCATGGGTCCCAACTTCTTACACGGACCGCACCAATCCGCGTAGAAATCGACAATGATGAGCCTGCTTTTTTGGGCGATGAACGCATCGTAGGTTGAGTCATCAAGGGCCGTGACTTGCTCTGGGGTGTATGTTCCAGTGGTGACGCTCTGCGCATTGCCGCCTTGCTTGATGAGAGTCGCCAACGTGCGCAACCGCTCACAGCCAGTGACCAGAACAGCCGCTAACAGCAGAAGACAACCGAGCCTGCGGGGGTGGGCGGGAGGAATCATTGGGCAAGTTTCAACGCGCTCATTCTACGCCCTGGCGTCCGAAAAACAAGCGGTCAATTCGGTCAGAGAGAGCGTGAATTATGTAGTTCGATAAGAAAGCGAAGAGATTCTTGGTGGGGATGATTCTACTCGGTTCGACTTGTTTTGGGAGTTCAGTTGCACTGGGAATAAAAGCGGGGAAGGAATCGAAACATCGATTTCAGAGTTTAGTGACTTGACGAATGAGAAAATGATTCGCCACAGCCCGGGAAAATTGCCATTCTAACCGCAGGAGGAGAATCCTGACACACTTATGAGAGGCGAAATTTTGCTAGCTTTGTTATTTTTGCTATGGTTCATCGGCGCTCCGATCATCGCGATGGTGATGGCGTCCTTAGCCAGATCGCAAGCCAGGGAAACCGAGGCGAAGCTGCGCCTGCTTGAAAACGAGTTGCGCGGCTCGCAGCATGAACTGCGCTCGCGGCACTCCGGTGCCCCGCATGCGCCCTTGCCGCAGGCGAAGCTTTCCGTCCGGTCGGACGAGTCGGATGAGTCGGACGTGACCGCTGCTCCCCAGATAGCACCTGCATTCACTCCGCCGCCGGTCACCACGCCGACAACCATTCGCTGGCATGCTACCGCTCCACAACCATCCGCGCAATCCGCCCAATCCGCCCAATCCGCGCAATCCGCGCAATCCGCCCAATCCGCCCAATCCGCCCAATCCGCCCCATCCGCCCAATCCGCGCCATCCGCGCCATCCGCGCCATCCGCGCCATCCGCCTCATCCGAGCCCACCATTCCCTTTTCGCTGGAGCAATTCATGGGCGTAAAGTTGTTCGCCTGGCTGGGCGGCATCGCCTTGTTTTTCGGGGTTATCTTTTTTGTGAAGTATGCCTTTGAAAATAACCTGATTCCAGCGGCGGTGCGGGTCGCACTCGGGTTTGTGACCGGTATTGGTTTGTTAGTCGGCGGACTGGCGTTGCATCGCAAGGCGGCCTATCAAGTGTTGGCGCAGGCATTTTGCGCCACCGGCGTACTTATTCTCTATGGTGTCACGTATGCGGCGCGGGCGTTGTATCACTTGGCGGCATTCGGCGATGGTCCCACCTTTGCCCTAATGACGCTCATCACGGTGGTCGCATTTCTGGTGGCTGTGCGGCTCAATGCGCTGGTGGTGGCTGTGCTCGGGATGCTCGGCGGTTTTCTAACACCCGTGCTGGTGCAAACCGGCAAGGACAACCCGCTTGGTTTGTTCAGTTATATTGGGTTGCTTGTCATCGGATTGATCGCGGTTTCCCGGCACCGGCGCTGGGCCTTTCTGGTCAGCGCAGCAGCTATTGGCTCGGTGTTGATGCAGTTACTCTGGTTCGACAAATTCTTCGTCCAGGGCCATTATACCGTGGGCTCGAAAATTTTCATTCCGCTAGGTATTCTGGTATTTTACAATGGTTTGTTTCTCGTTGCCGCCTGGCTGGAAAAGCGCCGCGAGGAACCGATGCTGCATGCGGCGGGATCGGCGCTTGGCTTGTGTGCGGTATCATTGATTTTCGCATTCACGATGCTCAATTTCACGGCGGTGGCCACCCGCACGCCTTTGCTGTATAGCTTTATTTTGCTGGAAAACTTGGTGTTGTTAGCGGTGGTTTGGCTACAACCCAGGATGATTGCGGCGCAAGTGATCAACGCGTTGTTGACGTTTTTGCATCTGGCTGTCTGGACCGGTGTTTACTTGAATGCGGAACGCCTCCCCGTCGCTCTGGTCGTGTATCTGGTATTTGGAGCGTTGCATGCGGTGGCACCCGTGTTGTTGGTCCGCCCGCATTCCGAAGGTATGGCTGTGGTGCCTACCAAAGCCTGGCCATGGTCGGCACCGATCACCCTGCTACTGGTGTTGTTGGCTATCATCTGTCTGCCCGGATCCTCGCTGTTGGTTTGGCCGGCGGTGCTGTTGATGGATTTGTTAGTTATCCTGCTGGCAGTGATCACCGGATCGATGCTGCCGGTGTTCGGTTCGTTAGTCCTCTCCTTCGTGCTGGCCGCCGCATGGTTGCTGCATGCGCCGATGCCAATCCATTCGCTCTCACCCTTCTTGTTTATCATCACCGGGTTTTCCGCCGTGTTCGCCGTGGCTGGAAAATGGTTGCTTGGAAAACCCGTCTTGGCGGAGGGGGCGGCGGCAGATCAACCCTCGCTCGACCGGCAAATGGCGGAAATCCTGCCTGTCTTCTCGGGTGCCCTGCCCTTTGCCTTGCTGGTTCTGGCCATCGTGCAATTGCCTATCACCAACCCGTCACCCGTTTTCGGAGTCGGCCTGCTGATGGTGGTATTATTGTTGGGCTTGGCGCTTATCAACCGCCAATCCGCGTTAGTGCCCACTGCGTTGGGTTGCATTTTGGCGGTTGAGTTCGTGTGGCATGGCCACCGCTTCAACGAGGCATCCCCTAACATTCCCCTCGCTTGGTATCTGGGATTTTATCTTTTGTTCCTGGTGTTTCCATTCATGTTCCGCAAAGCCTTTGGTGGCTGCATCTGGCCGTGGACGGCCAGCGCTCTGGCTGGTATCGGTCACTTTTTGCTGATCCATCATTTGGTCGGGCGGGCGTTCCCGCAAATGGTTGGCATGATGGGCTTGCTGCCGGCTGCCTTTGCCATTCCCAGCCTGCTGGCTCTGGTGCTTGTGTTGCGCATGGTGGCCACCATGGATGCGCTCAACCGCGGCAAACTCGCGTGGTTCGGCGGGGTCGCCCTGTTCTTTATCACCTTGATTTTCCCAATCCAGTTCGACCGTCAGTGGCTAACCGTCAGTTGGGCATTGGAAGGTGCCTGTTTGCTATGGTTGTTCCGCCGCGTGTCTCATCCGGGATTGCTGCTAACCGGCCTCGGGTTGTTGGTGGTTGCCTTCGTGCGCCTGGCAATCAACCCCGCTGTGTTCTCCGACTACCCACGCAGCGGCACGGCCATTCTTAATTGGCACTTCTATACCTACGGCATCGTGGCCGCGGCGCAAATGTTAGGTGCCTGGTGGTTCAGCGACCCGGATGGCCGGGTCCGCGAAGTCAATGCGCGCGGCGTATTATTAGGCTTTGCAGGCGTGCTGTTGTTTTTATTAATGAACATTGAGATCGCCGACTATTTCACCCCACCCGGCTACCGTTGCGTGGCTTTTGACTTCGGCATGAACTTCGCCCGCGACATGACCTACAGCATCGCCTGGGGTTTGTTCTCGCTTGGCTTGCTCGGCCTGGGCATCTGGCGGCATGCCGGTCCCGCACGCTATGCCGCCATCGCGCTGTTGGTGGTCACATTGCTCAAGCTTTTCCTGCATGATCTATCGGCCATCGGCAGTATCTTCCGCATCGGCGCTCTCATCGGTGTTGCCTTGATCGCCTTCGCCGCTTCTTTCCTCTATCAGCAATTCTTCAGCCGTTCCAAGCCGTCATGAAAATCCTCGTCGCCCTAACGATCATCGCCTGTGGCATGGCCTCAGCCGCGCCGGACCCAGACCGCAGCGCCTGGCAATGGGAGCAGGGTGTGGTCATCCCAGCCGCCGGAATGGTCCGGCTAGATCTGCCTCCACCCACGCTCGACGCATCCGGCCCCGATCTCGCCGACCTTCGCTTGGTGTCGCCTGCGGGCGTTGAGACCCCCTATCTGATTGAGATGCCGCAAGCCGCAAGCGCCCGCGAACAACGGGCGGCTGAGTTCAAGGCCGCGCTGGTGGAACCCGTGCCGGGAACGGATGCCGCGACTGTGTTAGAGTGTGCCACAGGCACCACTGAAGCAATTCAAGCCATCACCCTGGAATCCCCGGCACGCGGGTTCATCAAATCTATCACCATCGAGGGCAGCCGCGATGGCGCGGCATGGCAGCCGCTCGTCAGCCGGGAGGTGATTTTCCGCCAAGCCGCCGGTGCCGAACGGTTGCGTATTCCGCTTTCCGCCGGGGTTTGGCAGCGCCTGCGCATCTCGGTCTCCGATGTGCGCTCCACCCCGGTTGCATTTACCGGCGTGAATCTCACCCTAACAGACTCCGCCCCGCCGGTGACAGTGGCACACACGGTGATCCTCCAGTCAGCCGCAGAAACGCCTGGCAGCACCCGCCTCACCCTCGATCTCGCTGCCGCCAACCTCTATCTGGCTGACCTCAAACTCGATATCTCCGATCCCGTCTTCAGCCGAAATTATTCATTAGCATATCTGACAAAATCGGCCGACGGCCAGTCCGTGTTTACCCCGGTGACCAAGGGTTTCCTGTTCCGGGTGTTAGGAGACCATGGCTCCACTGCCGAGCAACTCAATATTGCGGTCCGGCAGCGGATTCCAGCCCAACAAATCGTTCTGACTTTATCTAACGGAGATAGCCCGCCTCTGCACGTCACCGGGGCCAGAGCCCGCCGCTATCCGACCACGCTCGCCTGGCATGCCGCCGAGCCCGGTAACTGGCGCTTGCTCACCGGTAATCCAAAGGCCGTCATCCCGCGCTACGACCTCGCTCCGTTGCGTGGTGAACTAAGCAAAGCCGGCGGCCAGCAACTCAGCCCCGGCCCCCTGTTAGCCAAAGCAGATTTTCAAGTACCACCCGCATTACCCGGCGTGGATCCCTCCGGTGCCACCATCGACCTAACAAAGTGGACCCGTCGTCGCGCCGTGCATGGCGCGGCCGCCGGGGTCATCCGCATCGAGTTGGACCCACCCGCAATAGCGAACAGCCACACCCAACTCAACGACCTGCGCCTCGTTCAGGACGGCCGCCAGATTCCTTACTTGATAGACAATAATAAAATGCGCACGCTCAACGCGGCCATCGCCGAGTGTCCTGACCCCAAGCGTCCCGGTGTCTCGCGCTGGCAGGTCACCGTGCCACTGGGAAACCTACCGGTATCCGAATTGATGGCGGATTCTCCATCACCGTTGTTCACCCGCGCTTTTAAGGCAATAGCCGAACGCAAGGATGATTTTGGCAATGCTTGGTCGGAAACACTTGCCACCTCGACATGGACAAAATCCGCCACGCCGGATGCTTCATCTAGCAGATTTGCCCTCGCTTTCGGAGGTGCCCGCCTACCCGCCGAGTTTTGGTTAGAGACAGATAATGGAGACAATCCGCCGATCAAGGTGGAGAACATTCGTCTCCTTTACGCAGCTCCCTTGCTCGTCGCCAAGCTCATCTCTGCGGCCCCTCTCTTTCTTTACTATGGCAACCCGCAGGCCACCGCCCCGACATACGACCTGCGACTCGTGCGCAACGAATTGTTAGCCGCTGATAGACAAGCCGCCACGCTTGCCGCCGAGGAAGTCCTCAAGCCCGAAGCCGTCAAACCCTGGGCCAACACGGCAGGCTCGCCTTGGCTCTGGGCTGCGCTGGCGTTGGTGGTGGTGGCGTTGCTCGCGATCGTGGCCAGACTCCTGCCAAAACCGCAGTAGCTCCAAAGTTCCATCTGGTTCAGGAACTGTGAATGTGCAATGTGCCGCCGCAATTCACCGTGCAAATAATCCGCCGTGCCCTCTGGGGTGGCTCGTTCAGGCGGGTGCTACGCCCAGGCGGGTAAAGACGCTCGTTAGAAATCCGCGGGCCTCGGGCGTTCCCTCGCGGGGTGCCCAAGGAGCGGAACTCGCCTCGGTATGAGGGACGAACGGGCCTTCCTTAATTTCATAGACCACCGAGGCGGATTCGAGGGAGGTGAGCATGTGGAAGGCATTCTCCTCGAATTCGATCCCGAGGTTGCCGCTGGCGGCACTCAGGACACAATGGTCGCGGATAGAGCCGTCATCATTGAAGACGACCGCCAGCACGGTTCCGCGCAACAACACGAACGCCTCCTCTTTGGTCACATGCTTGTGTGGCCGGATATAGGTCCACGGCTCAAGTGCATTGAGCAGGCGCTGGACAGGATCAGATAACTCCGGGTGAAAGTTATGGTTCATCCGCAACCGCGGCGAAAGCTTCGCCGCGGCGGTAACTTCATCGAGTAGCTGGCAATTGATTTTGAGCATTTGTTGGGGGGCTGGTGATGGGTATAGTACCCGTGCTGGCTGCCTGGAAAACAGGCAGCCAGCCTGTGAGGGAAGACAGTGCGTCCCGCCTGTCTGCGCATGAAACGACGGGCTACAAGCCCGTCGTCCATGACAGGCTGGAAGCCTGTCCTCCTCTCTGTCATTCGTTCAATAACGGTAGTGGTCGGCCTTGTAGGGCCCTTCCACCGGCACGCCAATGTAGTCGGCTTGCTCGGGGCTGAGCTTGGTCAGCTTGACGCCGATTTTGGCGAGGTGGAGACGGGCAACTTCCTCGTCGAGGACCTTCGACAACACCATGACCTGGCCGGCTTGATAGGTATCCTTGTTTTTCCAGAGGTCGATCTGGGCGAGCGTCTGGTTGGTGAAGCTGTTGGACATAACGAAGCTCGGGTGGCCTGTGGCGCAGCCGAGGTTGACCAAGCGACCCTCCGCCAACATATATAGACTGTTGCCAGTGGGGAACGTGTACTTATCGACCTGTGGCTTGATGTTCTTCTTAACCACGCCGGGGGCGTTGTTGAGCTTATCGATTTGGATTTCGTTATCGAAGTGGCCGATGTTGCAGACAATTGCCTGGTCCTTCATTTTTTCCATGTGCTCGAGGCGGATGATATCCTTGTTGCCGGTTGTGGTGACGTAGATATCACCCCAGCCGAGGGTGTCCTCGACGGGCAGCACGCGGAAGCCCTCCATCGCGGCTTGCAGCGCGCAGATCGGGTCCACTTCGGTGACGACCACCTGGGCACCCTGGCCACGCAGCGCCTGGGCACAGCCTTTGCCGACATCACCGTAACCGCAGACCACGCCGACCTTGCCAGAGATCATCACGTCGGTGGCACGCTTGATGCCATCAACTAGTGACTCGCGGCAGCCGTAGAGGTTGTCGAATTTCGATTTGGTGACCGAGTCGTTGACGTTGATAGCAGGCACCAGCAAGGTGCCGGCCTTGGCCATTTGATAGAGACGATGTACTCCGGTGGTGGTTTCTTCCGACACGCCTTTCCAGTCGGCGACAAAGCGGTGGAAGATACCGGGTTGTTCAACCTGGATCTTTTTAAGGAGGTCCTTGATCACTTGTTCCTCGTGGCTGCCAGATGCAGTGGTGATCCAATCGGAGCCATTTTCCATTTCAAATCCCTTGTGGATGAGCAGGGTGGCGTCGCCGCCGTCATCGACGATGAGTTGTGGGCCGAGTCCAGCCGGATTGACCAGTGCCTTCCAGGTACACCACCAATATTCCTCGAGCGTTTCGCCTTTCCAAGCGAACACGGGGATGCCGGAGGCGGCCACTGCGGCGGCGGCGTGGTCCTGGGTCGAGAAGATGTTGCAGGAAACCCAGCGCACTTCGGCACCGAGGTCCACCAATGTTTCGATGAGCACCGCGGTTTGGATGGTCATGTGTAGCGAACCCATGATGCGCACGCCTTGCAGCGGTTTCTCGGGGCCATATTTGGCGCGGGTGGCCATCAAGCCGGGCATCTCATGCTCGGCTATTTCAATTTCCTTGCGGCCGAATTCGGCGAGGGTGATATCACGGACTTTATGATCAGTTAGACTCATGGTGGGGGTAGTGGTAGGGGAATCGTTTGTGGTGTGTTAGAATTGAGACAGAAGACTTGGAGACAGAAGACAGCAAGTTGCGAAGAACGCTTCCATACCTCCAGTTCTTCAAAGTTGTGCCTCTGCCGTCTTCTCTTTCTGCTCTTCTCTTTTCTTCTGTCTTCTGTCTTGTCGGCTTCAGCCGACGGCTTTCTTGAGTGCAGCGGCCTTATCGGTGGCTTCCCAGGTGAGGTCGGCGTCGGTTTTTCCAAAGTGACCGTAATTGGTGGTTAGCGAATAGATTGGGCGCAGCAGTTTGAGTTGTTTGACGATATCGGCCGGCTTGAATGAGAACACCTTGAGGATGCCCGCGAGGATTGCTTCATCACTGGCGGTGCCGGTGCCGAACGTGTCGACGTGAACACTCACCGGTTTGGGATGGCCGATGGCGTATGCAAATTGCACTTCGCACTTGGTGGCGAGACCGGCGGCTACCACATTTTTGGCAACCCAGCGGCCCATGTAGGCGGCCGAGCGGTCAACTTTCGATGGATCCTTGCCGGAAAAAGCGCCGCCACCGTGACGGCCGGTGCCGCCGTAGGTATCCACGATGATTTTGCGACCGGTCAGGCCGCTGTCACCTTGGGGCCCGCCGACGACAAACCGACCGGTCGGGTTGATGAGGTACTCGGTATCCTTGGTGAGCATGTCCTTGGGCAGAACTTTTTTGATGACTTGCTCAATGCAGAATTTTTCGATCTCGGCGTGCGACACATCCGCGGCGTGCTGGGTCGAGATGACGACGTTGATGATGCGGGTGGGCTTGCCATCGACGTACTCGACGGACACCTGGCTCTTGGCATCGGGGCGCAGCCACTTGGCGAGTTTGCCGGCCTTGCGGATGCGGGTGAGTTCGCGGCCGAGGCGATGGGCGTACATGATGGGCGCGGGCATCAGCTCGGGCGTTTCATCGCAGGCGTAGCCAAACATGATGCCTTGGTCGCCGGCTCCCTGCTCCTGGGTCTTCTTGCCGACCGCTTGCTTGGCATCAACGCCTTGGGAAATGTCCGGCGACTGCGTGGTCAGGTAGTTATTGATGAAAATCCGGTCGGCGTGAAAAATATCGTCGTCGTTGGTGTAGCCGATGCCGCGCACCGCGTCGCGGATCACCTTTTCCACATTGATGACCGAGCCGATGGGCTTTTGGCCGATTTTGGGGATGGTGATTTCGCCGCCTACCACCACGATATTGCTTTTCACAAACGTCTCGCAGGCGACCCGGCTCTTGGGATCCACCGCGAGGCAAGCATCGAGGATGGCATCGGATATGGTGTCAGCTACTTTGTCGGGATGACCTTCACCAACGGATTCTGAGGAAAAAATATAGGTGCTCATTTGTTTTTTGTTTTACGTATCGTCAAATCGTGATTTGATGATGCATGCTCCCGCCCATATCGTCAATGCTAAAATCGCTAAAACTTTTATCGGACCCGACGCGGCTGCGGATTTTGGTATTGCTGGGACAGGAGGCGTTGTCGGTGGCGGAGTTACAGGAGGTGCTGGGGATGGGGCAGAGCCGGATTTCGACGCAGCTATCGCAATTGAAGGCGGCGGGCTTGGTGGCCGATGAACGCAGCGGCAAAAACAACATTTACCGGGGCTCAGCCAGCACCGATCTGGCGGATGTGCTGCGACTGGCGGCAGCGGAATTGCCGGAAGTGGCGGACGATGAGGCGGCGCTGCGGCACCTGCTGCGCAAGCGCAAGGACACGGCGCGGGCGTATTTTGATGAATTGGCGGGGCGATTTGGCAAGGATTACGTGCCGGGTCGCTCATGGAAGGCGCTGGCTGAGGCGCTCATCAAGGTGCTCAATTACCGGGTGGTGGCCGATTTGGGCGCAGGGGAGGGGACATTGGCGCAATTATTGGCCCAGCGGGCGGAAAAAGTCATCGCCGTGGATATCTCGCCGAAAATGGTCGCTTTCGGCCAGCAACTTGCCGAAAAAAATGGTCTGGCCAACCTGGAATTCCGCATCGGCGATATCGAGGAGCCACCGATCGAGAATAACTCACTGGACCTGGCGGTGCTCAGCCAGGCATTGCACCATGCGGCCCGTCCGCAGCGGGCCATCGACGCCGCTTTCCGGATTCTCAAACCGGGCGGGCGGCTCATCGTGCTGGATTTGTTGTTGCACACGTTCGAGGAAGCCCGCGAACTCTACGCCGACCGCTGGCTCGGGTTTTCCGAGTGCGACCTGGCCACCATGCTCGAACGCGCCGGCTTTACCCACATCGAAACCGTCGTCGCCGACCGCGAAGCCTCCGCCCCAGGGTTCCAGACATTGTTAGGTATCGGCGTCAGACCGGCTTGAAAACACGGGAGAATGATACTTGGATGTTCATCATTTGAAGCCTAAAAATGCAGGGTTGTCATCCGCTTCGAAATGGTCTTACTTACGGGTATGAAGACGTGCGCGGTGGTGGTGATCAACCCGAAAATCATGAGTGGTGAACCTTGCTTTGCGGGAACGCGGGTTCCGGTGCGGGCATTACTGGATTACATTGAGGGCGGCGACACTATTGACGAGTTCCTGGGGCAATACCCCACAGTCCAGCGCCAGCAGGTTATCGACTTTCTCGAACAAGCCAGCGAGCGACTCCTCGCCACCGCCTGAATGCGCATCCTCCTCGATGAATGTGTGCCCAAGGATCTGGCACGGGAACTCTCCGGACATGATGTTACGACCGTGCCGCAAGCCGGCTGGGCTAGCGTCTCCAATGGCAAATTGCTCCGCCGCATTGCAGTTTCCGGCAAATTTGACCTATTCCTTACGGTGGACCAACGCCTGCCGCAGCAAAATAAGACTGCAGCGCTGCCGTTCGCCATCTTGGTGCTGCGTGCCAAGTCCAACCGCCTGCTCCATGTCCTGCCCTTCGCACCGGAAATTCTGCGCCGCCTCGCCGAATTTCAGCCCGGCCAAGTTCATGTCATGACGCCGCCGGAGTGAGGATCGTGGTGAGCTACGGCTTGCTGATGCTGACCCGGTAGAATTTTTTTGGTGCCGAATGAGCCACAAGCGCCGTGGATCTATGGCGTTGGAATTCCCAAATCTTTGCAGATTTTCTTTACCAACAGGTCGTCAACTTCGGCGTGGCGCGGCACTGCGGAACGGCGATTGGTGGCGCGATGTCTCCACCATGAGTGATTGCCCCTTTCACGCACAAGCTCGCAGCCATGCTCAATCAGATGGCTGATGAGCATCCGCCGCTTCATACGATCACCAGCTCTTCGGTGTAGCCGCTTGGCGCGCAGGATCTGGCATCTTCGCGGTTGAAGTCCAAGGCCTCCTTGAGCACTTCCTTGAGGCTTGCCAACAGCTCGCCCTTGGTCCGCTCTTGAGCATTGACGCCGGGAACCTCTTCAATCCATCCAATCCACCAGTCGCCATTCTGCTGGATGATTGCCGTGTAGGTGGAAGTCATGGCGGGATGATGGCACGGTTCGGCCATCAGCGCAACCGTTGAAAAGTTGTGCAGGGTGACAGATAAATTGTCGAGATGATCAAGGTACTCAATTACCGGGTGGTGGCGGATTTGGGTGCGGGGGAGGGGACATTGGCGCAACTCTTGGCGCAGCGGGCGGAAAAGGTCATCGCCGTGGATATTTCGCCGAAAATGGTCGCCTTCGGCCAGCAGCTCGCCGAAAAAAACGGTCTGGCCAACCTGGAATTCCGCATCGGCGATATCGAAGAACCGCCGATCGAGGGCAACTCGCTGGACCTTGCCGTGCTCAGCCAGGCATTGCACCATGCGGCCCGTCCGCAGCGGGCCATCGACGCCGCTTTCCGGATTCTCAAACCGGGCGGGCGGCTCATCGTGCTGGATTTGTTGTTGCACACGTTCGAGGAAGCCCGCGAACTCTACGCCGACCGCTGGCTCGGGTTTTCCGAGTGCGAGCTGGCCACCATGCTCGAACGCGCCGGCTTTACCCACATCGAAACCGTGGTCGCCGACCGAGAAACCTCCGCCCCGGGATTCCAGACCTTGTTAGGCATCGGCGTCAGGCCGGCTTGAAGCCGCCGGGAACGGCACTTGCCAAGTGGCGTGTGAAGAATCTGCACGAACTATTTCTCTGTCCCCATGTACGAAACGGCTCAAGGCGCTGCGGAAGGCGCTGGGCCAAGGTGCTCAACTAACCAAGCGAAGGATAGGCGATGAAGGACTTGTCCCGCAGTTGGAAGACCCGGCTGGCAAAATCCCCGCTGTGGACGTGGGACAGGAGCCACTCGAGGCGCGTGAGGATGGCCGCGCGATTGGGTTGCCGAAGCGCGATGACCACAACCCCTGCATGAGAGTCGAAGAGATGGGGGATTGTGTGAAAGAAATCCCGGTCGGTGGTGAGCAACACCGCATTGAGGTGTTGGGCTTTGGCAAACAGACTTGGATCGTCCATTCCTTCCTCCATGGTCCCCCTGACATCAAATACGCAATGGCCAGCATCTAACAGGACCGATGCTACGGCCTTCGGAAAGTTCTCGTCGAGCAGGAAGTTCATGCTACCGCTTCGTAGGCGGAAACCTGATACTCGGAGAGTCGGCTGGCGAATTCGAGTGCTGCGGAAACATCCTCTCTGGTGAGGTTCGGGTAATCCTCAAGCAGCGTTTCGATGGTGTCGCCTGCGCCCAGCACTCCCAAAATGGTGGCAACCATCACGCGGGTACCGCGGATCACGGGTTTGCCGTGACACACAGTGGGATCGATCTGGATACACGGATTCACGGGGGGAGAATCGCAGCGGCCAGACCGGATTGCAAGCAGCAACTGGAGCTCCCACAAGATGTTCCGCAATCCGTCAATCATGCGCAACGGCTCAAGGCCGTGCGGAAGGCGCTGGGCTTGTTGGAAAACAAGCCATCGCCATCCCGGTCTCGACCTGGAAAGGAAAATAGAAACCACGGATTGCACGGAATGCACGGATAATGAATGAGTTGTGAATTTTTTGCCCTTCCTTAAACGTAAAAAATCATCTATCCGCCCCGCCTTGCCAAGAAATTTCGTCAGAAATTTCGTATAGCGGCGTCTTGGTGAGGCGATAGGGCGTTCCGAGCGCAGCCATGCGTGCTAGCAGCCGGAGGGGTTGGAGGCAGTCGTGCGGCTGAATTTGCTCCTAAACAGATGAGTTCTTTGTCCCCCAGAGCCGCTTTCCGGATTCTCAAACCGGGCGGGCGGCTCATCGTGCTGGATTTGTTGTTGCACACGTTCGAGGAAGCCCGCGAACTCTACGCCGACCGCTGGCTCGGGTTTTCCGAATGCGAACTGGCCACCATGCTCGAACGCGCCGGGTTCACCCACATCGAAACCGTGGTCGCCGACCGCGAAACCTCCGCCCCGGGATTCCAGACGTTGCTAGGCATCGGCGTCAGACCGGTTGAAGCGGCCGGGAACGGCACTTGCCAAGTGGCGTGTGAAGAATCTGCACGAACTATTTCTCCACGGACTATTTCTCTGTCCCCATGTACGAAGGCGATCGGTGTGGAAAACTCTTATGCCGGCAGGGACCAGATCTCGCGCAGGCGGGCCACGGATTCGCCCCAGGGAAT
>JBAXOP010000063.1:0-21474 GCA_037133195.1 Verrucomicrobiota bacterium | reverse complement strand
GGGCCGTATGTCTTTGATATCAGCACGGCTCTCCGGCCCGGGAAAAACGAAATCCGCGTCCGCGTCGCCAACCTCATCAACAACAGTTATGGCGATCGCCAGGAGTCGGGGTTGTTCGGGCCCGTGGTGTTGCGGACTCCGCAGACTTCGGTTTCGAATGACATGGTGGACGTCAATTTCGCCGCCGCCGCCAAGGTCAAGGCTTCCTCCACCTCCGCAGGATACAGTCCAAAGCGGGCGAATGACAGCGATTCGGGAACTGCCTTGGGTGGCGAATCGAGCTGGTCCAATGCCGATGGAACAGGATTGCCGCAATGGGTGGAACTCGATTTCGGTTCAGACAGAAAGCTAAATGCCGTGGAGATTTACACAACCGATAGCTATGAATTGAAAGATTTCCAAATAGAGTATTGGAACGGCAAAGAATGGTTGCCGGCGGCCGGTCGTATTACCGATAATACCGCTGCCCACCGATCTATCAGGTTTCCGACCGTGACGGCTTCCAAGCTGCGACTCATGGGTTACCGGGGGCCGGACAAGCAGCCGAATTTTGTGAGGGTGAACGAGATCGAAGCCTACTATCGGCCGTAAGGAAGATGGACAAATATGGATGAGACACATCTGGTTATGATAAATGCGAACAGGCGATGGGTTTTGGCAATGCTGGCCTGCGTGCTGTGCCATGCCGCGCTGGCGGCGGCTGAGACAGCGGGGCGGGAACTTCAGTCGTCCATGATCTGGGCGGCTTCGGCACCTGCCGGCACACAGGCGTATGTGGCGTTCCGCAAGAGCTTCGAGCTGAAGGCACAGCCGGAGCAGCCGGCACTGCTGGACATTTTTGCCGACTCGCGCTACATGCTATGGGTCAACGGTGAGCAGATCCTGCGCGGACCCTGCCGCTTCAATCCCAAGCGTCCGGAGTTCGACGGCATGGATGTCAAACCCTTCCTGCGACCCGGGAAGAACGTCCTGACTGTGCTGGTGCATCATTATGCCGGGGCGGTCAATGGCCGGATCATGCAGCACGCTCCCGGTCTCACCGCCCGCCTAGAGCTCGGCGGGAAGGAAATCCTGCGTACGGATACCTCTTGGCGCTGTACGCCGAACACCGAGTATCGCCCGTCACCGGGAGCCTGGAGTTCAATCCCCGATGTATTGGACGGCCGATTGTCTCCGTTGGATTGGACGGCATCGGTTTTTGACGATGCCACCTGGGAGCCGGCTGTCACCGTGGACGGCAATACGTGGGGCGCATTGCAGCCGCGCTCGTTGCCGCTGCCTCGGGAGACGGCACTGACCGGGATTACGTTGCCGTCAACTGGGCAGAAATTGAAAGATGCGCTGCCGCTGGAACTGGGCGACAGCGCGGCAGCCTGGAATTTTCCAGGCGGTTTTTGCGGGCGTTGGATGTGGTCGAAGGGTCCCGCCATGAGCGTGTATTTCAAGGCGGTGTGGAAGAACGCGGTTCACGGTGACGGTACGGGATGCGCGGCCAAGGTGATGGCCGACAACAGCTTCACGCTGTTTGTCAACGGCCGGGAAATCATCCATAATGAGGATGTGACCGCTGGTTGGACAGGTGAGCTTGACCTGAAGGACGGCGACGTGATCACCATTGACGCCACAGATTTGGAGGCGGGAAACCGCACGGCCGGACTCTTCGCAGCCTTCGCCAAGGGCGGCAAGACCGCGCTTGGAACCACCGATTTCCTGTGCTCCACGGCCGCGCCGGACGCCGCCTGGCGCACCGCCGCCACTCTGGACGGGCTGGAAAAACCCGATCAGGATAACGTGCATCCCGCGCATGTGAACCATAGCGGCAGCGTGCTCCTGGACCTCGGGCGCATGGCGATGTCCTATCCGGTGATGGAGCTTGAGGCGGACGAGGGCAGTGTCGTGCAGTTGCAGTATGCGCTCCGCTGCCGCGACGGGCGGCCCTTTGAGACCTACGGCATCGGTACGACCTACACGACCCGCTCGGGGCGGCAGAGTTTCATCGCTGCGGACCAATGGTGCGCACGTTACGTCACCATCACCTGTACTTCTGGCAGGGTCAGGATTCTTGGGTTGAAAATGATCGACCGCCGTTACCCGTTCGAGCGAATCGGTTCGTTCACCTCTAGCGACGCGACGCTGACCCGCCTTTGGGACATGGCCGTCAACACAATCGAGGCGACCTGTGACGACGCCTACGGGTCCGATGCCCGCGAGCGCAACGAATGGCTGCAGGATCCGGCACAACCGAATTTCATCACAACTCGGGTTGCCCTGTCTGGCCCTGGTTCGGACGGACAAAAAGTATTCTCGGATCCGCGACTGCTGAAGAGCCTGCTGCGCCATGCAGCATTGGCACAACTGCCGGACGGCCGGTTGCTGGCAACATTTCCGACCGACCGCGGCCCTGAGGACTGCCATTATGTCATCGAGGACTATGCATGCCAGTGGGTCGAGGCGCTGAAACTGTATTTCGATTCCACGGGCGACCGGGCGTTCCTGAGCGAGATGTGGCCGCCCTTGACACGACAAATGCAATGGTTTCTGGAACGCCGTACGCCTCGCGGACTGTTACTGGCGCGGGAATACGCGTCGTTCGACAATCCGCTGGCCTATATCACCTGCGAAGGCGCCACGATGAACGCTTATTTCTATCAGGCATTGACGGATGCGGACTATCTGGGGCGGGCACTGAAACAGAACGCGCAAGCGGACAGTTACGCGAAGGCTGCGGTGGAGTTGGCCTCAGCCTATAACAAGCAGTTGTGGAACGAGGCGGAGGGTGCTTACAACTCGGCGTTTCTCGGTGAGAAGATTCTGGGGCCGACCGCTCACGCGCAACTGCTCGCGCTCAATCGCGGGCTGGTCCCGGAGAACCGGACTGTCGCCGCACGCAAATGGCTGCTGGCGAATTACAAGAATCCTGGCAGCTTTCACTGTGGCAGCAATCCGGATGTCGAGCGGATGATCGCGCAGAAGGCCGGGTTGAACATGCCGGTGACCGATTACTGGTTGTTCCAGGAACTATTCCGCATGGACAGCGCCGCAATGGACTTGGAAGCGCTCGGCGAGATGCGCCGCCGCTGGGGTCCAATGGTCACTCATCAGCAGGACGCTGGCACGCTCAGCGAGTCGTTTGTGGATGAAAACGGCAACGGTGCCAGCGAATCGTGCCACAACTACGGCGCGGTTCCGGCCTATTTTCTCAGCTCGTTGGTTCTCGGTGTGCGCCGCGACGGGCCGGTCTGGGAGAAGCGGCTTCTGCTCGAGCCGCGTCTGGGCGATTTGACGGCCGCCGAGGGGGTGGTTGTGACGGAGCATGGCCCGGTTCCGGTCTCTTGGAAAACTGCCGATGGCGGAAAGGCTCTGACGTTCGACTTCACGCTTCCCAAAGGTGTCCAAGCCACCGTGCGACTTCCCAAGCTGTCGGCAGCTCCAAGCCTGACGCTAAACGGCAACGTGCTTGTCAAGCAGGGCAAGGTGCGCGCGGGTGTACGGATTGAGGGGCGCTGGCTCGTCGTGGACAAGGTGACGGGAGCGTGTTCGGGAAAAATCCTACAGTGAATCCAACCAACTTTTCATCAGAATAGGATCAAAACAAGCAAGACCATGAAAAAGACGACCCCTTTACACTTCCTGTTCACCGGCTTGCTGGCCTGTGCCGCTCACGCCGGCTCGCTTGAATCCGATTTTGCCCAGCCGCCGGATACCACCAAACCGCGCTGTTACTGGTATTGGATGGACGGCCAGGAAATTCTCGGCACGACGGTGCAGCCGGTGGCCAGCGATGACGCGAATCGGTTGCCCCTCGAGTTGACGCGGCATTCCGCTGGCCGCATCATCGCCCAAGGTGGAGCGGCTGGCGCTTACGAACTGAAGTTCGCCGATGGGCAAACGCGCCCGCTGAAAATTTCGGCCGAAGCCCCGCCGGTGGAATTTTCCGGGCCGTGGGATGTCAGCTTTGCGCCGGGGCGCGGTGCCCCGGAAAAAATGACCTTCGCCACACTCACCGATTGGACCAAGCGTCCTGAAGTGAACATCAAACATTTCTCCGGCAAGGCTACCTATCGCAAGACGTTTGAAGTTCCGGCACAGAGCCAGCCCGGCACCGCCATGATGCTCGACCTCGGCCAAGTCAATGATATCGCCGTCGTGCGCGTAAATGGCCGGGAACTCGCCACGCTCTGGCATCCGCCGTATCAGGTGGACATCGCATCGGCAGTGAAGCCCGGCGCGAACACACTCGAAGTGGATGTGGTCAACACCTGGAACAACCGCCTCGCCGGCGACGCCGCCCTGCCCGTCGAGCAGCGCTGCACCTCGCTCACTGCGGCCACCGTGACGAAGGACACCCCGCTGATACCCGCCGGGCTGGTCGGGCCGGTCTTTCTCCGGTACGCTAACACGACGGAGCTTAAATAAGGCATCTCAAACCACGCCCACAACCATGCTAAAACAGCTACTTATATCAACAGCCGCCGCCTTCACCCTGATAGCCACCGCTTCCGCCGCGCCAATCCAGACGGCTGCCGCAGTTCAAATCCAAATTGACTGGCCGTCGTTCCTTGCCCGGCACGACATGGTCTGGGATAGCCTGCCGCAGAATTTCGACTGCGGCGCGTTTCTGGGCAACGGCATGCTGGGTGCCACTATCTATCAGGATGGCGACAACCGCTTGCGCTTCGAGATGGGGCGCAGCGATGTCACGGAGCATCGGCGGGACAATGCGCGCCTGCCGATTGGCGGACTGGTATTGACGACCGCCGGGAAGATCAAGAGCGGAACCATGCGCCTTGATCTCTGGAATGCCGAGGTGCGTGGTACGCTTCTAACGGACAAGGGGTCCCTCGATTTCCGTTCGTTCATTCATACCGAAAAAATGCTGCTCATCATCGACGTTAAGGCCGTGGACGGTGAGGCCGCGGCGGCATTCGCATGGAATGCCGCAAAATGCACCGACCGTGATCGCGAGGTGGTCCTCAAGGATCCGCCCCATCCTGGTCCGTGCAACGCCACCGATGGCGAGGTGGCGGTGTGTACCCAAGGCCGTGCTTCCGGTGGGGAATTCGCCACCGCCTATGCGGAAAAAACCACCCCTGGCAGCCGCCGTCTCTATCTGAGCATCGCCGATTCCTTTCCCGGTAATACCGCTGCAGCAGAAGCCGTCGCCCAGGTGCGGCAAAGCATGGCGGCGGACTTCGACCGCCTGCTTAAGACTCATCGTGACTGGTGGAATGCCTTCTATCCGCAGAATTTCGTTTCCATCCCCGACGCCAAGTTGGAGAGCTTTTACTGGATCCAGTGGTACAAGCTGGCATCCGCATCCCGGCCGGATCGCGTTCCCGTGGACCTGCTCGGGCCGTGGTTCCGCAAGACAGGTTGGCCGCGTATCTGGTGGAATCTCAACATCGAGAGCCTGTATCTGCCGGTTTATACCGGCAACCGGCTGGAGCTTGGCGAGTCGTTTGTCAACTTCATCGATAAACAGCGCGACAACTTCTTCCTCAACGGCAAGGAAATTTGGAAGTTCGACGACTGCGCGACTGTCCCGCATACCACGGATTACGAAGGCCTGCGGGGTGACGGCGATTGCGCGCCCGATCAATACCTGAATCCCGGGGATTTCACCTGGGCTCTTCAGAACTACTTTTTGCACTACCGCTATACCATGGACCACACCATGATCACGGACCAGAAGAAGCATGCCTTCTATCCACTGCTCAAGGGCAGCGTCAATCTTTACCTGAAAATCCTCAAGCCGGGCGAGGACGAAAAACTTCATCTGCCTGTCCTGATGTCACCGGAATACGGTCTTGCCGCCGACAATAACTATAATCTTGGGCTCCTGCGCTGGGGTTGCCAGACCTTGATAGATCTCAATCAACGCTATCAGCTCAATGATTCCATGGTTCCGATCTGGGAGCAGACGATGAAAGACCTGGTTCCTTATCCGGTGGATGAGAACGGGCTTTGTATCGGCTCCGGAGTTCCTTTCAAGATGTCACACCGGCACTGGTCGCATATCCTCATGGTGCATCCGCTGCACATCATGACCGCGGATAATCCGTCCGACCGCGAACTGCTCAACAAGTCAGTGCTGCACTGGCTGACTGCCGATGGCGCCACCGGCATTAACGGCTGGTCCCGCGCCGGAGCGGCTTCGCTGTATGCCACCCTGGGCGATGGTTCCAACGCGCTCAAACAAATCCACGGACATCTGGCGGACAAGAGATTCGTGCGTCCCAACACCATGTATATCGAAGGCGATCCAGTCATCGAGTGTTCGATCGTGCTCAACCGCTCGCTGCAAGATATGCTCTTGCAGAGTTGGGGCGGCAAGATCAACATTTTCCCGGCGGTGCCAGCCGCTTGGAATGATGCGGTGTTTCATGATCTTCGAGCCGAAGGGGCCTTTCTGGTCAGCGCCAACCGCAAGGATGGGAAGACAGAGTGGCTGCGCGTGAAAAGTCTTGCAGGCGAACCATGCCGCGTTCAGGCCGTGTTCGCCTCCACTCCGATACTCCGGATCAATGGCGAAGCCGTCCCATTACAACCTGCGACCCATGGGATATTCGACCTGCCGTTGAAGAAGGATGACGAGGCGCTGATCTTTACCGGCGAGCAGGCAAGCGCCTTGGTAAAACCTTTGCCCATGCCGGTGGAAGATGCCAATCTCTGGGGTGGTGGCAAGCGCCTAAGTGATCTCAATTAATCAATCCATGAAAATGACCGCCCCTTTGAACTTGTTGCTCGCCAGCTTGCTGGCCGGTGCCGCTCACGCCGGCCCGCTTGAATCCGCTTTCACTAAGCCACCGGAAACCACCCGGCCCCGTTGTTATTGGTATTGGATGGACGGCCAGATCACGAAAGAAGGCATCACGCGCGATCTGGAAGCGATGAAGCGCGTAGGTATTGGAGAAGGCTACATTGGCGTCATCACCGGTCAGAGCGGCACGCCCGGGAACAGTACGACCAAGGCGCTTACGGATGAATGGTGGAGTTATATCGAGCATGCTATCCGCGAAGGCACCCGGCTCGGCGTGGATGTCGGCCTTTTCAACTCCCCTGGCTGGAGCCAATCCGGCGGACCGTGGGTGAAACCTTCCCAGGCGATGCGTTATGTTTCGATGCCGGAATTGAAATTGAAAGGACCACAACATTTCGCCGGCAAGCTACCGGTGCCGCCGGGTGAATTTCAGGATCTGGCGGTGCTGGCATTTCCCGCGCCGGCACGAGAAGATGAGATTGCCAAAATTACGGCCCGCACGCCAACTTCGGTCACTTTTGAGATGCCGACGGCATTCACGGCCCGGAGTGTGGCGGTTGAGCCGGTTAACAAACATGCGAATATCACGGCTGAGTTGCAGTCGTCCAATGATGGCCAGAACTATCAGACGGTGAAAAAATTCAACCCGCATGATAATCTGGGTGTGGGAATGGGTCCGGTGCCGCTGGCACCGATTGTGGAGACTTTTCCGGCCACCACCGCACGGTTCTTCCGCTTGACCTTTTCAGCGGCATGCGAGTTTGGCGAGATACGGCTTTCATCGGCGGCACGCGTGGAAAATTTTGCAGAGAAAGCCTTGCAGAAGGTGTGTCCGGTCCCGCATGCGCTCTATGATTATTATACCTGGCCCGCTGGAGCCGAACCGGAAGCAGCCGGCCTAACAGTCAAGCCGGATGCGGTGCGTGACATCAGCAAGTCGATGGCGGTGGACGGGACATTGACTTGGGATGTGCCGGCGGGCGATTGGATTGTGTTGCGCACGGCCATGACGCCGACCGGTGCCAGGAACGCCCCCGCGCCACCGGAAGCGACCGGTTATGAAGTGGACAAGATGAACCGCGTTCCGTTGCGGGCGCACTTCGATGCCTATGTCGGCAATCTGCTCAAGCGCATGCCGGCCGCAGAGCGCAAATCATGGAAGCACGTCGTGGCGGACAGCTATGAGGTGGGGTCGCAAAATTGGACCGACGGTCTCGCGGCGGATTTTCAGAAGTGTTATGGTTATGATCCGCTGCCGTTCCTGCCGGTGATGACGGGGCGCATCGTCGGCAGCGCGGATCAATCGGATCGGTTTCTCTGGGACTTGCGGCGCATGGTGGCCGACCGGATGGGACGTGATTACGTGGGCGGGCTGAGCGATTTGTGCCGTGAGCATGGGCTGAAGATGTGGCTGGAGAATTACGGGCACTGGGGGTTTCCGGCGGAGTTTTTGCAGTATGGCAGTTTGTGTGACGAGATTGCCGGCGAGTTTTGGGCTGACGGCGATTTTCTCAACTCGAAGGACACATACTATCTTGGCCGGTATGAATTGCGCGACGCTTCCTCCGCCGCAAACATTTATGGCAAACCGATCACGTGGGCGGAGTCGTTCACCGGAGGCCCGGCGTTCATCAACTCGCCTCGCAGCTTGAAGGCGCGCGGCGACTGGGCATTTTGCGAAGGCATCAACCAGTTCGTTTTTCACGTCAATATCCATCAGCCGACGGATAAGAAACTTCCCGGCGTCAATTCCGTTTTCGGCACGGAGTTCAACCGCAATAACACCTGGTTCGAGCAGTCGAAGGCGTGGATTGATTATCTGCGCCGCTCCACGGTGATGTTGCAATCCGGTAAGCATGTGGCGGACGTGGCCTATTTCATCAGCGAGGACTCACCCAAATTTGCCGGTTCGCAGCAGCCCCCATTGCCGCCAGGATTCGACTTTGACTTCATCAATGGCGACGTGATCGAACACCGTCTGGCGGTCAAGGATGGCCGGTTGGTGCTGCCGGATGGAATGAATTTCCGTCTGCTCGCATTGCCGGAGTCGGCGACAATGCGGCCCGAGTTGCTGAAAAAAATCGGCGAGCTGATCAAGGCCGGGGCGATAGTCGTGGGAACACCACCGAAGCGGTCGCCGAGTCTGGCAAATTTCCCGAAGTGCGATGCCGAAGTGCAAAACCTCGCCCGCGCAAACTGGGGTGATGCGGATCTGAAGCAGCCGGGTGAACATTCATTTGGCAAGGGCCGAGTCATTTGGGGCAAGACCCTCGAAATCATTTTTGCCGAGCTGGGTTTGAAACCGGATTTTGAAAGTTCGCAGAATCTCGGCTTCATCCATCGTCACAGCGATCGCGAGGACATCTATTTTGTAGCTAATCCGTTAGAAAAAGCCATGGCAACGACCGCTGCATTCCGGGTTGGCGACAAGGCGCCGGAATTGTGGTGGCCGGATTCGGGGCGCATCGAGCGTCCGGCGGTTTATGAAGTCGCGGATGGCATCGTGCGCTTGCCGTTATCGTTCGGTCCGGCTGGTTCGGTGTTTGTGGTGTTTCGCAACAAGGCCGCGTCCAAGGTGGAACGCATCGTGTCGGTCACGCGCAACGGCAGGGAGGTTCTTGGCACGACGGTGAAGCCGCAGACCACCGAAGTACTTGGCGATAACCCGGGAAATTTCTCCTATGCGGTCTGGGCGAAGCCCGGGGATGACAACACGCTCATCGGTGAAGCAAACAGTGGGATCGTCGGGTTTTATGAGAAGCGCAACGACGTGTTCTTTCCAACGCATGGTGGTAGTTTTGGATCCGATCCGGCCAACGCAGGCTGTGGACTGGCTGTTGGGCGTAATGGCGTGTGCGTGTTCGAGCATGGTGCGGACTATTTTGCGCCCACGCTGGTTCATGCCGCCGCACTCACGGACTGGACGCATGTGGCCGTGGTGTATCGTGACGGCCAACCCAGCCTGTATCTCAACGGAGTACTGGCGCGGACGGGCTTGAAGAGTACGCACAAGGTTCATTTCGGCGCAGGAAGCACCGGCGATGCGAAATATCGCGGCGAGTTGAGCGTCATCAAGGCATTTGCCCGTCCGTTGGGTGAGGCGGAGATTGTCGGGCTCATGGCTGCGATGGAGAAACCGGAAAAGGAGAGTGGCGCGATGCCCATTCAACTGACGCGTAATACAGATGGCCGGATCACAGCGAGGGGAGGGGAGTCCGGCGATTATGAATTGAAGTTTGCCGATGGCAGGGTCCGTGCGTTCAAGGTTTCATCCGCTGCGGCTCCTTTGGAAATGACCGGACCTTGGGATGTGAGCTTTGCACCTGGTCGTGGCGCACCGGAAAAAATCACGTTTGATCAACTCACCGATTGGACGAAGCGACCCGAGGATGGCATCAAATATTTCTCCGGCAAGGCCACCTATCGCCGGACGTTTGATGTCCCGGCACCGCGCCAGCCCGGCTCTTCCATGATTCTCGACCTCGGCCAAGTCAATGAGATCGCCGTCGTTCGCGTGAACGGCCAGGAACTCGCCACGCTCTGGATGCCGCCCTATCACCTCGATATCACCGCCGCCGTGAAACCCGGCGCCAACATGCTCGAAGTGGATGTCGTCAACACCTGGAACAACCGCCTCGTCGGTGATGCGGCCCTGCCTGTTGAGCAGCGATGCACATCGCTTACTGCCGCCACCGTGACAAAAGACACCCCGCTAACACACGCAGGGCTGGTCGGGCCGGTCTATCTCCGGTACACTCACACGACTGATATGAAATAATCCCATTCTGCCGAGTAATAGAAAATCGAATACCATGAAATCCACCGAGCATTCCTACTATAACCACAGTCGCCGCAGTTTCCTGCGCGGCACTCTCGCCGCGTCACTTCCTTTCGCGGTGCCTTCCCTTCTCCGGGCCGCCGCTCCCCCGCCATCCAATCGGCTCAATCTGGCGGTGATCGGCACCGGTGGACGGGGCTCGGCTCACGCCGGGGTTTGGGCCGGTCTGCCGGAGACCCGCTTGGTGGCCGTCTGCGATGTAAATCGGCAGAACGTCGAACAGGCCAAGGTCCATGCCGATTCGGCGCAGGGGGACAAGGGATGCGCGATCTATCATGATTTCCGCGAATTGCTCGCCCGCGCCGATATCGATGCCGTTTCCATCGCTGTGCCGGATCACTGGCACGCGTTGATCGCTCTGGCGGCGATTCGCGCCGGTAAACACGTCTATCTGGAAAAGCCCGTCGCCTACACCGTCGAAGAAGGTCGCGCGTTGGTGGCTGCGGTGCGGCGCTACGGGGTGGTCCTCCAGAATGGCACGCAGCAACGCTCGATGAGTCCGTTCCAGCGCGCCACTTGGCTCGCCCGCTTGGGCAGGCTCGGTAATGTTCACACCGCAATCGCGATCTCGCCTGATGGCCCGCAGGGCGGCGATCCAAAGCCGACCACTCCGCCGCCGGAAATCGATTACGAGTTCTGGCTCGGCCCGGCTCCATCAAAACCCTACACGCCGGGCCGCTGCCACGGCGATGGCGGTGGCGGTTGGTATCACATCCGCGATTACTCCGGCGGTTGGATCACCGCCTGGGGTGCTCATCACGTCGATTGCGCGCAATGGGCGCTCGGCAAGGACCACGAAGCACCCATCACGGTAGAAGCCAAGGGTGAATTTCCCAAAGAAGGCGTTTTTGACACCTGCTGCAAATGGCGTGCCGAATTCCGTTACGCCGATGGCAAGAAGTTGATCTTCGCCACACCCGGCGAGGCCGAGGGCCAAATGAATGTGTTGATCCAAGGCGACCAGGGATGGGTGTGCGCCGACCGCGGCAGTATCGACGCCTATCCGAAATCGCTGCTGGCAGAACACCCCGGCCCGCTAGCCGATCGTTGGTCCACCAATCATTTCCGGGATTTTCTCCAAGCCATCAGCGAGGGACGTGATCCCGCGGCACCCATCGAAAGCGCCCATCTATCCACGACCCTTTGCCATCTAGCCAACATTGCCATCGTCCTGCAACGCCCACTCCGCTGGGACGGGACACGCGAGCGATTCATCGACGATCCGGTGGCCGACCGCATGCTGACCTCACCGCTGCGCGCACCCTGGACCCTCAACTCCTGATCCGATCATGAAACTCCACACGATGATTCTTGCCCTCGCCCTCCATGGCGTGTCGCTCATGTCCTCTTTCGCCGCGCCTGCGGAAGTCCGAAAGTTGCTAGATGCATTCAAATCCTACGAACAGGGAAAATCCGTGGGAGAACTCGCGGCGACCCGCCAGGCGGTGTTCTCGGGCATCAATGATCCGTCCGTCCGCGCGACCCGCGAGGGCGAGTTGCTGGCATTCATCGCATCCGACGCCAACCCGCAGGCCAAAGCCATGGCCATCGAGTGGCTGGGTAGCATCGGCAGCGCCGCCAGTGTTCCGGGCTTGATCGCGGCGAGGGCAACCTCGGCGCTCAGCGCGCCGGTGGCCGCCGCGCTCGAACGCATTCCGGGACCGGAGGCCCAACAGGCGCGGCTTCCAAAAACCACAAGCCCGGCGGTGGTCAGCGCCGCCGCTGCGGAAGTGGCGGTCTTTTCCTCAGCACTCGACAAGGAACCCGGCAGTTCTTCCGCCGACGCGCTCATTGCCGGAGCGATGCGCTCATCCAACGAGTTGCTCGTGGGCGCGGCTTTGCGGCGAATCCGCGCCGGTGCCGGGTCTGCGGCGCTTCCGGCATTGCTGCTAGGCGGGCTCGCCCCAATGCCCCAAGCGCGGCAGGCGAGGCTCTGTGACGCCTTGGCCACCCGCCCCGAACCGGCAAAGGAACTGCGCGCCGTTCTAACAAGCCACATCCGGGTTGGTGATCCCGAGTCCCGCCGTGCGGCGATTTTGACCCTTGGCTGGATTCTGCAGCCTGAAGACCTGGAATTGCTGCTCGATCTGGCTGCGGGTGGAACTCCGCCGGAACTAGCTACTGCGGCCACCGTCGCCCTCCGCCGTGGGACCGGCGTGGGAATCAATCCTGCCTTGAAACGCCTTGCCGGCAACGGCGGACCCCGTGCCATCGCCGCCATCGATGCGCTCGCGGGCCGCGGCGCAGTGGAAGCGGTGGCTGACCTCTGGACACTGAGTGCAAGTCAGGAAGTTGGAGTTGCGGATGCTGCCTTTAAGGCTCTCGGCTCGCTCATCAATCCTGCCGAACTGGGCGGCTTGCTCAAAAAACTCGTTGCTGCCGATGGTACACCGCCAGCCGCTGCCTTGGGTCAACTCACATGGAATGTGACCCGCCGTCACCCAGATCCGGCGGCTGCGGCTGATGTGTTAGACCTAGCGGTCGCCAATGCGCCGGTAGCCACCAAGGAGTTGTTACTTCGCTATGCCACCCGCATTCGTCCGAAAGGCACGCCCGGCACCATGCCGGTCAACCTGCCCGGTAATGACGACCGCCGGACTCTTGCTCCCAACGGTCATGAGGAAATCGCCTATCTGGATTGCGGGGCAACCGCCGAGGTTAGTGGTGGTGGCGTCGTCATCCGCCGTATCGCCGGGCAAGCCTACCGGTTTGGCGGCGGCACCAGTCCGCAGCACACCATCGACCACGGCAATGAGGTGAGCTACGAAATCAGCGGGCTCGATGCGAACGCGGATTATGTGGTCGGCTTCAGCGCGTGGGACGCGGATTTGGGCAATCGCCGCCAGTCATTTACGGTGAATGGCGTGGTGCTGCTGCCGGAATTTTCGCCGCTCGCCTATCATGCCGACAAGCCAACGTGCGCCCGGATTCATCTCCCACTCCCGCGCTCGATCACCGCGGGTGGCAAGGCAGTAGTGACGATGGCATGCCTCGCCGGCCCCAACGCCGTGATCAGCGAACTGTGGCTCCTCCGGCGCACCGCCACCACCCCGGCCAAACGCGTGGTTATTCTCACAGGCGATGATTTCCCTGGCCACCTGTGGCGCGAAACCGGGCCGGAATACGCCAAGATCCTGCGCTCGGACCCGCGGCTTGAGGTGACTATCAGCGAGTCGCCAGCTATGTTAGGATCCGCCGTGCTTGCCTCATACGACGCCGTGTTCCTCGACTTCAAGAACTACAACAATCGGTTACCCACGGCTGCGCCGCTGTGGAAGAATTTCGAACAATACATACAAAACGGTGGCGGACTGGTCATCGCCCACTTTGGTTGCGGTGCGCTGCAGGAATGGAACGGTTTTGTCAATGTCTCAGGTCGCGTTTGGGATCCGCAAAAGCGTGGCCACGATCCCTACGGCGAGTTCCTCGTCCGCATCCTCCAAACCGGCCACCCCGTCACCAAGGGTATCCCGAACTTCACCACCACCGACGAACTCTACACCTGCTTCGCGGGGGACACGAAAATCGACGTGCTCGCCGAAGCCACCTCGAACGTGGATAAGAGCACCCAACCGATGGCCTTCGTCCTCACACCCGGCAAGGGCCGCGTCTTCAACTCGCCGCTCGGCCACAACCTCGGCGCGCTCAAAGCCCAGGGCGTGCGCGATTTGTATCTCAACGCCACCCGCTGGGCCACCCGGCTTTGAATCGCGCCAATATCCAACCTAACATCCATGAAAATATCATTCCATACCGACGCCTTCAACACCTCCTTCGTTGGCTTCGACCGCTGCCTCGAATGGGCCCGTGACAACGACGTCCATTGGATCGAATGCGGCCTGATCGATGGCGTGAGCTGGATTCATGGTCTCGGCTATCAGCCGCACATTGCCATGTATCAGGATCCGGCGCTGCTGCGCAAACACATGGCATCCTATGGGGTGCGCTTTTCGCAGGTGGACGCCGCGTTTCCACTGTCCGGTGTCGATGGTCCGGCCTACGGGCTGCCCTACGTGCTCAAGGCCATCCCGTGGGCGAAACACGCCGGCTGCGAACGCGTCGCCACCACCGATGGTCTTCATCGCCCGGATGGTCTGACGGACGAGGAGGCGATGGACCTGATGAAACGCCAATACCAGCGCATCATCGAGGTGGCCGAGGCCTATGAAATGATCGTCACCATCGAGGTCCATGGTTACTTCACCACCAAACCGGAGTTGCTCGAACGGATGCTCGCGTTTGTGGACAGCCCGTTCCTGCGGCTCAACCTGGATACCGGCAACAGCTTCATCGCCGGCCAGGATCCGGTGGCGTTTTGCGAACGTTTCCGCCACAAGGTGGCCCACGTCCACGTCAAGGACGTCAGCGAATCACTCGCCGCCATCGCCCGCGGCGGCCAGACCGGCATCGCCCTTTCGCAATGTGCCGTCGGCGATGGCGTGAACGCATCTAACATCAAGAGCTGCCTCACCTTGTTGCATGCGACGGGTTTCACCGGGCATCTCTCGATCGAATGCGAAGGCCAGGGCGGCCCAATGCTCACCCAGTCACTGCACTGGCTCCGCAAGACCCTCACCGAACTCGGCATCCCTGAAGAGAAGGGGTAATAATATGCTTACGGTCAGGAAACAGATGGGAATAAATCTGATAGCACATTGCATAAACGCCGCTCAAACATGAATATACAAGTTACTCTATCAACCGCCGCCGCCATCACCCTGGTGGTCGCCAGTACAGCCGCACCACAGCCGGCAAAATCCCTGTGGTATGACAAGCCCGCCGCCGATTGGGAAAGCGAGGCGCTGCCCATTGGCAACTCCCGCATGGGCGCAATGCTCTTCGGCGGCATCACCGAAGACCGCATCCAGTTCAATGAGCAGAGTCTTTGGTCCGGTGATATCAATTGGGATGGTGCCTATGAATGTGGAGATCGCGGATTCGGTTCCTACCGCTCCTTCGGCGATGTCTTTGTGACTTTCGCCGGAACTGCTGCAACTCCCGCCGTCACCTCACCCAGTGCCGTGCCGGTTGATTACCGCCGGGAACTCGATATTTCCAACGGGATTCACAAAACCCGCTTTACCCTCAACGGGGTGACTCACACCTGCGAGGCCTTTGCCAGTCGCCCGGACCAAGTGATGGTGTTCCGCTATGCCGCTAACAAAAATGGGGCGCTAACAGGGAAAATACGGCTGGCTTCCGGTCAGGGAGCCAAGGCCGTGGCGGATGCCAAGGGCCTGGCCTTCTCCGGAGAAATGCCGAACCAACTCAAATACGCCTGCACCCTGCGGGTTATCCCCACGGGCGGAGCCATGCGGGCGGAAGGAGATTCGATTGTTTTCGAGAAATGTGACTCGTTGGTTCTGATGCTCAACGCCCGCACCAACTACAAACCGGACTTCCGTGCCGGCTGGCGCGGTGAGGATCCCGTGCCCCGCTTGGAACAGGAACTCGCCGCCGCCACCGCGAAACCCGTCGAAACGATCCGTGCCGCCCATGTCGCCGACCTGACATCCCTGCTCGGTCGGGCGGTCATCGAGTTGGGGGATTCCGAGCCTGTCTTGTTGGCCCAACCCACCGACGTGCGTCTCAAACTCTACAGCGGTGCCTCCGGGACCATTACCACAGGTCATGGCGATGCTGTGGACGCCTCAGCCTTCGACAAATTGAAACGCGAATCCAACGGAACCCGTGATCCGGATCTCGAAGAAACACTCTTCCAATATGGCCGCTATCTGATTGCCAGTTGTTCCCGTCCCGGCGGTCTGCCTGCCAACCTCCAAGGACTCTGGAACCAAAGCAACTCACCTGCCTGGGCCTCCGACTATCACAACAACATCAACGTCCAGATGAATTACTGGGCGGTTGAAACCACCAATCTATCCGAGTGCCATGTGCCGTTGATCGACTTCATCGCCGCCCAGGCCGAGCCCTGCCGCATCGCCACCCGCAGGGCATTCGGGGAGAAAACCCGCGGTTGGACGGCACGCACCAGCCAGAACATCTGCGGCGGCAATGGTTGGGAATGGAATATGCCCGCCAGTGCCTGGTACATGCAGCATGTCTTCGAACACTGGTCTTTTACCCGGGACAAGGAATACCTCCGCAAGACCGCCTACCCGATGATCAAGGAAATCTGTGAACATTGGGAAGATCACCTCAAACAACTGCCCGACGGAACGCTGGTCGCGCCCATGGGCTGGTCGCCGGAACACGGCCCGAAAGAAGATGGCGTGATGCACGATCAACAACTCATCTGGGATCTCTTCCAGAACTACCTTGACGCCGCCAAAGCCCTCGGCGTGGATTCCGACTATCAGAAAAAGATCGCCGACATGCAATCCCGCCTCGATCCTAACAAGATTGGCAAGTGGGGCCAGCTTCAGGAATGGCAGACAGATCGCGATGATCCGAATGACACCCACCGCCACACGTCCCACCTGTTTGCGGTCTATCCGGGCCGCCAGATTTCCCGCGAAAAGACCCCCGAACTGGCCGCGGCTGCCATCAAGTCGCTCAAGGTCCGCTGCAACGACCACGAGGAAACCACCGGCATGCCGTTCGCCGTGGATACCACCGTGGGTGACAGCCGTCGCGAATGGGCGTGGACATGGCGGGCCAACATGTGGGCCCGCCTCGGCGAGGCGGAACGTGCCTACACCTCGATCCGCGGCACGATGACCTACAACACGCTGCCCAACTTCTTCGGCAATCACCCGCCATTCCAGTTGGATGGCAGTTTCGGCATTTCCGCCGCCTTCGCGGAAATGCTCATGGAATCGCACACCGGCGAGATCGTTCTCCTGCCCGCGTTGCCTAAGGCATGGCAGGCACATGGTTCCTTCACCGGCCTGCGCGCGCGCGGCGGATTCACCGTGGATATCGAGTGGAAGGACGGCAAGGTCACGAAATACCGGATCACGGCGAAGGACAAACAATCAGTCAAAGTGCGCATGAATGGCGAAGTGAAAACGGTGAGCGTTGAGCTGCTGCAGTGAACATCTCGAATTCCCTTCCCAACCTCCCCCGCAACCGCTACCTCTCATCCCGTTAGCCAGTCCTTGGGGCATATATTAGATTCACGGAAAATTGAACGCCCCCTTCGAGATTATAGCATTCTCACAGGAAGATAGACATATCCAACCAACCTGCCTCACCATGATCAAGAATCCAAATAGCAAATCCCGATTGTTATGGAAGTGCCTCATTTTTGCCCTCACGCTCCTGAACGTCGCCGCCATGGCCGCTGAGCGTGAAGCGAGCGAACCGGTGGTCACCGAAAGTAACACGGCCAATGGTCTCACCCGCCTGCACATTGCTTCCGCGGATGGCAAAGATATAGCGACTTACGAAGTTGATCTCCGGACTCATTACAAGCCGGCCACGGAAGCATCGAAAATCATCCGCCGTTGGGAATCGTACAAGTTTGGCGCGTTCGTCCATTTCAGCCTGAATACCTTTGTCGGTGACGAGTTCACCCAAGGGCCCGCGACCCTCTATCGTCCGGGGAAGCTGGACGTGCCGGGCTGGGCCAAGCTTTTCCGGCAGGCCGGGATGGGCTACGCTGTGCTCACCACCCGCCACACCTCCGAGTTCTTGCTATGGCCCAGCAAGACATCAAGCCAGACCGTGGCTGCCACTGACGAACCGACCGATGTCGTGAAAGCCTTCGCCGAAAGTTGCCGGAAGGAGGGCGTCGCTCCTGGCTTCTATTACTGCATGTGGAACAAGGGTGCGCATGCCAGAGCCACGATCATGGCGCAGCTCTATGAACTGGCCCACAACTACGGCCCCATCCCGTATTTCTGGATCGATATGATGAATTGGGCCCCGCCGGATCTACCGCCGCAGACGGTGTATGATTTGCTCAAATCGCTTCAACCCGATTGCATCGTCATTCTCAACCAGCACATTCAGGATGGATCAAAAATCACCTACTTCCCCACCGATGTCATGAATGGAGAAAACCTGTTGCCACCGGCAGGGGGGCATCAAAAGGAACGGATGGTGGATGGCGTGAAATACTATCTGCCCATGGAGTGCGAACTGGTCTCACAGTCATGGGATAAAGGAAACTCAGGCGCGCCCGGATCCTGGTTTACCTATGGTGCCGGCCTGAAAGTCCCTGCCAGCGCCCCGAAGCCGGCGGAACAACTCGTGAAGCACTTCACCGCAGCTTATCGGCTAGGCGCATCCAACGTGCTGTTGAGTTTTGCCCCGGACCACAGCGGCATATACCGACCGGAGGATTGCGCCATGATCCTGGAATTGAAGAAGGCGCTTGATAACCCGTCTATTTATCCGGCACCCGTCAACTTGAACGCCAAAGCCACCGCCTCCAACATTTATCACAACGACCCGGCCTATGGACCCGCCTCGGCGGTGGATGATAACTCCGCCACGCGTTGGGCAACCGATGACGGCACCACCTCCGCGTGGTTGGAAGTTGATCTTGGCAAACCGGTAACCCTGGGACGCGTCGTCATCGAACAAGCGTATCCGGAATTGAAGCGCATCCGTAAGTTTGCCATCGAATACATGCAGGGCAACGAGTGGAAGGCGTGTTATCAAGGTGAGAACCCCGGTGCAAGGCTCGACGTCAAATTCGACCCTGTCAGCGCCCGGCACGTTCGCCTGAATGTGATCGAATCCACCGACGGACCAACGATATCAGAGTTCCAACTGTATCAACCTGCCACGGCAAAATAGCATAGTTGCAATGGCTTAACCCTAATGGATTCCTAATGCGCTATTATCCATATTTTATGAAACGTATACGCATCATGTGGTGGTTACTCGGCGCATTGCCTGCGCTGGCTCAGATACCGGACAATCCACATCCGCTGCGCATTGGCGCGGATCAGGCTGGCGGCAGCTTGTTTCAGGGTGAGATCGCCACGGTACGTCTCTACGAACGTGCGCTCACCGGGGAGGAACTGAAGGCGTCGGCCGGGGCACCACGCGACGCGAAAAGCACGGTTCCCGGGATGGTCGGCGAATGGCTCAAGCCTGTCATGCCGCTGGTGTTAGAGCGGAAGTTTGCCTTTCCGCAGGGCGCGACCATCGAAGTGTGGATTCACCCCGCCGCCGGTACGAACGGGCGGATCGTGGACAAGATCACCCCCGGTGGATGTGATGGATTCTTGCTAGACACCTATCCCGGCAACGCGCTGCGCCTGGTCGTCGGTAATGAAATCGTCACCCACGCGCTGCCGCACAGCGACCAGTGGACGCATGTGGCGGCAACGGTTGATGCGACCGGCTTGCTCGCGCTGTTTGTCAATGGCGTGCGCGTTGCCGGTCGCTCGTCCGATTTCGATGGCGTAACGGTGAAAGGAGCGGCGACCGGTCCCGGCAAGCCGCTCACGCTCTGGTATCGCCAACCGGCACGGCAATGGGTCGAGGCAAGCGTCATCGGCAACGGTCGGTTGGGCGGGATGGTTTGGGGCGGCGCGGCCCGGGAGCGCATCGACCTCAACGAGGACACGCTCTGGTCGGGCGAGCCATTCGACAACGTGAACCCCGCCGGCCTGGCCGCCTTGCCGAATATCCGCACGCTGCTCGTCGCGGGCAAGAATGCGGAAGCGAAGCAACTCGTCGAGCAGAAGATGAATGGCCGCTTTTATGAATGCTATCATCCGCTCGGCGATTTGCAGATCAGTTTCCCGTTGACCGGCGCAGTGGCGAATTACCAGCGCGATCTCGATCTCGAAACGGCCGTGGCGCGGACGACGTTCGAGCAGGACGGCACGAAGTTCACTCGGGAAGCCTTCGCCTCGAATCCCGGGCAGTCGATCATCGTGCGCCTCACCAGTGACAAGCCCGGCAAGATCGCGTTTACGGCGCAGTTGCACAGCCAATTGCGGAATGCGACCAAGGCGGATGGAAGCGCATTGCGCCTGATGGGGCGCGCCCCGCTGCGCGCCGATGCCTACAGTGGCGGCCAGGTCACTTACGATGACGCGCCGGATGGCAAGGGCATGCGCTTCGAGACGCGACTTACAGCGGTGAACGACGGCGGTTCGGTGAAAGTCACCGACACGGAAATGATCGCGGAGAACTGCAACAGCGTCACGTTGCTGTTAGTCGCGGCCACGAGTTACAACGGCCCGCGCAAAAGCCCGAGCTGGGATGGCAAGGATCCTGGCAAGTTGTGTGACGGCTATCTAACAGCGCTGGCCGGTCAGCCGTATGCCGTGTTACGAGACGCGCACGTCGCCGATCACCGGCAACTGTTTGGCCGGGTTGCGTTGGACCTGGGACAGGGTGACGCGGAGAAGTTGCCCACGGATATGCGGCTGAAGCGTTATGCGGCGGCTACCGATCCGGGGTTGCCGGCGCTTTACTTCCAGTTCGGCCGGTATTTGTTAATTGCCGGGTCGCGGCCGGGGACCCAACCGCTGAACCTGCAGGGCATTTGGAGCAAGGACATTATCCCGCCGTGGGCGGCCAACTGGACGCTCAATTGCAACGCGCAGATCAATTACTGGCCTGTTGAGGTCGCCAATCTCGCCGAGTGTCACGAGCCGTTGATCGATCTAACGACGCAACTCAGCGTGGACGGCGCGCACGTTGCCAAGGACCTCTATGGCGCGCGCGGTTGGATGGCTCACCACAACACCGACATCTGGCGTCATGCGGCGCCGGTCAGCGGCAGCGCGATTTGGAGTATTTTCCAGGTCGGCAGCGCATGGTTGTGCCAGCACCTCTGGGAACACTATGCGTTCGATGGCGACAAGGAGTATCTGCGGCGCGTCTGGCCAGTGCTCGCTGGCGCGGCGCGTTACTATCTCGATTCGATGATCGAGGAACCGACTCATCTATTATTGCAATTGATATGTTCGACAAGACACCTTATGATATCGTCATAATGGAT
>JBAXOP010000062.1:0-21477 GCA_037133195.1 Verrucomicrobiota bacterium | reverse complement strand
TGACAGGTAGCGCCGGACTTTTAGAAAGAATGGCTACCTCTGGTGCGGATATTAAGGTACTGTTATTTGACCGGGCACAGGTTGCGCAATGGGCGGCCACCCGCGGCTTGGCCACCAAGGCGGGATTTCTGGCGGCTCGCGGCCCGACGCTCGCCGCCACCTTGCGCTTGGCACCGCTGTTGCGCAGCGGCGGGATTTTCCGCGGAGTTGCCGTAGCGGACGTTACCAGGATTTTTGTGCAAGTGGCCAGCAGCATGCACGGGGCGACACCGCCGGTACGCGAATTGCTAGGGCAGCGGCTGCGGGCGGTGGGCGGGGTTACCTATGCGCCGGTGGGAGGCGGGTTTGCACTGCCGCATCCGGCCACGCGCATCACGCTGGGGCGTGAGTCGGGGACCTTGGCGCTGATTTTGGTGCCGGGCGGGCTTGCTTTAACCGAGCCGCGGGTCGATGAGGTGCCGGTCACTTGGCTGTGGTTTTTCATAGCGCCTTCGCCGCGGGCGCATCTGGATATGGTGGGACGGCTGAGCCGGCTGATATTGAGCGGGGCGTTGCGCGAGAGCTTGGAACGCGGAGCGGGAGATGAGGAGATTTTGCAGGTAATGGAAGCCGCGGATGCGGCGGCAGGGAAAAAGCCGGAGGGGAGCGCCTGATGAGCGGAGGATGGGTGGCGGCGGCGGTAGTTTTGTTACTCCTGGCGGTGGTGGCAGGGCCATGGTGGCCACGCGTTTGGCTGGGCTTGGCACTAACAGGAGCGGTGGCTGCGGCGGGAGGGGCGGTGACGGTGTTTGCAACGGGTGCGGATTGGGACTGGCAACCGGGGTTTTCGCTAGGCGGAGCAGCGGTGCATTTGCATTTGGACGCATTGAGCGGGCTATTTGTGGTTTTGACGGCAGTGGTGGGCGGCGCAGCGTTGGTGTACTCACGCGGATATTGGTCAGAACGGCAATTCCCGACATCTGCGGCACGCGGCCGGGTGTGGTCGAGCGCGATGCTGGCGAGCATGCTGTTGGTTCTAACGGTTTCCAACGGGTTGCATTTCCTGATGGCGTGGGAAGCGTTTGCCGTATGCGGGTATTTTCTCATCACGTTGGACGGGAAAAGGCGGGCGGTGCGGGCGGCGGGTTGGCTGTATTTAGCGGCGTCTCATGCTGGCACAATGTGTCTGTTTGCGTTTTTCGGATTGCTGGCGGCGAAGACCGGCGGCTGGGAGTTGGGCCCCCTGCGCGGCGACGCCTCCCTGGCCCCGCTGTTTTGGCTGGCACTGGCCGGGTTTGGCATGAAAGCTGGCATTTTCCCACTGCATATTTGGTTACCTTCGGCGCATGCCAACGCGCCGAGCCACGTGTCGGCGCTCATGTCTGGAGTGGCGATCAAAATGGGGGTGTACGGGATTCTGCGCTTCAGCGGCTGGCTGCCGGTGCCGGCGGCGGCTGGCTGGGTGGTCATCGCGCTGGGGGCTGCGAGCGCATTGTTAGGGATTGCCTTTGCGCTGGCGCAAAACGATTTCAAGCGGCTACTGGCGTACTGTTCGGTGGAGAATATCGGCATCATGATGATCGGGATTGGCGGTGCGCTGTTGGCGCGCAGCCAGGGCGATGCGCCGTGGGGGCGCTTGGCTTTGGCGGGGGCTTTGTTGCATGTGTGGAATCACGGGGCATTCAAAGCATTGCTATTTTTTGGTGCGGGGTCGCTATTGCATGCCACTGGCACGCGGGAGATGAGTCGCTTGGGTGGGCTGTGGCAGCGGATGCCGTGGACGGCGGGGCTGTTTGCGTTGGGTGCGGTGGCAGTGGCGGGATTGCCGCCGCTGAATGGATTTGTGAGCGAGTGGCTGATTTATCTGGGGCTGTTCGATGCGGTGGCGGGTAAGCAGACGTCGGCCTGGGCGGCGATGCCTGCGGCAATTTTGTTGGCGATGGCCGGAGCGCTAGCGCTGGCGACCTTCGTCAAGGCTGGGGCGACGATATTTCTGGGTGCGGCACGCACCAAGCCAGCGGCAGAGGCCCACGAATGCGGCAACTGGATGCGCGCGCCAATGCTCGCCATGGCGGGCATATGTCTCGGGCTGGGGCTCGCGCCGATGCTGGTGTGGCCAGCTGTGGCCAGTGCGGCGCTCGCCTGGCACGCGGGTCAATCTTATTCGTTGAGTGATTGTGCGAAAGGGGATGAAGAAGGGCGGCGGGCAGGATGCCCGCGCCACAGTGGTCCGGGCAACCTGCCCGGTTCCGTCGTTTGCCTAACTATTGGCGGATCCACCGGCACTGGCACCGGGCCGTCGGCCTGTGCAGGCTCAGCTACGGCAGCGGTGCCATTGGCCACACTCGGCTGGGTGCAGCTGGGGTTGGCTGGTCTGATGGCAGCCGCTGGATCATTTCTCTGGCGCAAAGTTCGCGTGAATTGCTTGCGCCGCAGCCTAACCTGGGACTGCGGCTATGCGTCACCAGCCCCGCGGATGCAATACTCCAGCGGGTCATTTGCCGGCTTGGCGAGTGCTTGGTTTAGCTGGATATTGCGGCCGGTGCGCACGCTGCGGCGTGTTCGCGGGCATTTCCCGGTGGAGGCGATCCGCTTGGAACGGGTGCCGGAAACCCTGTTGGAGATCGTGATTGAACCGCTGGCAGCACGCGTCATGCAAGTATCCACTGCTGTACGGCGCTTGCAACACGGGCACCTATCCGCTTACATCCTGTATGTGGTTGCGGCGCTCGCCGTACTGACGGGTTTGGTATTATTGGAAAGCATGCCATGAATTCTCTCCTCGACCTGATATTGCGCCTCGACTGCTGGTTGCTGCTGGCACCGTTGCTGCCGGGCATCATCAACAAGGTTAAGGCGTGGGTGGCGGGACGCCGCGGCCCTCCCGTATTGCAGCTGTATTTCGACCTGGCGCGACTTTGGAAAAAAGGCGTCGTCTTGAGTACGCTCGCCTCGCCGGCATTCGTGATTTTACCGGCCGTAACTTGGGTCGCATTGCTCTGCGCTGCGATGTTGATGCCGCTGGGGCCGCTGGGGGCTGGGCTAACATTCCGTGGCGACGCGTTATTGTTACTCTATCTATTGGCGCTGGGGCGCTTTGCCACAGCGTGGGCGGCTATGGAAACCGGTTCGGCATTTGAAGGTATGGGCACGGTGCGCGAGGTCAGTTATGCGGTGTTGGCGGAGGCCGCGATGGTAGCCGCTGTACTCTCGCTCAGCGTGCAAAGCGGCAGTATCTCGCTAGCTACGATGCTCGGACCGCCGTTAGGGGCCGGCGCAGCGTTGTTAGCTGCGGGCTTGTTCATCGTGTTGCTGGCGGAGAATTGCCGGGTGCCTTTCGATGATCCTAACACCCATTTGGAACTTACCATGATTCACGAGGCCATGGTGCTGGATCACAGCGGACCACCACTGGCCGCCATTTTGCACGGCGCCTCAATGAAATTATTGCTCTTCGCTGTTTTGTTAGTCCAAGCGGTGCTGCCGATGGCCCAGCTCAAGCCAGTGGTCGCTGCCGCAGTGCTGGCCGGCGGCGTGCTTGGCGTGAGCGTGGCGGTCGGGTTGGTCGAGTCGTTATTGGCACGCTTTGCGTTTCGGCGGGTGCCGTTACTGCTGACTACGGCGTTTTTGTTATGCTTGTTTGCGCTTTTGGTGGCATGGAAAGGCGGGCCGACATGAGCCACGCGAACTTGAATCTGCTCATCGGTCTGGCAATGGGGCTTAACCTATTAGCCCTCGGTACCAGCCGGTTGCCTGTGCTCATCCGCGCGATGTCGGTACAGGGAATGATTCTCGGCGTGATGCCAATTTTGATAGAACAGCATGCGGACTGGCGGGTCCTGCTGGTAGCTGTGGCAACCATTGGCGGCAAAGGCCTGTTCATTCCCGGGATGTTGCGCCGGGCGATGCGCACGGTGCAGATTGACCGCGAGGTGGAACCGCTTATCGGCTTTGTGCCGTCGTTATTGTTAGGTGCCGGCGGCACCATTGCGGCGTTGGCGCTGGCACCGTTGCTGCCGTTATTGGCGGAGCACGCCGACTCGCTGCTAGTGCCGGGGGCCTTAGCCACTGTGCTCACTGGCTTTATATTGTTGATAGGCCGAACCAAGGCGATTTCGCAGGTGTGCGGCTACCTTATTTTGGAAAATGGTATCTATCTATTTGGTTTGTTACTCATCCGGGCGATGCCGCTGATGGTGGAAGCCGGCGTGTTGCTAGATCTCACCGTCGGGGTGTTCATTCTCGGCATCATCGTGGATAGGATCCAGCGCACGTTTGATTCGTTAGATACTCGCAAACTCACCGCTCTTCACGAATGACCTCGCTGCTTCTCATTCTAGTGCCCCTGGTTGCTGCCGCGCTGGCGGCGGCATGGCCGTACTCACGCACGCGGCCGTGGTTTCTGCCTGGGGCCGGGTTCATTCACTGTGTGCTGGCGTGGAGGTTGTTTTGCGAGCCGCCGGTGGTGGAGGCGGGGGCATGGCTAGGCTTTGATCCGCTGGCACGGGCGGTGTTGCCGGTGGTATCGCTGTTATTTTTGGTATGTGCCTGTTATGGGGTAACGTATCTGCGGGTCCGCAGCGAGCGGCCCAACCGGACGTTCATAGCGGCACTGTTGGCGGTGTTAGGATTGTTGAGCGCAGGCCATCAGGCACGCCATCTCGGGTTGTTATGGATTTTCACTGAAGCGGTCACGCTGGCGGCTGTGCCGCTGTTGCACTTTAATGGCACGCCGCGGGCGTTTGAGGCCACTTGGAAATATCTCTTGGTGGGCGGCACCGGGATAGCCCTTTCGTTGTTAGGATCGTTATGCCTCGGCTATGCCTCTCTATACGGGGGAGGAGACGGGCAACTGACATTTGTGGCGCTCATGGCGCAAGGCGGCGGTCTCTCTCGGCCATGGGTGCTCATCGCTTGGGTGCTGTTGTTAGTCGGTTATGGGACAAAAATGGGTCTGGCTCCCATGCACACCTGGAAACCGGATGCCTACGGCGAGGCTCCGGCGATTGTCGGTGCCATCCTGGCGGGCGGGGTCACCTCGGTGGCGTTCACTGCGTTACTGCGGGTGCGGGCGGTGGTTGCTGCGGCGGGTGCGGGCGCGGTAGCTGATCATACGTTGTTGATCATCGGCTTGTTCTCGATGTTGGTGGCAGCGTTATTTTTGCTAGGCACGCGGGACTATAAGCGGATGCTCGCGTATTCGAGCGTGGAGCACATGGGAATTCTCACGCTGGGTGCGGCGCTCGGGCCGGCTGGTGTGGCGGCGGCACTGTTCCACGTGTGGAGCAACGGCCTAACCAAAGGTGCGCTGTTTCTGAGCGCCGGCAACATCCGGCGTGCCGCCGGCTCGCCATCGATGGACGATGTGCGCGGCATGAACGTGTTGACACCGCGCTCGGCGGCGATTTTCGTCACTGGCATGTTTGCGGTGACGGCGTGCCCGCCGTTCGGGCCGTTTTTCAGCGAGATGAAGGTATTGAGAGCGGCGCTGGAAACCGGGCACGGGGTGGCCACAGCGATGTTTCTCGGCTGCCTGTTACTGGCATTTTTCGGACTCACCCGGGTGGTCTTCGGCATCGTGGACGGCCGCCCGCGTACTGCTGCCAGAGCCGGTGGTAAACGCTTCTTGGAAACTACGGGGGTAATCGTACCTCCATTGGTTTTGTTAGCCCTGTCGTTGTGGTTAGGCTTGTTTACGCCGCGCATGGTGACGGATGCCTGGGCCGCCGCCGTCACCCAACTTTTTCCCTCGCCATGAGTGCATCGACCCCGTTTGCTTTGTTAGCCAATGCCGGCAACCTGCCGTGGGCGGAGGTTCCGGCGTGGCCGGTGGAGGATTTCATTGGGGCATGCGGTACTGAGCTAGGCCGCGGGGCGCGTCTGTGCTCGTTGTTCGGGGTTGCCGAGGGCGAAGCTGTGCAACTGGTGGCAGTGCTGGCGTTTGATACCGACAGCACCCTGGCGGTTGGACGCAGCACGCCGTTTACGGGGAGCTTCCCGTCACTCACCGCGAGCCACCCGCAAGCGCATTTGTTTGAACGCGAGGTGTGGGAACAGCACGGTCTAACACCCGAGGGGCATCCGTGGCTCAAGCCGGTGCGGCGCACTGCCGGCAATGCGCCTGCTAGCGGGGAATTTTTCCGGGTGGCGGGCGCAGAGATTCATGAGGTGGCTGTGGGGCCGGTGCATGCGGGCATCATCGAGCCGGGCCATTTCCGTTTTCAATGTGCCGGGGAGGAAGTGTTGCATCTGGAAATTGCCCTCGGCTATCAGCACCGTGGCATCGAGGAGGCACTAGGCGCGGGTCCCTATCGCACAACTCTCATCCAAATGGAAACCATCGCCGGGGATTCCAGTATCGCCCATGCCACGGCTTACGCGACATTGCTAGAATCACTTTCTGGCTGCGAGGCACCGCTCCGGGCTCAATGGCTGCGGGCCATCGCCCTCGAACTCGAACGCCTCGCCAATCACACCGGCGACCTCGGCGCGCTCGCCAATGACGTGGCGTTTTTGCCCACATCCGCAGCCTGTGGCAAACTCCGCGGCGATTTTCTTAACCTAACTGCTTTGCTGTGCGGCAACCGCTTCGGCCGCGGCTTGGTGCTCCCGGGCGGTTGCCGTCACGACCTCGAATCGGCACGCGCCGCAGAGATGTTGGAAAAACTGCTGCCCGCACTAACGGATACGGCGCAGGCCATCGCCTGGCTGTGGGACAGTGCTTCGTCGCGCTCGCGGTTTGAGGGGGTTGGTACGGTTTTTGCGGCACAAGCCACCGAGATCGGCTTGGTCGGGCCGGCGGCGCGGGCCTGCGGCTTGGTGCGCGACGTGCGCTACGATCATCCGGCTGACTGGTATCGCTTTGCCCAGGCACCGGTGACGGTGTGGCCGGGAGGCGATGTGTTTGCACGGGCCAGGGTTCGCTCGTTAGAAATCCAGCGCTCCGGCGAATTTCTCGCCGGGCAACTCAGCAACCCGCCAGCGGGCGATCCGCGCGGCGACCTGTCTGCCCCCGAGCCCGACACTCTGGCTGTGGCTCTCGTCGAAGGCTGGCGCGGCGAAGTATGTCATGTCGCACTAACCGATTCTAACGGACGCTTCCGCCGCTATAAGATAACCGATCCATCGTTTCACAATTGGAGCGGGCTGGCCCTCGCCTTGCGGGGCACCGCCATCTCGGATTTTCCCATCTGCAACAAAAGCTTCAATCTGTCCTACTGTGGTTTCGATCTCTAACTCCACCCCCCGCCATGTTCATTCACGATACCCTAATCCACCGCCTCAAGCGCGGCTGCGAGACCATGGCCTATCCGCTTGGTCCGGCACCTCCGCTGCCCGAGCGCCACGGTGGCGCTCTGCAAGTGGATGCGACGAAATGCCCGGACGCTTGCCGGGTGTGTGTGCCGCTGTGCCCGACGCGGGCGATCACCCGTGAGTTAGGTCGAGCGGTGGCTTTGGATATGGGCCGCTGTGTATTTTGTGCGGTGTGTGTGGAAAGCTGTCCGGAGCAGGCGATCACGCACACCGGTGATCACCGGATGGCGGTACGCCGCCGCGAAGATATGGTGCTCGGTGAGCCGGGCCTGGAGCAAGTCCGTCTCGCCGCCGCACTCGATACCAAACTCCGCAAACTCTTCGGCCGCTCGTTGCGCTTGCGCCAAGTCAGTGCCGGTGGCTGCAACGCCTGCGAGGCCGATACCAACGTTCTAGGCACTATCGGCTGGGATCTGGGGCGCTTCGGTATCCAATTCGTCGCCTCGCCGCGCCACGCCGATGGCTTGCTCATCACCGGCCCTGTTAGTAAAGCCATGGAGTTGGCGCTGCGAAAAACCTACGATGCGGTGCCTGACCCGAAAATTGTGATAGCTGTGGGTGCCTGTGCGATTGCCGGCGGCCCGTTCGTTGGTCATCCCCAGGTGCGCGATGGAGCTGCCGCCGTGGTGCCCGTCGATCTATACATCCCCGGTTGCCCGCCGCATCCACTAACGATCCTGGACGGCCTGCTGCGCTTGTTGGGCCGGTTGGAGAGCGGGCGTTAGGCAAGCGCAGAGCCCTGACTCAACTCAAGCGGCACGGATGACGACGGGGTTTTGGCGATCTACCCGATACTGCTGACTTAGCACTGTGGGTTGTTTGAAAAAAGGCGGCGGGCAAGATTGCCCGTGCCAGTGTGGCGCGGGCATCCTGCCCGGAGCCACTCCCTGTGTCGTTCCTGCATCGCCTAGGTCAACAGTACTGGGCACCCCTGTCACGCATGGGGCGGGATGTTGGAAAAGGCCGAGGATTTTCACTTGGCAGGCAGAGGGGAATGCTATTGGCTTGGTGCCTACCCTACACTACACAACCGCCATGAAAAAGCCGTCTCTTACCGAAGCCTGCCAATGTTCTGCTCTCACCTGCGATGGGGCAATGGGCACCCAACTCATCGAACGCGGTATGCAAATCGGCGAGTGCGGCATGCTGTGGAACGCCGAACGGCCGGACGCTATCAAATCCGTGCATCAGGCGTACCGCAACGCTGGTTGCCGCCTGATCACCACCAATTCGTTTGGCGGCAGTCGCTCGATGTTAGAGCGGCATGGACTCGGTGGCAAGGTGGCCGAGTGGAACCGCCGCGCCGCGCAACTGGCCGGCGAAGTGGCCGGGCCGGACGGTTGGGTGATTGGAGATGTGGGTCCGTTCGGGGATTTTCTCGAACCGATGGGCGACACCACAGCGGAGGAATTGGAGGAAATTTTCCGCGAGCAAATCAGTGCACTCGTCGAGGGCGGAGCCGACGCCATTCTGGTCGAAACCATGAGTGATCCGGGCGAACTTTGCGTCGGCATCCGCGCCGCCCGCGCCGTCACCCAACTGCCGATCATCGCCACCTATGCATTTCAAAAAAGCGCCGGCGAATATCGCACGATGATGGGCACCAAGGTGGCCGATGCCATCGCCGCAGCCTACGACGCCGGAGCATCCATCGCCGGAGCCAATTGCGGCACCGACCTATCGCTGGACGATTACCTTGAGTTGGCCAAGGAAATTGTCGCCGCAGCGGGGGGGCGGCCGACCATTCTGCAGCCCAACGCCGGAGCGCCTAAGCAAGTGGACGGAGAGATTCGCTACGATGCCACGCCGGCGGAAATGGCCGAGTTGGCCCGCTCGCTGCGGGCTCTTGGAATTTCCATTGTAGGCGGTTGTTGCGGCACCTCGCCCGCCCATCTGGCGGCCATGGCGGCTTCCGTCTGAGCCGCCATGTTCGATGTTCGTGTTTGATCGGCTCTCCCGGTTGGCAAGTCAACGGCTACTGCGGCACTACTTCTGTGGCGTGGCGGGCTGGCCGATATGGCGCAAATCCGGCTGAGTGCTGGCGGCGGTGATGCTCTTGATAGCGTCTTCGATCGCACCGGTGCGCCGGTTATTGAGTTCTCCAGCGGGATATTGGCCTTGCTTGCATTGGTCGTTAAATGCCGCGATGACATCCTTGAGTGCGGTGATGGCACTGCGGGGCGCCGCTCCATAGCTCACCAATTCTTTCATGATTTCCCCGGTACGGCTCTCACTGCCATGGCCACCCTGGGTTTTTGCGAAATTAACCCCGGCGTCGATGCCTTCCTGAAAATGATATTTGGTTAGGGCCTTGAAAGCACCCATGCGGATTTCCGCACCGAACATGGTATCAGCCGGGCAGCGGGTAGTGACGGCCACCACCAGATCCGGGGCGAGCGCCTGCACATCCTCAAGCGTCAGTTGGACTTCAAAATAACTTCTCAGGGTGGCACGTGCCATGCCATCCGGGTTAAGCGCCACGGCCCGGATCGCCGGATAGAGCAATTGCGGGTCGGCTTGCTTCAGTGACTCTGTTAGGCCACCGGCGAACAACGCCGAAGCCAATTGGCCATGGGTGAATTGGATCGGATCGGCCCACACGACCGGTGCGGGTGCCTCTGCAGTAGCGACTACCGCCTTGAGGATATCGGGCAAGGCGGGGGTTGCTGAAGCCCCCATTTTCTTGAGTGCCTGAGCCGCTTTATAGCGCAGCCAGCGGTCATCGGTGGCGAGCAGACGGACGAGCACCGGCAGGGCGCGGGCGTCCTTGATGAGGCCCAATGCCTCGCTGGCACCTTGCGCAGCATGTACGTCTGAGCCCTCGGCCAAGGAGATGAGTTGCGGCAGCATCGCCAGTGCCTCCGGGCGTTTGGCGAGTTCGTCTGCCGCCCAACTGCGGACGATGGGTGACCAATCGCCGAACGCCGCCACCAATTCCTTTGCGCTCATTTGCTTGCGATCCGTATCGAAGCGGCCGGAGGCGATGGCGGCGGTCACTTGTTGTTGGCTGAGGCAAGCGGCCGGTTGCAATTCCTTGCCAGTGATGCAGAGTTTTTTCAAGGGGATGGAATACGCCAGGACGTAGCTGGCGGCAGGACTGAGACCGTCGTAGCTACTATGGCCGTAGTATGTATTATCATCGGTTCTTCCGGGGCCGTACTGCTCGCCGCCGTCATAGGTGAACGAGCCATCGCAGCGGCGCACCAAGTCGAAGTGCCAGGAGGCTTCTTTGAAAAAGGCGGCGGCGGCGGCAGGTCCGCCGACATTGGCGCCAAGGGTACTCCACAAATAACTAAACCCCTGGCCAGTGTGGCCGCACTCGCGGCTGCGGAAACCGGCTGTGGCCATTTTGGCGAAGAACTGGGCTTCCTTGAGCTTATTGTCCTGCAACGAGAACATCAGCGCCGCAATGGAATTTTTGCCGTTATTTTCATGATATGGCCATGGTTCGTGTTCGCCATAAGGGATAGCTCCCTTGTCCACGAAGTAACCGAAGAACCCCGCTGCCCGCGCGATGGCGGCATCCACCTCGGGATCTTGCACGCCGCAACGTTTACCTAACACAATCGACAGATTAGCCGGCAATCCGCACATATTCACCGGGCCGTATGGTGGGATCGAGCCATGCAACTTGCCCTCGGCAGTGAGCCCCGAAACCCCGTGGCCGATGGTACCGTACATACTCTGGCCTTTGGCAAGGCTGAGGGTGTATTCGGTGAGGGCATGCAGTACGTCCTTATCGCCGGTGGCCATGTAGTACTCGCAGAGGAAAAGATTGCGATAGCCCCAGTCCCAGACGGTCATGCCGTCCTTCAATTCCAACTTGAGGTTGGCAGGTCCCATCTTGTGGGCGAACTCGCGCAGTTTAGGCAAATACTCGGGATTGCCTGTGGCTAGCAGGGCGAGGCCGTTGACCGCACCATTCCAACTCTCACTGAGCGGTTCTTTATCCAGTACCTTGCACGCATCCTCGAAAATACGCTTGGACTTGGGGCAATCGTAGGGCGCCGTGGCGCTGTAGCTTCCCATCACCCGCAATTTCAATTGCACCTCCGCGGTTTTACCGGCACGCCAGCGGGTCAGCTTGAGGATACCGTTGTTAGCCTCCTTCTCTGCTTCCTGAATGGCCACGGCGATGCTCTTGCGGGCGTCGTCGCAGAACGGTTTACCGTCCACGCCCAGGATCACGTCGTCCACTTGCATCACTCCGTCGGCGGGGGATTTGGCACCGACGTGGGTGACTAAAATCTGTCGTGCCGGCAGCGTGGTGCGGCCTTGCATGCGTTCCAAATCGAATTGCCTCACCGGCAAAGTATAGATCCATCCGCGCAGTCCGGTGGAGCCCAGGTTGTAGGTGCCCTTGCGATCGACCGTCGCCCCTGTAGTTAAGTCTGGGGGCGGCGCGAGTGCCGGGGGCGCTGCTGCTGAGAATTGGCTGGTGGCCATGGCGGCCATGGCGGCGAGCAGCAAGGCGCGATTCGGGAACGGGCTGGGTCTGGAGGACTGATTGGACATGGGAGGTTGGTAATTGGATACTGTGCATGCTATGCTGGGCTGTTTGGCAAGCTCATGGTTGAACCTCGGCCACGCCCGGCATTTGTCATTCGTGAACAGCCATAAGACGGATCCCAGTCCGTCGGTCTTTCAAGCGGGTTTGCAGGACAACAATCCCGTATGACCCGACAATAGGGTCGTGGCACCTTAGCCTTCGCCCTGCGGGGCGACCACGACGATGTGATCGACCCCGTGTTTGGCAAACTCCTCCCAATAGCGTTTTTCCCAAGCGGCGGTGCGGGTGCGGCGCTCCTCCTCAGTGAGTTTTTCCCATGCCTTCATGCCGATGGCGCGGACCAAATCGCGGTCGGCCAAGCGCACCGCCAACTCCTCCCAAAAACTCTCGTTGCGGAATTCATCGTAACACTCATGGTAAAATAACCCCTCCTCCACCTCAGGCTTGACCCGAAACCGCTGGTTCTCCTCATCAAACTCAATCCACCCGGCAAGCCCAGCATGCCCCGCACGCTCCAAAATCTTACTCTCCAACGCTTCAAACGTAGCCACCTGCACGTCGGCACTATCCTTCTGATTCCAAGAGGCCACATTGGCCGCGAGGCTGACCATTTCCACCAGCGTGGCGAGTTCTTGATCCGATAAACGTAGATGCATGCGTGCAGCGAACAAACCATTTTACGGGACACATCGCAAGTCCGCAACACTCTGGGCTTGATTTCCGCCAAGCGCCCGCCATATTCGGCGCTCGCCGCACGAGTAGCTCAGCGGTAGAGCAACCGGTTTACACCCGGTCGGTCGGGGGTTCGATCCCCTCCTCGTGCACCCGTCTATCTGGCTGGAAAATAATCCGCACTTTTTGCGGCTTCGGGCTTGGCGCGGGGGTGAGAATTTGCGATGAGGGTGCATGCGTACGCTGTTTCTCGTGTTGAGCCTTGGTCTTTTTTGCAGCAAACTGTTGGCTGACCCATTATCGCCGGCGGATCGCGAGGCACTGTTGGAGAATTTGGAAAAGCTCCGTGATACGGTCACCGGGCGGGTGGATGCGCGGTTTCGAGCTGCCATCTCCGCCTATCGTAGCGCCATGAGCGATGAGAAGGCAGTGATGGAGTTCTATTTGAAATGCGTGAAGAAGATGGACTTTGAGGAGAAACATCGCAAGGACTCAGAGTTTAATGAGTGGAAGAAGAAACAAGAGGACAACCTCAAAGACCCGACGATGCGCCGCGCGCTCCAACACCAACTCTGCTGGCTGGTATTGACCCTCCAGGCAGCCTCGGAGAAAGCCGATATGAAAAAACTGGCAGTGCAGGCCCAGCAAATCGTCGATGATTTGTTCAATGATGTCCCCACGCTCACCAGCCAGCATGAGATATTGGGGCAAAATGTCACCAGCACGGTGTTTGCCCGCGCCTACGAGATTGGGGGTGTCTCACTGGATAAATGGCCGTTTTCGCCGGTGCATCTGGGGCAGATTTACGATTCGGTGTTGCTGCCGCAATATAGGACCAGTGGCAACATACAAGCATTGCGGGCGGGTTGGCTCAAACGGCTGCATCAGGAAGGGGTTGCCTTTGAGGACACCCACGTAAAGAGTAAATCCAACGGACGACCGCTCACGCCCGAAGCGGTGCATTCGCCAGATCAGGAGAGATTTCTCACCGAGACATTGCCGAACCTGCAATGGCAGATGGAGACTGACCTATTCCGCTGTGGGGATCAACGCGGCGCGGCGTTGCGCATGATCACCCATATCGAAAAATACCTCACCAACCGTCATGCCCGCCAATGGAGTGACGAACTTAAAACCCTTCTCAGCCCGCCCCCAGCCTCGACACCCGCCTCGGAGCCTTCCGCTGCGGATTCTCCCTCCTCCACCAGCGATCTGCCCAAGGACCCGTATTCCAATCCTTGATGCTTCTGAGAAAATCCACACTCAGAATTTTTCCACCTCGACGCACACTTCCAAGCGGCAGTGTGCAGTGCCACTGTAGCAACCAACTACCGGCGCAACGTCATCGTAATCCCGTCCCACCGCCACTTTTACATAGCGCTCGTCAGCAAGTGTGTTGTTAGTAGGGTCAAAGCCGATCCATCCGGCAGCTGGCAGATACACCTCGCACCAAGCGTGCGACGCTTGGGCCCCGACGAGCGAATCGCGCGGCCCGTTATACAAATAGCCGGAAGCATAGCGGGCCGGCACGCCGACGGACCGGCACATTCCGACCATCACATGGGTGAAATCCTGACAAACGCCGCGCTTCAAGGCGAATGATTCATCGAGGTGCGCCTTGACCCCGGTGGCGCCCGGTTCATAGCGGAATTCCCGGTGGATCCATTCCATCAAGGCAGCGGCTTGCTCGAACACGGCCGCCAAACCACAAGTGACGTCCACCGCTTGTCGCCAGATTTCCGGTGATTGGCGCACCCGGTTGCTTTCCTGTAGGTACGGCCAAATTCGCTCGTGAACGACCGGCCCGTTGAATTCCTCGCAACGAGCGGAGCGGCTCGCCGGAGGGATGGCCAATGGCAGGTTGTGGACTCGCAGGCGGCTCTCAATCTCGAGCCTCACATGTGGCTCGGGCAACTCGAAGTGGTGGGTATGGTTTTGAAACAGGTCGGTGAAGCGCCGCAAGCGGGTGGCGGGCAACACGCGGATGAGCGAGGATAGGGTTTTTTGATAGGGGAACGTCTGCGGCTCCAAGTGCAGCGTGTTGAGGCTGTGGGTGACCGGCGCGGCGTAGTGGAAGGTCGTCCGGTGCAATACCGCGAGTTTCGTACCGGTGCCGGGACTTGGAGGGGCGGCGGTATCACTCACTGTTGCTGTTGCTGTTGTTGCATCTGCCATACGGCGAGCGCGGAGAGTGCCTGGCCAGGATCCACAAGACAACTCTCAATGCGCTCCGGTATCAATACGTAACTCTCAAAAATGGCCTCCCCAATCCGATTGAAGCGCGTCTGGAGCGAGTCTAAATATTCATGAAGCCCGCTGCGGAAGGCGTCGTCGGCCGCTCCAAAATTCAACTCGGCGAGCAGACGACCGGTCTCGCGCTCGGCGTCATTGGAAAACGTGCCTCGCGGGGTGCCCGAGATGCGGTGCAGGCAGACGTCCGCTTTTTCAATGCAAAAGCGCACCGAGCGCGGAAAATCCCTGGAAAAGACTAAGAAATCGACCACGGCGAGCGAATTGATTTCGCGGTTGAGGGCGCGAAAGGCCCCCAGCGCCCCACACGAGCGCAGAATGGCCGACCCATGGAGGCCCACAGGAGCGGCCGCGCCTATTTCGCCGCCCGGCAGGTAGCTCGACACGTCGAGAAACCGGGTGGTTTTGTCGGCGCGCTCGAGATGCCGGCCCAAATCCATGAACTCCCACGCCTCATCCCTCGACAAGGTGGACGCCGCTATGCCGAGAAAGGTTTCCGACGAACGCCGGATGTTTTCGTAATAACGCGGCGGATCCGATGCTATCAGGTAGCTGGCCTCCGCAGAACGCGTGAATAGATAGAGCGCGTTGAGCGATTCCCACAGGTCGTCGGACAATTGATCGCGCACGGTGCGGGCATTTTCCCGCGCCAAGCCGATGCACGAGGCTATGCTGTTAGGATTGCGGGTATCATCGGAAAGGAAGCGGATGACCTCGCTGCTGCCCGCCTTATCGTAAAGCGAGCCGAACAGATCCTCCTCGCCGGTGCTGAGGATGATCGGTTGCCAGAATGCACGCAACCGCTCGCTGTCGAGCCGTTCGCTATCCAGCAGCAATTGTTGGTTCACGTCGATGAGGCGCGCGAGATTATCCGCCCGTTCAACGTATCGGACCATCCAGTAAAGAGTATTGGCAACGCGGGAAAGCATGGGAATTTGTTAGTGGCGGAGCACCCAGGTGTCCTTGCTGCCTCCACCTTGGGAGGAATTGACGATGAGCGAATCCTTGGTGAGCGCCACACGCGTGAGCCCGCCTGGTACAATTTTGACGTCCTTGCCATATATAATGTAGGGCCGCAAATCCAGGTGGCGGCCTTCCATCGCCCCGTCGCACCACGTCGGCGAGCGCGACAATGCCATCACTGGCTGGGCGATGTAATTGCGCGGATTCGCTAGAATGCGCGTGCGAAAATCGGCGATCTGGGCGGCACTGGCCGTCGGTCCCATCAACATGCCGTAGCCGCCGGACTCATTGGCGGCCTTGACCACCAACTCGGGCAAGTGGCTGAGGATGAATTTCAGATCATCGGGCTCGGATGCCAGATAGGTCGGCACATTTGGCAGGATCGGTTTCTGGCCGAGGTAGTATTCGATCATGCGCGGCACAAAGTAATAGATCACCTTGTCGTCGGCCACGCCGGTACCCACGGCATTGGCGAGGGCGACATTGCCGGCGCGGTAAGCGTTCATCAGGCCAGGCACGCCGAGCACCGAGTCTTTGCGGAATACCACAGGATCAATGAAATCGTCATCAATGCGCCGGTATATCACATCCACCCGCTTGAGCCCGCGGGTGGTGCGCATATACACAAATTGATCGATCACAACCAAGTCGCGGCCCTCGACGATGGCGATGCCCATTTCCCGGGCGAGGTAACAATGCTCGAAGTAGGCGCTATTGTGGCAGCCAGGGGTGAGCAACACGCACACCGGATCGGCGTCGCGGCGCGGCGAAATATGATGGAGCATGGCGAGTAGATCGCGCGGATAGGTATCGACCGGTCGCACGCCCATTTCATCGAAGATTCCGGGGAACGTGCGCTTCAAGGCGTTGCGGTTCTCTAATAAATAGGACGCGCCCGACGGACAGCGACCGTTATCCTCGAGCACGTAATAGGCAGCGTCGGCACCGCGGATCAAATCGCTGCCGCAGATGTGGATGTATATGTCGCCCGGTACATCAACTCCGCGAAACTCTGGCCGGTAATGCGTCGCCTGCTCAACGTACCACCTCGGGATCACCTCGTCCTTCAGGATCCGTTGATCGTGGTAAATATCATGCAAAAATAAATTGAGGGCCACCAAGCGCTGGGTGAGGCCGGCTTCCAGCGACTCCCATTCATCGGCCGCCATCACCCGTGGGATCGGGTCGAAAGGGAAAATGCGTTCGGTGCCGCGTTCATCGTGATAGACATTGAAGGTGATGCCTTGGCGCAGGAAGTAGAGTTCGGAATTCGCCTTGCGCGCTAAAAAATCCTTCTGGTCGAGTTGCCCAAAGCGCCTCAGCAATGGCGCACAATGGCTCCGCACGCTGCCGTCGGCACCGAACATCTCATCGTAAAATTTTCCTGGATCGTAGCCCTTGAACATTTCCATGGCGTTATCCATCCCATAGCAGACGGCAGGCCAACTTTGGAAATACCGCAAAAAAAATCTCAGGATTGTCTCAAATCCGGCCCGTAGCATGCTTCCCGTACTGCAGCCATCAACGCCGCAACGCGCCGCTCCAGCGCCAAATGACTGGGTGTCTCAAACGTGAACGACAACGGGCAACCATGCTTGGCCAGAAAAATTGCCTCGGGCCAGCCATGCGGCACATCGGCCTCGGCCTCGTGATAGATCCAGCCCTCGTCGCGTGCCTGATGGCCGTCGATTTGCGGGCCGGGTTCGGGGCCGCAGCACGGGCGCACCGCCTCGATGATGGCGCGGGCGCGCTGTGGCTCATCGCGCCCTAGGTTGATTTCGTAAAAATAGAAGCCCGCAGCTTCCCAATCTTCGTGTAGCGACAAAAATAAATCCGGGGCTGGCTGCGTTTCCAGCCACGCCGCATGCGCCCGCACTTCCGGCGTGCGACGTTTCCAATAGTCACGGTTCAGGTCGAGGCCATCGCGATTTCCCCGGCTGCCTGCCGCCAAGCCGTCCGGATTGAGCGCAGGACACAACAACCAATGGCAGCCCGGCCCGAAAACCCCGGCTTTAAGCAACTCAAGCAACGCCAGCGGCCCGGCTGGCTCATCGCCATGAATGCCAGCAGAGAGATACACCCGTGGCCCTGCTGCCGCTCGCTCCCAACCCATCAGCGGGCCTCCAGCCAATTCCGCCAACCGAAAATCCGCAAATCCACGGGCTTCCGCTTCCCGCGAAAACTCCAACAAAAATCCAGGCCAGTCCGACAACGCATCCATGCGCCAGAAGCATGCCAAAAATCCCGCCCGCGGCAATCCCAGCATTTTGGGAAAATTTTGCGTGCTACGGGGCGCGATTCATGGTTTGACAAGTGCGTCTATGACAGCCGCCGCCATTCGTCAGAGTTTCCTGAATTTTTTCCGTGAAAAGCAGCACACCATTGTGCCGTCCGCCTCGCTGCTCCCGCAGTCGCCCGGTTTACTCTTCACCAACGCCGGGATGAACCCGTTCGTCCCCTATTTCCTCGGGGTCGAAAATGCCCCCTACGATCCACCGCGCGCCTCCGATACCCAAAAATGCATCCGCGCCGGCGGCAAACACAACGACCTCGAAGACGTCGGCTACGACACCTATCACCATACGTTTTTTGAAATGCTGGGGAATTGGTCGTTCGGCAATTACTTCAAGCAAGAGGCCATCGCCTGGGCATGGGAGTTAGTGGTCGAGCGCTGGGGCTTGCCCGCCAACCGCCTCTACGCTTCTGTCTATGCCCCGAAACCCGGCGACCCAGGCGAATTCGACCAAGAGTCGTGGGACATCTGGGCCGCCCTGTTCCGCGCCAAGGGCTGCGATCCGGCTATCCACATCGTCCATGGCAGCGTCAAAGACAACTTCTGGATGATGGGCGAAACCGGCCCCTGCGGCCCTTGCTCGGAACTTCATGTCGATCTAACACCAGATGGCGACTCCCAAGGCAAACTCGTCAACAACGACTCCGACCTGTGCATTGAAATTTGGAACCTCGTATTCATTCAATACAACGCCGATGCCGATGGCAGCTTCCGCGAACTGCCGGCCAAGCACGTTGATACCGGCATGGGCTTCGAGCGTGCTTGTTCGATCATCCAGGGCACCAAGGGGTTCTCCGATTTCTCCGTCAAGCCTAGCAACTACGCCACCGACGTCTTCCAACCGCTCTTCCGCCAGCTCGAGCAACTCAGCGGAAAAACCTATACCAATATCTATCCGCAACCCGGAGCCGACCGCGCCCAGTTTGCCGACGATCTAAAAACCGCCATCGCTTTCCGCGTCATCGCCGACCACTTGCGCACGCTCTCGTTTTCCATCGCCGACGGCATCCTGCCCGGCAACACCGGCCGCAACTACGTGTTGCGCCGCATCCTCCGCCGCGCCGTCCGATATGGCCGCCAACTCGGCTTCTCCGGCGATAAACCGTTCTTCGGTGCCCTCGTCGGCACCCTCGTCGCGCAAATGGGCGACGTATTTCCCGAGTTGTTAACCCGCCAGGACGCCATCCGAACCACCCTCGAGCAAGAAGAGGCCAGCTTCAATCAGACGCTTGATCGCGGGCTCAAAAGGTTGGAATCCATGATTCAGGAACACAGCGTAAACTGGAATGATGCCAGAGCCAACAATTCCATTTTTGCTGTGGATTATCAACCCACAGAGTTGCCCGGAGCGTATGTTTTTGAACTCTATGACACGTTCGGTTTCCCAAAGGATCTAACGGATCTGGTTTTGGCGGAGCGTGGTTGGAGTTCTGACGAAATCGGGTTTGAGAGGGAAATGAAACTTCAGCAAGAGCGTGCCCGTGCCGCGCAGAAATCCACGGTCGTTAGAGCATTGGATATCGCCTCGGAAGCCATGACCGAGTTTGTCGGCTTCGAGTCAGATGAGGTCGAGGCCACCATTCTGGAAATCCATCCGCAAGAAGACGCGTTATTTGTCATCACCGATAAATCGGTGTTTTACGCCGAGATGGGCGGCCAGTCCGGCGATACCGGATCCCTCGTGATCGGCGACACCCATGTCCCTATCACCGGCGTCCAACAAATCGGCAAAGCCCGCGCTCATATCGTATCTCAAATCTCAAATTTGAAATTTCAAATGGCCGCAGGCGACAAGGTGGTCCTGCGACTCGACGCCGCCCGCCGCCGGCCGATCGAAGCGCATCACACCGCCACCCACCTGCTGCATTGGGCCTTGCATGAGGTGGTGTCGCCGGATGCCGCCCAGCAAGGCTCGGCGGTCGATGAGAACCGGCTGCGCTTCGACTTCAACAGCGGGGCGGTCACACCCGAGCAAGTTGCCGCGATGGAAGAAATGGTCAACGCGGCGATCCAGGCCGACGCTCCGGTGTCATGGACCGAGGTCAAACACGCCTTGATCAAAGGCCGCGCCGATATCATGCAATTTTTCGGCGACAAGTACGGCGAGATGGTGCGCGTGGTGCAGGTGGGTGGCGGGTCTAACAAACTAGACGGTTACTCGATGGAACTCTGCGGCGGCACTCACGTCCGCAACACCGGTGCCATCGGGCTTTTCAAAATCAAGAGCGAGGGAGCCATCGCCTCGGGTGTGCGGCGCATCGAAGCGGTATGTGGTGAAGCAGCTTGGAACCACCTCAACGAGATGGTGGAAAAATGGGACCACGAACTCAAAGCCGCCAACACCAAATTGCATGCCGCTAACGACAAGCTCGCCGCCCTCGGTGAAGCACCGGTAAGAGTTCATGAGTTTCCGCATATCATGAGCGCGATGCTCGTCGAACGCGCCAATATCTCCCAACTCAACGCCATCTTCGCACACGGCCAACGCACCCTCGCGGAAACCAGAGACGCCGCCATCGAAGCCGAAAAACGGATTAAAAAAATCCAAGCCTCGCAAGCCGCGCGTCTAGCTGACGAGGCGCTCGCCGACTTCATAGCCAAGGGCGAGCCGATCATTGCCAGTTTCGAGGCCGATGCCTCATTGTTGCAGGAACTCCAGAACGGCCTTAAAAAGAAAAACTTCGCAGGCCCCGCCTTGCTCATCGTCGATGACGGCGATAAACTCCACCTCGCCACTCATTGCGGCAGCGCCGCCCTGGCTGCCGGTCTCAAGGCCGGCGACCTCCTCCGCGACCTCGCCGCCATCGCCGGCGGCAAAGGCGGCGGCAAGCCCGACCAAGCCCGCGGCGCAGCCCCGCAACGCGAGAAACTCGCGGAAATCATGGCGGCGGCAGGAAAAATGCTGAAAATGTGAAAATCGACTCGCGATTTTAACCTGGAGGTTAATTATTCCCGTGGAAGCCTTCCTTTACCAATCGGGTCGTCGCCTGCCTACGTCACCAAGATTCTCCGCGGCGATACCAACTTCACTCTTGATTCCATGGTCAAGATCGCCAACGCCCTCGGCTGCGAATTTTGTATCGGACTGCGACCGCTGGCAACAGCCGTTCCTTCAAAGCGCCTCTCTGCGGCCAGCTATCGCAATATGGAACATCTCCCAAGCCCGAAACTCAACGAGCAAGCCAAAGCGGGAGTTGATGTTTGGGTGATTGACATTGCGCCTTGGCGAACGATAATCCGATTTCGACCATGCAGCAGGACTTCCTCAGACCGAGACTCATCGATGTGGCCGCCCGCTGCGAGGAGCTGGCCCAGTTGAAGGACGGTTGGCTCGATGGGGAAGGCAAGGCACCGACCAAGGAAGGCTTGGCCGCCTTCACCCAGGCCTGGGATGGTGCCAGCGCGGAGGCCCTGCCGCTGCCCTACCTTTACCCCACGCCGGAGGGCGGTATCCAGATGGAGTGGCGACAGGGAGACTGGGAAATCTCTGCCGAGG
>JBAXOP010000061.1:0-21494 GCA_037133195.1 Verrucomicrobiota bacterium | reverse complement strand
GTACACCCGAAGGGACTCGAACCCCTAACCTTCTGATTCGTAGTCAGACGCTCTATCCAATTGAGCTACGGGTGCATTGCTGCGGGGCGGCAGCAAAGCGGAGAAGATGGGAGCTGTCAAGAAATTAGCAACGGATTTTTTTGAGGCGGCAAAAACCGGTGCGGGGTGAGGCAGGCACGGCATGCTTGACGTGCATGAGTGTGGATGGGCGAGAATTGGCGGCGCATGCGGCTTGCCATGGCGGTTCAGAGCACGTAGAAGAGGCCAAGTGGACACCGAACAAACAATAATCCGCCGCGACTCTTCCTGGTTGCGCACCGTGGTGCGCGGCTTGCTGATTTGCGCGGGTAGCCTCGCCATTTTGTTGCCCGCGTGGCTGCCGAACCGGCCGTCGGCCCCCTTAGGGCATGGCACAGTGGCCTTGCTGCAAGCCTTGTTGCTGGCGGCGGCTTCGGCGGTATTTTTCGGGGCCAGCGCGCATGCAGGGCGCAACCGGCCGGTGTGTCGGATTTTAGCGTTGGGACTGGCAGCGGCAGTGATTGATAAGGTGGAGGATTTTGCGTCGCTGATCATGGGGCGGCCGTTTCCAGAGAACTGGGTGGTGGGAGCGATGCTGCTAGTGGCGCTGGGCACCGCGCTGCGGCATCGCCGAGTGGTGGTGCATTTCGTGGGGACACTGGGCAATCACGCGGGCAGCGGACTGATCGCCGCGGCGTTGCTGATTTTGTACGTATTTGACAAGGTGATCGGCAGGCACCAGTTCTGGCAGGCGGCACTAGGAGCGGCGTTTGCGCCGGAGATTCCGCGGATTTGCAGGAGTTACTTGGATTTACTCGCCTGCTATTTGCTTTTTATCGGGTCAATTGGCTTGGCCCTGACACTCGCCCGCCGCGATGAGCCGCTATGAAAATCATACAGATTTTGCCGGAACTCAATGCCGGTGGCGTGGAACGCGGCACCTTGGAATTGGCGGCCTTTCTGGTGGCAGCCGGACATGAGGCGCTGGTCATTTCCAACGGAGGACGACTGGTGGCCGAATTGGAACACAGCGGCGCACGCCATATCACGCTGCCAGTCCATCGCAAAAATGTTGCTTCACTGTGGCAAGTGAGGGGATTGCGGCGGGTTCTAACGGATGAGCGGGCGGCCGTTTTGCACCTGCGCTCGCGGGTGCCCGGCTGGCTGGCCTGGCTGGCCTGGCGTGGCATGGATCTGCATGCGCGACCGCACCTGGTCAGCACGGTGCACGGGTTTTACTCGGTGAACGCCTACTCCGCAGTGATGACGCGCGGGGAGCGGGTCATCGCGGTGTCTGAAAGTGTCCGGCAATATGTGCTCGAAAACTATCGGAAGGTGGCGGGCGATATCATCCGGGTGATACCACGGGGGATTGCCGCGGAGGATTTTGGGGAGGCATTCCGTCCGGCGGCGGCCTGGTTGTCGGCCTGGGAAGCGGAGCGACCGGGATTGGCAGGCAAGCGGGTATTACTGTTGCCCGGGCGAATTACCCGGCTCAAAGGGCACGAAGAGTTTTTTGAGCTACTTGCGGCGCTCAAGGCGATGGGTCTGCCGGTGCATGGCTTGGTGGCGGGTGACACACATCCGAAAAAACGCGCCTATCTCGCAGAGCTGCACGGCATGGTGCGGCATCTGGGCCTCGGTGCCGAGGTCGAGTTTCTCGGTCATCGCCAGGACTTGCGCGAGGTGATGGCGGTGAGCGACGTGGTTTGCGCATTATCCCGCCAGCCCGAGGCGTTCGGACGCACCGTGCTGGAGGCCTTGGCGCTCGGCAAACCGGTGCTCGGATACGACTGCGGCGGGGTGGGCGAATTGCTGGGCCAATTATTTCCCATGGGACGGGTGACGCTTGGCGACCGCGCCGGATTATTGGCCACAGCGCGGGCCATCCTCGCCGGGAGGCCGCAGCCGCTGCCAGTGGGCGAGCCATTCACTCGCGCAGCCATGTGCCAGTCCACCTTGCGGGTCTATCAAGAATTGTGGTGCCAGAGCGGGCCACAATAAAACGAGCTGGATAGACGTGCTGGTTTTTAGAAAAACAGGAATGAGCCCTACCGGGTGGATAATTTTTGAGTGCGGGCACTGATTTTTGAATCTGATATCTGAAGCTTGACATGGCGGCATGACCCAGCATCCTCCAACCCCAACCGCTATCCCCCCCCAAGCCATGCCATTGTTTCTGAAGCCACTATCATTCTTGCCGGTCCTGTGCCTCCTTCTAAGCCACGCCGCCGCAGAAGAAGTCCGCCTGTCAGCACTAGATCTGAGTCGCACTCAACAAGGCAATGGCAAGCCCGGCACCGATCACTCGACTACCGGCAAGCCGCTGCGCATCGCCGGTCAGGCATTCACCCATGGCTTGGGCACCAGCGCGCCAAGTATCCTGCATCTGGACTTGCAGGGCGGCAGTACCCGCTTCACCGCCAAAGTTGGCATCGACGACGATGGCCAAGCCAAAAAAAAGAATGGCAGCGTTGAGTTTATCATTGAGGGCGACCACAAAGTCCTCTGGTGCAGCCCGCTGATGCGCGGCGGCATGGCGGCTCAGGCGGTCGATCTCGATCTAACCGGTGTGAAGCTTCTGGCCCTGCGCGTGACCGACGGCTTTGACGGCACCGAGCACGACCACGCGGATTGGGCGGAGGCCGCGTTCCAGGTGCGTGGCGCCAAGCCCGCAACGGTCGCCGCGCCGCCCACCCCGCCGCGGTGGCAGTTGGGCGATGTTCTAACCACCGTGTGGCCAGTGACCAAGGATGCGCGGTTGCCACATGCCGATTTCATCGAGCAAGGCGGATTGCGCGTCGGCCAGGTCGTTGCCTATCATATTGATGGCAAGCGTGGACTGACGCTGAAACGCAGTGTGATCTGGCCATCCTTGCGCACCGGCAACAACGGCATGTTCAACGGGCTCATCCGGCATTACACGCCGCAGGAAATCGAGCCGAGCGTCACCGTGGATGGCTCCCCGCTCGGGGCTATGCGTGTCGAGCGAGTGCTGCTGGACGGCACACTGACCATTCAAGCATTGGCGGACAAGAATCTGGCGGTTACGCGATGCGCGTTTCCTAGCACGACGCAGCCGACGGCCATTGACCGGTGGACGTTGCGCAATATCGGCAAAGTAGCGCGGACAGTGGCGGTGGCCCCCCTCAGTGTGAAATACCAGGAGAAGGGGCCGTACGGTCTTAACGTCACCGAAGTGAGTTGCACCGCGCCAGCCACCACCACGCTGGCTCCCGGCAAGGAAATGAGTTTTGCGGTGCTCTTCCGCGGGCGTTTGGATAGTGAGACAGCCGCCGTGATCGACGTCGCCGCCGAGGAAAAAGCCCGGCGTGCCTACGTCGCTGGGATCCAGCGCGACCTGCGCTTAGAGACACCCGAACCGGAACTGGACCGCGCATTCAGCTTTTGCAAATTGCGCGTCGCCGAGGCGATCAATGACACCCGCGGAGGGATGATGCTCGCGCCGGGCGGCCTGGCGTATTACGCCGCCGCTTGGTGCAACGACAACGTGGAATACGCCGGACCATTTTTCCCGTTTCTGGGTGAAAAAAACAGTAACCAGGCGTCGCTGGACACTTACCGGCTTTTCCAAAAACATATGAAGCCGGACTACAAACTCATTCCGTCATCGCTGTACTCCGAGGGCATCGGCCTGGGTGGCGGCGACGGCGACCGCGGGGATGCGTCGATGTATGCCTATGGCTGTGCCCGCTTCTGTCTGGCTCGCGGCGATGCGGCGATCGCCAAGGAACTCTGGCCCGCCATCGCCTGGTGCTTGGAATACTCCCGCCGCCAAATGACCCCAGACGGCGTGATCGCTTCTAACACCGACGAACTCGAAGGCCGCCTGCCCACCGGCAAAGCCAATTTGTCCACCTCCAGCCTGTACTACGGCGGCCTGCGCTCGGCCGCTGATTTGGGACGGGTGCTGGGCCTGAGCGCAGAAGCCCGCAGCTACGACCAACAAGCCGACGCCATGGCCAAAGCTATCGACAAATACTTTGGTTCCACGGTAGCGGGTTTCAACACGTACCGCTATTACGATGGCAACGATGTGTTGCGCTCGTGGATCTGCCTGCCACTGTGCATGGGGCTGAAGGAGCGGCGCGATGGCACCATCGCCGCCTTGTTCTCACCCCAACTTTGGACGTCCGATGGCTTGGCCTCGCAGGCCGGAGATCTGGCATTCTGGGACCGCTCCACCCTCTACGGCTTGCGCGGTGTCTTCCAGGCCGGCGAAACCACCACCGGTTTGCGTTATCTAACGGCCTATACCAATCGTCGCCTGCTAGGTGACCACGTGCCCTATCCGGTAGAAGCGTGGCCGGAGGGTGATCAGCGCCATCTATCGTCGGAGAGCGGTTTGTATTGCCGCATCTTCACCGAGGGGCTCTTCGGCATGTTGCCCACCGGGCTTGATGGCTTCCGCTGCACCCCGCGACTACCCGACGGTTGGCCGCGCATGGCCCTGCGTTCGGTGCGTGCCTTCAACCGCAACTTTGATGTGGTGGTTGAACGCCGCGGGGGATTGCAACACCTCAGTGTCATTCAAGGCGGTAAAATCATTGCCGAGCACGATCTGAAAGCCGGCGAATCCGCCGAGGTCCGCCTGCCTTGACCGAAACTTCTCAGTTCCTGTGCCAAGTGGAAAATGCTTTGGCACATTTTGATGTTCCGACGGGCAAAAAATGTCATCGAAACGCGGAATCGCGCGGAGTTAGCTAGAACTTGAGCCGGGCCTGGAGGTAGCACCAGTTGGCATCGCTCGATCCGCCGTTGGCGGGTACAGAGTTAACCGATTGCTTGATATACTCGCCAGCGAAGAAGTGGCCGGCACCGAGTTGCAGTTCGCAAGCAGGGTTGATGCTATAAGTTGCCAAGAAATCCAATTCCGAGCCAACGTAGCTACTGAAGTTTGGATGCTGTCCGTAACCATTTTCCTTGCGGCTGGAGCCAGATTCCGGATAGAGAGAGTCGTTGGTGTTGGCCAGCCAGAACATCAGGTATTCGGTTGATAGGCTCAGTTGCTTGACCGGCATGATGGAAGCGCACAGCCGGGGGATATGCAAGTTGCGTACGCAGAACAGATCCATTGAGCCATAGAACCGGTGATTGGTACCGAACAGATTATCAAACGTCTGGTTCTTGCCGTCATTCGCATTGTTGTCGCCCGATCCAAAATCATAACCGGCACCTAGCCGCGGGCAGCCCCGGGTATCGGTGAAAGTATATCCGCTGCTGGCGAACAGAGCGTAGGCCCGCTGGTTGCGCCGGACGTTTGCTTGAAGGATGTTGCCGAACTGGAGCGCCGCTTCCAACGAGTAATCCCAGCCGGCGAGTGTGCCGGGCAACGAAGTCCAGCGGGTGCCCATTGTCTGGATGTTGCGTGCCGTGGTCGGGGTGCCGGGCATGCCTGGTGCGGTGGCGTTGGGTGCTTTGCTTGTCGCGTCCCGCGATAAAAAGTATAACTGAGTTTCCTGCCATTGTATAAGTGTTTTGGTGGAACCGTAGAGGCCGTACAAGGTGTCATAGTCATTGGACACATTGAAATGATTAGAAAAATTCACGTACTAGTTTTAGCCATGGGTCATCGTGTGTCGAGCAATAACACGCTGCGGACGCCTCCTGTATGGCGCTAGCGCCGGGCTGATAATGGGGTGGTGCACTCTCCGCGGATCCTGGGAAAGTCAATGGCACTTGTGCATGAGGCCAATAAGTTGAGGCTGGTTAACTTGACGTGAATGCGTCTGGAGGGTATGTCGGTGGCGCGATGCACGGATTTTCCTACAAGCAGGGTTCGCTTTACTGCGAAGACGTCGATTTGAACCAATTGGCCGCCACCCACGGCACGCCGCTTTACGTCTATTCTGGCGGCACCATCACCGATCATTTTCGGCGGCTCGATGCGGCGCTCAGCGGGGTGGCGCATAAAATCGCCTACGCGGTCAAGGCCAACTCCAACCTGTCGGTGCTGCGCCTACTGGCCGCGCAAGGGGCGGGATTCGACATAGTGTCTGGCGGGGAGTTATTCCGGGTGCTCAAAGCCGGCGGCGATCCGGCGCACTGCACGTTTGCAGGGGTGGGCAAGACCCGCGCCGAAATCATCTATGCGCTCGAGCAGGGGATTTACTCGTTTAACGTCGAGAGTGAGGAGGAATTGCGCTACCTCAACCAGGTCGCCGGCGAACTCGGCCTGGTCGCTCCGGCCGCCGTACGCGTCAATCCCAACGTTGACGCCAAGACGCACAAATACATTTCTACCGGCAAGTCTGAGAATAAGTTCGGCGTGGACTTCGAGGGGATTGCGGACCTTTACGAACGGGCGTCCAAGGAATTGCCCCACATTAAATTGCGCGGCCTGCAAATGCATATCGGCTCCCAGCTCACCTCGATTGCGCCGTTCATTGAGGCGGTGGAAAAAGTCACGCCGCTGGTGCACCTGCTCAAACGTCGCCACGGAATCGAATTTTGGTCGATCGGCGGCGGCATTGGCATCGTGTATGAAAATTCGCTGGAATCCGGAGCGGCCGAGTGGTGGCAGCAGCGAGAAGCGGCCGACGGCCCGCTGACCATTGAGCGTTACGGCATGGAACTGGTGCCGCGACTCAAGGAGTTGGGCCTCAAGATATTACTCGAGCCGGGGCGCTACATTGTGGGCAATGCGGGGGTGCTGCTCACCCGTTGTCTGTATGAGAAAAAGGGATTGGCGAAGACCTTCAAGATTGTCGATGCCGGCATGAATGACCTGATCCGACCGGCGCTCTACGAGGGCCATCATGAAATTGTGCCGCTGAACCAGCCCGCCAGCGACGCGCGGGTGGTGGTGGACGTGGTGGGCCCAATCTGCGAGAGCGGCGACTTTTTCTGCCAGGACCGGGCGTTGCCGGACTTTCAACCGGGCGAGTGCGTGGCGCTGATGTCCGCCGGGGCTTATGGCTTTGCAATGGCATCTAACTACAATTCGCGACCGCTGCCCGCTGAGGTGATGGTGGAGGGTGGCAGCTCCAGAATTGTCAGGTACCGCCAGGACCTCGATGCCTTGATCGAGGGGGAGTCGTGAGATCGGTCGCGCCGCGCCATATATATCTGAAGCTGCATTTGCTGGTGGCGCTGCTGGCAACCACCGCAGTATTCGGCCGGCTCATCACGCTTTCGGCCACTGGCTTGGTTGCTTGGCGCACATGTCTCGCGGCACTGGGGGCGGGGATGGTGGCCGTGATATTGCGGCGCAAATTGTGGCTGCCGTGGCGCGGTGCGCTGGCATTGCTCGGCATCGGCGGAATTGTGGGCCTGCATTGGATGTGCTTTTTCGGTGCCGTCAAACTCGCCAATATCTCTATCTGCCTGGCCGGCATGGCCACTATATCATTTTTCACCGCCTTCACCGAACCGTTGATGGAACGGCGGCGGGTGCGCCCGTTAGAAGTCTGGCTCGGCTTGCTGGTGGTCCTTGGCATCGTGCTGGTGGCGGGCTTTGAGCCGGATAGATTGCTAGGATTAGGGGTGGCGCTGCTTGGAGCATTGTTTGCCGCCGTGTTTCCAGTTCTAAACCAGCACATGGTGCGCCAGCGGCGGCAGGACCCGCTGGTGATGGTCGCCTGGGAAATGACCGGCGCCTGTGTCGTTTGTTTGATCGGCCTGCATTGGAGCGACGGTGCCGGGGCGTATGCGGCGCTGCTGGATTGGCGGGGCTGGGACTGGCTCTGGCTGTTGTTGCTAGGTTGGGTATGTACGGTGTTCGCGCACTCGTATCACATTCATCTGCTGCGCCACCTCAGCGCGTACACCGGCAATCTGGCAATGAATTGCGAACCGATATACGGTATTTTGGCCGCCGCCGTGGTATTTGGCGAACACCGCGAGTTGCACCCCGGGTTTTATGTCGGCTGCCTCACCATTGTGACGGCCAATCTCCTGCACCCGTTGATTCTGAGCGCAAGACGCAATAGGCGCAATTTTGCCGTTTCAGGTTGAAAAGGCCGGGGTATGGGGCAGAGTCGCGCCGGTGAGTCTGCAAGTGATAGTCAACTTCAGGGTGGTGGATGAGTGCGACGATTGGATCGTGGTGGACAAGCCAGCCCCGCTCATCGTGCATCCGGCAAATCGCAAGGCCGAGCCAGATTTGTTAGGTGGGATTACAAAGTTGTTGGCCTATGAGTTGGCCAACGGAGCGAATCCCGGGATTGTGACGCGGCTGGACCGAGAGACGAGCGGGTTGGTGTTGGTGGCGAAGCATGCGGCGGCGGCGCGGCAACTCAGCGGAGTATTCATGAGGCGGGAGGCCCGCAAAGAATATCTAGCGGTGGTGCTGGGCTGGCCGGAAGCGCAGACGTGGGACTGCGATGAACCGCTGCTGCGCGCCGGGGATGTGGGCACTTCCGCGATCTGGGTGCGCCAAACCGTCCATCCGGCGGGTAAATTATGCCGGACGCGCTTTGAGGTGATGGAACGCTTCGAGCGCCAGGAAGGGCGCTTCAGCTTGTTGCGATGTTTTCCAGAATCCGGAAGAATGCACCAAATCCGCGTGCACCTGGCTCATTGCGGCCATCCGGTTGTCGGCGATAAATTGTACTCAGCCGCCGGCCAGGAATACCTCGATTGGATGAGTGCAGGTTGGACACCGGATTTGGCGCGGCGCCTATTTTTGCCGCGTCACGCGCTGCATGCGGCGGTGCTGGCGGTGCCATGGGCCGGGGGCGTGATCGAGTGGCGGGCTGAGTTAGCCGAGGATCTGCGCGACTTTGTAGCCGGAAAATCCGTTGGCGACAATGCCGATGTTGTCATTTGGCGGCGCCATGGCTAAGCTGGCGCATGGTTTCCCTGAATGAATTGGTGGTGTTTCTGGATGAGCAGTTGGACATCGCCACTATCCCTGACTATCCGGGCGCGCTCAATGGCTTGCAACTCGCCAATGAGGGACAACTCGGCCGAATCGTGGCGGCGGTCGATGCCTCGCTGGCTGTGGTGGAAGAGGCGGCGGCAGGTGGCCCAGGCTTGTTGCTGGTGCATCACGGGATGTTCTGGCAAGGCACCCAACCGCTGCGTGGCCCGTTTTACCGCAAAATTAAATTGGCCATGGACGCCGGACTGGCGATTTATTCCGCTCATTTGCCGCTTGATGTGCACCCGCAATGGGGCAATAACCCGCACTTGGCACAGGCGATTGGAATGCGGGATGTGCTGCCGTTCTTGGATTGGAAAGGCCTGGCCGTCGGCCTGCGCGGTGTCTGGCAAGGGACGCGCGACGAACTCAAACAACAACTGATGCAAGCCGTCGGCGGACCGGTGCTGATGTGTGCCGGTGGACCGGAAAAAATCACCTCGGTGGGCCTGGTCACGGGAGGGGCAGGCAGTGAAGTGGCACGAGTAGCGGCGGCGGGGGTGGATGCGTTTATTTCCGGTGAGGGGCCGCATTGGAGTTTTCCGCTGGCGGAAGAATTGGGCATCAATCTATTGTTGGCGGGCCATTATGCGACCGAGACCTTCGGGGTCAAGGCGCTCGCCGCCGCTCTCTCACATCGCTTTGCCTTGCCTTGGTCCTTCGTGGACCGCCCCACTGGTCTCTGAATCTATCTGAAATATCACCCTCATCCCCTGACGTATCCGCAGCATGCAGCGTCGCCCTTTTCTTATGACATCTATAAAATCCGCGGCCCTCGGCACCCTCGCCGCCTCCCTGACCCACCGCATCGCTGCCGCCGATGCTGCGCTGGCCGTCGCCGCGCCCGCCAGTCGGATCAACCACTCGGCGTGCAAGTGGTGCTACGGTGATATTCCACTCGAAGACCTCTGCATCGCCGGCAAGGCCATCGGTCTCCAATCCATCGAATTGCTCATGCCTGACGAGTTTGCCACGCTCCACAAGCACGGCCTCACCTGCGCGATGGTCTCATTCCCGGTTGGCACCACCGCCGCCGGCGTTAAGGTGGGTACCATCGCCAAGGCATTCAACCGCCTCGAACATCACGATGCACTGGTGGCCGCCTACGAGCCACACCTCAAGGCCGCCGCCGCCGTGGGTGCTAAAAATGTCATCTGTTTTTCCGGTAACCGGGAAGGCATGGACAACCAACAAGGGCTCGAGAATTGCGCCATCGGTCTGCAGCGCCTGTTGCCGCTGGCCGAACAACTCGGCTTGAAACTGGTGATGGAGTTGCTCAACAGCAAGGTGAACCACGCGGACTACATGTGCGACAGCAGCGCCTGGGGCGTGGCCCTGTGCGAGAAGTTAGGCAGTGCCCACTTTGGGTTGCTATATGATATTTATCACATGCAAATCATGGAAGGCGATGTGATACACACCATCCGCGAGCAGCACCGTTGGTTTGCGCACTACCACACGGGCGGGGTTCCCGGACGCCATGAGATTGACGATACCCAGGAATTATACTATCCGGCGATCATGCGAGCCATCGCCGATACCGGCTACAATGGTTTTGTGGGTCAGGAGTTCACCCCTAGCCGCCCGGACAAGCTTGCCAGCCTCAAACAAGGCGTGGGGATTTGCAGTGTGTGAGCCGTTTATGAAGGATCAATGACGAATCCCGCCGTCCCTTTCTCTCGATTCGTGAACATCCCCAAGAAAACCGAATAACCTGTAAGAGTGAAAATTATGGCACTGGAGACAGCATTTGCATCGGCCGAACGCGATCTGCAAGATCAAGTCTTGTGTCAGCATCGGAAATTGTCCGCGCTTCCCTTTGTTCGTGATTTTTTGGATTCGGTTCCCAATATGACGACGGTGCTCAATGTGCACCGGCAGATTGTTTTTGCGAATCGAGCTTTCATGGATTTTCTCGGCTTGGAATCCGAGGCTCAAGTACTCGGCAAAAAAACGGGCGAGGCCATAGGCTTCGTATATCCGGATTTTCTCGGTCGCCGACCGGGGGAAGCGGTGGGCTGCATCCGGGCGCACCTGACACCGGGGGGGTGCGGCACCACGCCGTTTTGCCAGACCTGTGGAGCCGTGCTCTCCATCCTCAACAGCCAGCAGTTCAAGCGCTTAGACATCCAGGAATGCCGTATGATCTGTGGCGAACTAGGCCAAAATGAAACAGCGCTGGATTTGAGGGTCTGGTCGCGCCCAATTGAGGTCGATGGCGATGTCTTCACCGTTTTTTCCGTCGTGGACATCAGCGATGAAAAACGACGTAAAATGCTGGAACGAATTTTTTTCCACGACGTGATCAACACCGCCGGTTGTATCAAGAGTCTGGCCGATCTGATGATTGAGACCCAAATGACGGATTCGGAAATCAAGGAAATGACCGCCATGATCTGCGAATCGGCGGATCAACTCCTCGAAGAAATCAGTGCCCAGCGCGAATTGAGCGCCGCGGAAAGCGGGGATCTGAAAGTGGAACTCAGGCCGGTGCACTCCGCCGAGTTGCTGACCCAAGTCATCCGCCAGTTTTATTCCTACAACACTGCCAAGGACAAGATCCTCGTCGTGGATCCGTCGGCTGAATCTTTTCGGTTTTTAAGTGATCCCCACCTTTTGAGGCGGGTGCTGATCAATTTGGTCAAAAACGCGCTGGAAGCATCTCTTCCCGGGCAAGTTATCACGCTTGCTGCCCACGCCAGCGGCGAGACCGTATCGTTCATCGTTCACAATCCGGCGGTAATACCCCCATCGGTGCAGTTGCAGATATTCTTGCGTTCATTTTCCACCAAGGGCAGTGGCCGGGGCATTGGCACGTATAGCATCAAACTCCTCACCGAAAAATATCTGCACGGCCATGTTGCCTTTGTCTCCCATGTAGGTGTGGGTACGCGCTTCACCGTTACTTATCCGCTCGTCAGCGCTGAGGCTTGAATTCGGAAATTTTTCTGTTTCAAGCAAGGCGTTGCGAGGAAGGCGAGGCGGCGCTCCAAACCATCATCCGCGAGCATCCTGACCCGTCTTGTGGACAACTTCCTTTCAAGGTTTAGCGACTGGCACCGGGCCGCGAACCCGAGAACCTGTGAACATAATTCAAGCCATCGAAAGTCCACGAACATCCGCATCGTATAGTCCCACCCGGAACCAAGAAGTTTATCCCCTCACGCTCCGCCTTCCGGCACGGCTGCCGGTTTTTAATCGGCGTTCCTGCCGAAACGCAATTACCTAACAATAAAACATGAAAATCCACACTCGACGGACCATTGTAAAATTCCTGGTCTTAGCGCTCACGGCGAGCGGAGCGGCCATTGCTGTAGAGACCTCGAAAATGAGCGGCACCTGGGACAACGACCCCAAGGGTGTGCAGGTTTTTATCCTTGCCGGACAATCCAACATGGTCGGGCACGGCAAGGTGGAGGAGGGCCACGGAGATGTGAAGGGAGCCATTGGCAGCCTGCGTTATCAGGTCGAACACGATCCCAAAAACTACGCTCACCTAGTCAACAAGGACGGCACTTGGAAAACCCGCAGCAACGTCAAGGTCTGGTGGCGCGACAGTGATATCACCGGGCCGCGCGGCGTCATCAAGGGCGATCTCAAGATGGGTTACGCGCAGAGCCGCAATCCAGGCTGGATCGGCCCGGAATATGGCTTCGGCTGGGTCGTCGGCGATCACGTCAAACAGCCGGTTTTGATCATCAAGACCGCTTGGGGCGGCAAGAGCCTCAACGTTGATTTTCGCCCGCCAAGTGCGGCGGCGGCCCGCGGCGGGGTGGTCGGTCCGTATTATACCGGGATGATCGCCTATGTGCGCGACGTGCTCGACAACCTCGGAACGGAGTTTCCCGAGTGGAAAGGGATGGGTTACCGCATCGCCGGCTTCGGCTGGCATCAGGGATGGAACGACCGCTGTGACAAGACCGCTTCAGACAATTACGAGGCCAACCTCGTCGATTTGATCAAGGACCTGCGTGCCGAGTTTGGCAGCCCGAAGCTGCCGGTGTCCATCACCACCACCAGCATGGACCCGCCGCCGCAACCCACGGCGGTGGAGCTGGCTCAGCTCGCCGTGGCTGATGCGAAAAAATATCCTGAGTTCAAAGGCAACGTGAAAACCACCAATGCCCGCCCGTTCTGGCGCGATGCCTCGATTTCCCCAAGCAACTTCGGCTACCACTGGAACCATAATGGCGAGAGCGAGTATCTCAACGGTAAAGCCATGGGCGAAATGATGGTGGAGATGCTAGCTCCTTGATGTTATCCGGCACCTAACGAACCTATCAACCCAACTTTTACGAACCCATACATCAGCTCAAATTGCTGACATCCTTCGTGGCTGCCAAACCAAGCTACAATTACCAAACAGGCCCATGAAGAAAAAGGCCAATGACAAGCCGCTCACCGGCATTGCCTTGATCAGGGAGACGTGTCGTCGCCTCCGCGTGGCACGGGGGTATTGGGACGCGCACAACAACCGTGCCTGCCGTGGCGAGCGGGAGAAGGCACTGGTACTCTATGAATCACTCAGTGAGATGGAACGTGAAAAAGTGCCGCAGGTGCTGCGCGTGTGGCTGCGTTACCGGAGCGAAAAATACTTTGGTGAGGGTCGCACGCCACCGGGAGGAGGCCGGTAATAAGCACAGTGAGCCGAACGGCATGGAGGAGATTGAGATCCCGAAAATCCTTGCACCCCGGCCCGTTTTACTGCGACACGGTCTTTTTGGCATTCTGGCCTAACAAAGCGATCATGGCCTTGAGCACGGCGGATGCCCGCCCGCGCTGCCAAATGAGCAGGAGATCCCAGGTGGCGGCAGCGTCGATGAGCGGCAGCAGCTTCGTTCCCGGCGGCGGGTTTTGGGCAAAGTAATCCGGCAATACCATCACCGCGCCTTCACTGGCCACCAACGAGAAGGATTCGCCAATACTGGCTCCCTCCACCACGAAGCGAGGGCGGAAGCCACCTTTGCGGCAAATCCGGGTAACCCAGCGGTTGCGTCCCGGCACCTCGTTCTCGGGCGCGCCGACGAATACCTCGCCCTTGAGATCGGCCGGTCGGAGTTCGCGGCGCTGGGCAAGCAGATGATCTATCGGCAGCGCCACGCACGCCCCGAGGGTGGCGAGCTTGAGCGTGTAAAAATCCCGCGACAGCGAGGCTCCCTCCTGGCCGATGAGCGCGAGATCAATTTCGCCCTTCTCCAAAGCGGTGATCTGCTCGGCAGGTGTTAGATCCAGCAACTTCACCTTCGCCTCGGGGTGTTCCCGCCGCAGGGCCGCCAACGCGGGATTCAGATAGGTATGCGCTGCGGAGCCGATGTAGCCGATCCGGAATTCGGCGCGCTGGCCCCGCGCATGCCGGCGCAACTCGGCAAGCGCCAAGTCGTACTGTTCCAGCAACGGACTCAAGCTGGCGAGGGTCACCTGGCCCAACGCGGTCGGCTTCACGCCGCTGGTTAGGCGCTCCAGCAAGGGACCGCCGATTTCGCTTTCCAACGCCTGCATCTGGCGCGATAGCGATGGCTGGGACAGGTGCAGGCGGACCGAGGCCCGGTTGAGACTGCCTTCCTCCAACACGACTGCAAACGCACGGAACAATTCGATCATGGCTCCCAAGGGTATGCGCAGAACGCATAACGGCAAGAGCGAAATGGCATTATCGGCCGCCGCCACGGCGTGGCATGGTCATCCCGTTGCGACGCCCGTTGGTGCCGCAACCCAACCAAACAAACAAACAAACAACCAAACAAACAACCACCACCATGAACATGACATCCACATCTCACGCCGCAGGCGCTATGGAATCCACCACCGCCAATCCTCTCTGCACCTTGCTTCACAGCCTGACCCGCAGCAACGATTCCGCCACTCCCGCAGTGCTTCGCCTGGCACTGGCCGCGACCCTCTTTCCACACGGCGCGCAGAAGTTGCTCGGGTGGTTTGGCGGTTACGGTTTTACGGGCACCATGGGATTTCTCACCGGAACTATGGGCATCCCCTGGCTTCTGGCATTCGGCGTCATCATCATCGAATTCTTCGCGCCCTTGCTCCTCGTGCTGGGTGTCGGCACCCGTCTCGCCGCGTCGGGCCTCGCTGTCGTCATGACCACGGCCATGCTCATGGTGCATATCCACAACGGATTCTTCATGAACTGGTTTGGCACCCAACCTGGTGAAGGCATCGAATATTTCCTGCTCGCCATCGGCATCGCCTTGGCTCTGCTGGTCTCCGGTGGTGGCCGCTGGTCCATCGATCGTCATTTCACCCGGGCCTAACCAGCAGCCCGGTGTTTGCTGTCTTGCCAACCCATCTGAGAGCCCCCACGACCATGACAATTTCCGACTCCACATCGTTCATCCCAGTCATCAGGCGGGTGGTGCTGCGAAGCAACCATGTTGAGCGCCTGGCTGATTTCTATCAACAGACGCTCGGCTTGGTGCCGCGGCGGGACTCACCCGGCAGCCGGGACTTGTCACTGTTGCAGGCCGGCAGTGGCGAGGTGCTGCTCACCCTGATCGAGGATCCCGCAGCGTGTCGGCCAGCGCCGGGTGCCCCCGGGCTTTTTCACACGGCTTTTCTCTATCCTGATTTAGTGGATTGGCGAAGCGCCGTGCGGCGGGTCATTCGCCTCACCCCTGGCTTGCAGGGAGCCGCCGATCACGGGGTGAGCTGGGCGGTTTATTTTACCGATCCCGATGGCAATGGCATCGAACTCGCGTGGGACAAACCCGCCCGTGAATGGCCGTGGCACGGAGAGCGGATTGAAATGGTCAGTCTGGCGTTGCCCCTCAATAGCATCTTGCTGGAGGAAAGTGGGCAACGGATAGGAAACGGAATATTTCATATCGGCCACCTGCACCTGCAAGTCGCTGATTTGAGCGTGGCCGGGGATTTCTGCCGTCGGTTTGACCTCCGGATCACCCAAGCCGACTACCCCGGAGCGCGTTTCATGGCCCGCGGCTCATATCACCATCATCTCGCGGTGAATACCTGGCGGACCCGTCCGGTCCGTGACGTTTCCCCGTGCCCGCTGGGACTGATAGGCTGGGACACGACCCAGCGTGACGGAACCACCGTCTTCATTGATGCGAAAACCAGTCTGACACACGCCCAGCAATAAACTTTTCGGTGCCGCCGATGGGTGACCGGCCGTGAAAGACCGGTGCAATCCATAACGTACTGGCCTCACTTCAAACTACAAACCTTCATCTAGCAATATTATGACGATTCGATCCGTGCCATGCATCCTGTCCCTAGCGGTGCTGCTGCCGGCGGGCATCTGTCAGGCGGCTAACTGGCCGCAATTTCGCGGTCCGACTGGTGATGGCCTGGCGGTGGGTGGCGACTTGCCATTGAAGTGGAGCGAGACGGAAAATATCCGTTGGAAAACACGCATTCATGACCTTGGCCATTCCTCGCCGGTGATCTGGGGTGGGCAGGTTTGGGTGACCACGGCCACCGAGGACGGCACCCGCCTCTACGCGGTGTGCTGCGACCGCGCCACGGGCCATATCGTCCACGACGTGCAGGTATTTGCAGTGGAAAAGCCGGAGAAAATCAATTCATTAAACACCTACGCGACGCCCACCCCGGTCGTCGAGGAGGGGCGCATCTATGTGCATTTCGGCACGTACGGCACGGCGTGCCTCGATACCGGCAGCGGCAAGAAACTCTGGGAGCGCACCGACCTGCATTGCACGCATATCCAAGGTCCCGCGTCGTCACCTGTCTTATTTGGCAATCTGCTGATCCTCGACTTCGCGGGCGGGGATGTTCAATTTCTAACTGCCCTGGACAAGGCAACGGGCAAGACCGTCTGGTCGCGGAACCGCTCATTGGACTTGAGCCACCTCAGCACCCCATTGGTTCGCAAGGGCCACTGCACGCCCATTCTCATTGAAGTGGCAGGTCAGGCCCAATTGATCAGCCCCGCATCGCACGCCATCTATGCCTACGATCCCAACACGGGCGAAGAACTGTGGAAGGTGCTACACGGGGGCGACTCTGTGGTCTTCCGCCCACTGTTTGCCCAGGGACTGGTGTTTGCCAGTACGGGATTCAGCCAGTCCGAGGTCTGGGCGCTGCGGCCCGATGGTCACGGCGATGTGACCAAGACGCATGTGGCATGGAAGCTCACGGAAGGAGTGCCGCTAAAAACCTCGCCTGCCGTGGTGGGCACTTGTCTCTATCTGCTGCGAGACGATGGTAGCCTTGCCTGCCTTGATGCCAGCACTGGCAAAGAGGTCTGGCAACAGTCACTCGGTGGGCAATTCGGTGCCTCGCCGGTCACTTTGGCCGAGCGGATCTATTGTTTCGACCTGCGCGGCAAGACGAGCGTTCTGGCCGCCGGCGCGAGCGCCAAGCCGCTTGCCGTCAATAAACTTGACGAGGGTTGTTTCGCCTCGCCCGCGGCGGTGGATGGCTCGTTGTTTCTGCGTGGCAAGGACCACCTCTATCGGATCGGAAATTAGAATCCCCCCACAACTTTTTCCAATGTGCTCGGCGACGACAAGAACCACAACGATCTCGCCAAACTCCCGACAAGCACCACCACCGGCGGCAACCTGGTCTTCTCCTTCAAGCGCAACCGCGCGTCCCTGCCGCCCGCCACCACCCAGATCGTGCAATACAGCAACGACATGGTGCATTGGAATGAAATCACCGTGCCGTCTAACAGTTCTGGCGCGGTCACGGTGAATCCCGGCAGCATCTTCGATCACGTGGCCGTCACCATTTCGTCGTCCGATCCCCAAACCTTCGTGCGGCTCAAGGTTTCTGAATGATACCACTTCAAACAGATGATTCTAGAAAATGTTATGAAATCGTTTCACCGGGCAACAATTATCACTGATCATACTGAAAATATTAACTGACATGAAAAAAACACATCACATCTCCCTGCTGGCCGGATTGGCCGCAGCGCTCCTGACCACCACTGCCCAGGCGCAGGAAAAACTGGTGCCGGGCAAGGACCGCCTCGACACGCCGGCCATCGACACCGGCCTGTGTGTTCACAATGCGTTCCAGTCCAACATGGTGATTCAACGCGACAAGCCGATCCGCATCTGGGGTTGGGCGCAGCCGGGTGAAAAAGTCAGCGTGACGTTCGGCGGCAAGACCCAGTCCGCCACGGTTGCGGGCAACCGGTCATGGACGGTGGAGTTTCCCGCGCAGCCAGCCAATTCGCAGGCGCAGCGCGTGGTGGTGGAAGGCAAGTCCAGGAAGATCGAGATGGAGAACATTCTCATCGGTGATGTCTGGTTGATGGCCGGGCAAAGCAACATGGAGTTCCCGCTGCAAAAGTCCGAGGGCGGCGAGCTGGAAGCCATCTCCGCCAACTTCGATAAGATGCGCCTGCTCAAGGCCCCGCAGCTCTGCGGTCCCGAGATCCAGAAGGCGTTTCCGCGTTGGTACCGGTGGAGTGATTGGGACAAGAGTCACCTCCGCCAGGGATTCTGGGACGTCGTGACACCCAACACCGCGCGCAGTCTGCCGACCATCGGTTATATTTTCGCCCGCCGCATCCACATGGCGACGCAGATCCCGATCGGCATCCTCGACGTCTCGCGGGGCGGCACCTGTCTCGAAACATGGACGCCGATGAATGTGCTGAAGTCGATCGACACACCCGAGGTCAAGGCCATGCTGGCGGAGTGGGACAAGAAGGTGGCGGACTTCGATTCGAAAAAGGATCTGGAGGCCAGGATCAAGGGCTATAACGACCGGATCGCCCGCATGAAGGCCGAGGGCACACCGATCCCGGCGAATTTCGTGGTGCCATCCGATCTGCAACCCGGTCCCGCGATGGATATGAACCGCCCGGCTAACTGCTATGCCGGCACGCTCGCTCCGCTTGCCGGCCTGGCCGTCAAGGGCGCGATCTGGCACCAAGGCTACAACAACGCTTTGATGCCTAACGGCCACGTGATGTATAACCAGGTTTTTCCCGAAATGATCAAGGCGTGGCGCACGGTCTTCAACGATCCGACCATGCCGTTCGGGATCATCTCACAGGAGACGGAAGGCGATCCCCAGTCACTGGAAAACTTCCTGTCCAGGATGGTTGACGAGGGCACCTACATCCGCGAGTCGCACTATCAGACGTTCCTGAAACTCCGCAATGCGGGTGACAAGACGATCGGCTACGCCAGCAGCTTCGACCAGCACCGCGCATGGTATCATCCGCAAATCAAGATCCCGGTGGGCGAGCGCATCGCGTGCTGGGCCCTGGCCACGCAGTATGGCAAGAACATCCCGTGGCTGCCGCCGCAGGTCAAGGAAGTGAAACCCGCTGCCGGAAAACTCGTGCTCGTGTTGGATAACGAGGTGCGTCCCTACAACGATGGTCCCATCCTCGGCTTCGCGATCGCGGGCAAGGACGGCCATTTCCAACCGGCCCAGGCCCAGTGGGTGAATAAAAACGAAGGCAAGACCGGCGCACCCAGTTACGACTTCAAAGCCATCGTGCTGACCAGTCCGCTGGTGCCCGAGCCGCTTTACTTCCGTCATGCCTGGGCCCGCAACCCCATGGAGAACCTCAAGAACTCCGGCATCCCGTTCGCGTGTCTGCGCAATGACACCTGGTCGCTGGCCGATATGTATGAACTTTACACCGGTAAAAAAACCAAAACCCCCGGTGTCATCGATGGCGGGGAAAGCGGCCAGTTGGGCAACGCGCTCAAGGCCGAGGATCTGAAACGCCGCATCGAAGAGGCGAAGACCTTGCTCAAAGCCAACGGTGTCAAAACCGTCAATTGAACCTAACAGATGTTCATTGAACAGGATTGCGTCTTCAACGGTCTGGAATTCCCGTTTGCACATCACGCCTCGCGTTTCGGCCGGGTGGGTGCTCAGCGCTGCACCTACAATATTTCGGTTACCGGCAAGCATGGATTCACGATTGATCAGCTGGATGTTGAGATTGCTGGAAAGGGCCAGACGGATACCAATAATATCTGGCAGGCGACAGAATATAACATCAATGATCCAAAGAACCTCGGCGTCGGTGAAATCAAATACTGGATTGTTGAAGGGAATGTGGGTCACACCGAGAAGTTCACACGCAACGGCGGCGCCACGATTCAGGCCAGACAGATTGGTCCGCCCACGCAGTCCAAATAACGAACAGGCGGTTTGCGATTGACCAGGGTAAGGTCGGGGTGAAGGAGGAGTGGTTCAGGAAGGATCTTAAGGCGAAAGGATTGCTGGAACAGTATCCTGAAATCTATCAGGCTGTGGGTCGGCAGGCTATTTTGCTATACAAGGAGGAGATTGAGCTGCTGTTGCGCACACCAGGCTACGGTGGGTTTTCACTCCTCGATCTGCACGATTATCCGACGCAAGGCACGGCGTTGATAGGCCCGCTTGATCCGTTCTGGGAATCAAAAGGTTTCATCACGCCGGAGAAGCACCGCCAGTACTGCAACACGGTGGTTCCACTTCTGCGCATTCCGAAGCGTGCCTACACGCTTGATGAAGCGGTGACAGGCACGGTTGAACTCGCTAATTATGGGCAGAAGGATTTGACGGATGTTCAGCCACAGTGGAGCGTCCGTGACGAGGCTGGCCATGAAGTCGCAAGCGGTCTGCTTCCGGTGACGACGGCTCCCACTGGAATGTTATCGCCGCTGGGTTCTATTACCGCATCGCTGGCCAAGGCAAAAGCGCCGTGCAAGCTAACGGTTGAGGTTTCGTTGAAGGGGACGGCGTTCGCTAATGAATGGGAGATCTGGGTTTATCCGACGGCACTCCAGTCTCATGCGCCGGCGGACGTCGTGATCAGCCGCACCTGGGATGATGCAGCCAAGGCGCTTGCGGCCGGGAAAGTGCCCGTCCCAGCAGCGATCGAGTTGCCGTCGAATTTCAAGCCGACTCCGGCGCAGGCGTCATCGAATCGCCGTTTTGGATTTCCGGAGGGGTGGGGGTGTGAGATCGGAACGGTCAATGGTCTGCGTCCGCTCTACATCACCCGTTTCCCAAAGGGGTGGTTGCATGGGGAGCCCTTGGCGGTTGGCGATGTGATCCTGGCCGTGGACGGCGAGCCGTTGGTGGCCGATCCGATCGGGACACTCGGAAAGATATTCGATGCTGCCCGGGGGAAAACCGCAAAACTTTCAGTGACCCGGTGGCGCGCGGGTTCGATCACCCGGGTGATGGTGAATTCGATACAGGAGGCACCGGATTTTACCCAAGGTGACAATCATGATGATTGGCACGACTGGACATTGGGCCCGACGGGGCTGCGTGGCTGGATATATGGCGGCAATTCCACAACCAGTGAGTCCCGGCAGATACTCGAGACGAAAGTTGACGCAGGCTCGCCGGCGGCTGGAATCATGCAGGTCAACGATGTGATTGTCGGGGTGGCAGGCAAGCGGTTCGTGAGTGATGCGCGGATCGCGTTTGCGAAAGCCATCACGGCGGCAGAAGAGAAAAATGGCGGTGGTGTGCTACGCCAGAGCGTTGGCGCGTCTTCGAGGCAGACGTCCGTCGTTGTCTGACCAAGGTATTCCCTTACGCGCTGCTCATCTCGTTGCCTGCCGAGGGCATCCTACTGCCGCAGATGCTGTGGTGTGCAGACTTTCTGGTGCATCTCTGC